>CAKZKQ010000442.1 GCA_937123825.1 uncultured Pseudomonadota bacterium
ACTCTATCTCGTTTTTTGAGACTTGTGGGCTTGCTCGTGAACCTTAATTTGGCGCCTATGGGGCGGCAGCCCCCATAGGGTCTGAGGGGAATCTCAGAAGAGCGTGAAGAGGAGCCAGGGGATGCGGACGCCGAAGACGGCGGTGAAGGTGCTGGCGTCGTCGAAGAAGAACTCGGTCTGGGCGAAGCCCTGGATGAGGATGTTGCCGTAGCCGACGTCGAAGCGCGCGCCAGCGGCCAGGTCGCCGTCAAAGTCGAATTTGGCGGTGGGGCCGATGTCGACGTAGGGGCTCCAGCCAAAGTAGCTGCCGCCCCAGTGCGCGGTGACGGCCCCGGTGAGGGCGTCAAAGTTGTCGGTGTGGGCGTGGACCTGGAAGCCCCAGGCGGAGGGCGAGGGGATGTCGGTGAAGACGTAGTAGATGGGGACATCGAAGTCGCCCACGGGCCAGACGATGCCGCCCGAGAGGCTCAGTCGAAAGAGTCCCTGTCCGTCGCCGTCGCCAAAGGGTGTGGCGAAGCCGCCGTAGATGCCGATGCCGCCTTCAAAGCTCCAGTGTTCGACGTATTTGTCGACCTGGACTTTGACGTCATCGGGCAGCAGCTCATAGATGGCCTGGAGTTCTTCAGGGGTGTCAAAAGTCCGGCGCAGGAACTTCATCAGCCGTTCGGCGTCGCCATCCCAGTCGTCGAGGAAGTCGAGCAGTGCGTCGATGTCCTCTTGTTGTTTGGGGTCGGCGGCGGCGGGAGGCTGCGTTTCTTGTTGTGCGTGCAACGCGGCGGGTGCGGCAGTGAAGCAGCACGCCGCCAGCGAGAGCGCGACAAGGGCCTGCGTGACGGAGTGGTTCATCCTTTGAGGGCCTCGACCATGTCGGTGGCCTCCCACGGGAACTCATCGCGGCCGAAGTGGCCGTAGGCGGCGCTGGCTTTGTAGATGGGGCGCAGGAGGTTGAGGTGCTCGATGAGGGCGGCAGGCTTGAAGTTGAAGACGGCCTTGACGCGCTTTTCGATCTCTTCCTCGGAGACGGTGCTGGTGCCGAAGGTCTCGGCCATGACGGAGACGGGGTCGGCGACGCCGATGGCGTAGGCCAGTTGGATCTCGCAGCGCTCGGCCAGGCCAGCGGCGACGACGTTTTTGGCGGCGTAGCGGGCCATGTATGCGGCGGAGCGGTCGACCTTGCTGGGGTCTTTGCCGGAGAAGGCGCCACCACCGTGACGGCCCATGCCGCCGTAGGTGTCGACGATGATCTTGCGGCCGGTCAGGCCGGAGTCACCCATGGGGCCGCCGATGACGAAGCGCCCGGTGGGGTTGATGTGGAACTTGATGTCGTTGGCGCGCAGCGACTCGGGGATGACGGGCTTGATGACGTGCTCGGCGATGGCTTCGCGCAGTTGCTCGGTGGTGACGCTGTCGGCGTGCTGGCTGGAGACGACGACGGTGTCCACGGCGACGGGCTTGCCGTCCACGTAGCGGACGGTGACCTGGGCCTTGCCGTCGGGGCGCAGGAAGGGCAGGGTGCCGTCCTTGCGGACCTCGGAGAGGCGCTTGGTGAGCTTGTGGGAGAAGTCGATGGCCATGGGCATCAGCGCGGCGGTCTCGTTGCACGCGTAGCCAAACATCATGCCCTGGTCGCCGGCGCCCTGCTCGGCCACCACGCCCATGTCGGTGATGACGCCCTGGGCGATGTCGGGGGACTGCTTGTCGAGGGAGACGAAGACGGCGCAGGTGTCGCAGTCAAAGCCCTTCTCGGAGCTGTCGTAGCCAATGCCGCGGATGGTCTCCCGCACAATCTGGGGGTAGTCCACCTGCGCGTTGGTGGTGATCTCGCCGCCGATCATGGCGAAGCCCGTGTTGAGGAACGTCTCGCAGGCGACCTTGGAGCGGGGGTCCTGGGCCAGCAGAGCGTCGAGGACGGAGTCGGAGATCTGGTCGGCCATCTTGTCGGGGTGACCTTCGGTGACCGATTCGGAAGTGAACAGGTAGTCGCGCGGCATTGTCTATCTGGCTCCTGCATGTACCTATGAAGGCATCCGGTTGTGTTGTTGGATGGCTTCTTAAGCCGGGCCCGGTGCGGCCCGTCATTTCATTCTCAATCCAATTGAACCCAGAGTGTCTCTGGCAGGGTTTCAGGCGCCATCAAAGAGGCTAGGCGAGCCCGAAAACCAACACTATAAAGCGGCGCACTATAGGAACATGCGCGTTGAAGTGTCAAGTTGAGGGCAATTGGTGAGATTCGGATATTTGATTGGGGTGTGTAAGAGGGTGTGTGTCTTGACCGTGGGTGGGTGATGGACTACACCTGCCACGCTGGTTATTTGACGTCGTTGCATATCTGTACCGCTCCCCGACGCAACGCAGCGCCCTTCCAGGAGCCCCTCCATGGTCCACAGCATCAAGCCCCAGGGCCCCAAGCTCATCAAGCGTTACGCCAACCGCAAGCTCTACGACACGGAGCACAGTTGTTATGTGACGCTCGAAGAGATCGCCGACATGGTCAAGGACGGCGAAGACTTGCGGATTGTGGACAACCGCACGGGTGAGGATCTGACCAGCGTGACGCTGACGCAGATCATCTACGAGGATCAGAAGAAGCCCAACCAGAAGAGCGTGCTGCCGTTGGTGGCGCTGCGGAGCATCATCCAGAGCGGCGGCGAGATTTTTTCCCGTCTGACCCCGCGCAAGAGCGACGAGCCGGACCCGCAGACCTCGCCCAGCAGCCGTTACGACGGCCCGTACGAGCGCTACGAGGCTTACGGTGAGTTGCACCAGCCGCGCTACACGAGTTGGGATCCGAACTCAGAGCTTCGCCTTGAGGACATTTTTGAGGTGATGGTGCGCATGGAGCAGCGCATGGGTCGGCTGGAGCGTCAGATCAAGGGTTTGACGCAGCAGATGGCGCGGATGGGTGAAGAGGTCAAGCGCCAGGGCCAGCGCCAGGGGATGGCGTCGCGTCAGAAGTCGAACCCGACCCTTCCGCTGTAGGTCTGAACTTCCCCAGAGAAGGCGCCTTCGAGGGTGAGGTTGAGGACGCCAAAGATGAGCCGTGTGCCGACAAAGAAGCGGTTGACGGTCTGGACTTCTGTGCCAAAGACAAATTCGGGTTGGAAGTCGAGTTCACCGGTCATCTCGTTGATGGTGGGCTGCGTGGGGTCTTCGGGTGAGACGTCCAGCAGGCGCGACGACGAGATGATGATGAGCTGATTGTAGCCCAGGTACGGGGTGAGGCTCATGGCGCCGACGACGCCAAAGGCCTTGGAGATGGAGATGTCGAAGCCGGTGGTGGCCAGATTCATGTCTGGGGCACCGACGAGGGTGTTGAAGGTGCCTCGGACGGCGATGTCGGGCAGGTAGACGAAGCCCTCGTTGAGGGAGAACTTCAGTTCGGTGCCGACGAGGAACATCTCGGAGTTGAAGAGGTGCCCGAGTGTGGCGCCGACTTCGAAGCTAAAGGGCAGGCCCTTGCGCAGGTGGAGTTGTCCGGTGACGAAGTTGTCGGTGCCGCCGCCGTTGAGAGCGCGCCAGTGTGCGCCGGTGCCATCGACGGTGCTGAGGCTGATGTCGACGCCGAGATCGAAGCCAGCTTGTCCGAGGGTTTCGGCCGGTGCCAGGAATTTGGGTCCGAGGACCTGTCCCAGTTCGAGGCTCAGGGCCTTGAAGGCGGCTTCATCGGGGACGGCGTTGAAGCGCGTGGTGGGGACGCCGGTGACGGGATCGAGGACGGTGACTTCGCTGCGTTCGGCCAGGCGGCGCAGTTGGAAGTCGTTCTCATCGGCGAGCGCGGCGGGCGATGCGGCGAAAGTGGCCAGCAGGGCGCCCACGGCCGCCATCTTTGTCATATGCGCGGTGACCATCCGGGATCTCCTCTCATATCGGTCATAAGCGTCAGAACCGGGTTCAGGACTAACAGAGGACCGTGGGTGTGGCAAGTCTTGGTGCGGTCCAAGGCGAGGCAGAGGTGTGCGCGCCGGTGTGCCCGGTGCGCTGTGTGGGTTGTGTTTTGGTGTGGGTGTGTGGCTCAGACGCCAAAGAAGAGGCGTTTGCCGAAGTCGCTCGAGAGGTCCGAGTCAAAGATTTTGCGGGCGGCGCTGGTGATGTTGTAGCGCACGCGCTTGTAGGTGATGGTGCCGGCGTCGGTGTCGTAGATGGTGCAGCAGGCGCGGTTGTCGTTGTCGCGGGGCTGTCCGACGCTGCCGACGGTGACGATGTACTTGTGGCCTTCTTCGAGCTTGATGGTGGGCGGGCCGACTTCGAGGGCCTGATCGTAGTTGAGGCTGAAGGCCTTGGTCAGGTGCGAGTGGCCGATGAAGGTGACCTTGCACAGGTCGTCGTACTCTTCGAGGAGCGTTTCGGCCTGGGCGGTGGTGAAGATGTAGTCGAAGGCCTCCAGGTTCTTGGGTGAACCGTGGCAGAAGGTCATGTCGACGCCGTCTTCGCGGTAGGGCAGCGTGCGCAGCCAGGCGTAGTTTTCCTCGGTGATGGCGTTTCGGTGCCAGTCGAGGGCGTTGCGCGCCGCGTCGTAGTAGTAAGCGTAGTCCATGCGGTCAGAGACCGCGGCGTCATGGTTGCCCAGCACGGTGTGCGAGACCATCTCTTTGACGATGTCGCAGCATTTGTTGGGGTTGGCGCCATAACCGACGACGTCACCCAAGCAAACAAACATGTCGATGTTTTCGCCTTTGTAGGCTTCCTGGATGGCTTTGAGCGCTTCCAGGTTGCTATGGACGTCAGAGAAGATGCCGATACGCATGTGCTATTGCCCTTAAAGAACTGAACAGTGAAACCATTTCCCTGCAAAGGCCAACACTAACACATTGTTGGCTCTCTCGCATAGCGAGAGAGCGGTTCGCTGCGCTTTCGGTTCGCGGCGCTGCGCTTGCTTGTGGTTCGGTCGCCGCGCTTCGCTTGGCTCCCTTTTGGTGCGGTCGCTGCGCTCCCTGATGGCATTTGCGATGGGTTGGGTTCTTGGCTTCGCCGGTACGAGTTGGGCATTTCGTCGAAATTGGTTCGTTTTTTGGGGGCGAAGGTGGGGGGTGGCGAAGCCTTGTGAGGCTTT
>CAKZKQ010000443.1 GCA_937123825.1 uncultured Pseudomonadota bacterium
CAATGACTGAACCCACGTCCCGCAGCGTCTTAAGCTGGCCCAGCGGACCGCGCAGGCGCCACACCGACAGCCCCACCACCGACCCCAACCACGCCGCCAGGACCAACAGGCGCAGCCACAGCGCCGGGTGGGCAAAGGCAAAGAGCGCCACGCCAGCGGCCAGCGCCAGGAGCGACGCCGCCACGGCGCAGATCACCACCTCGTGCATCAGGCGCGCTCGCGCCTGACCCCGCAAACCAGAGATGATGGTCGGGATCTGGTAAAAGTCCTGCTTCTTGCTTGCGCTCATCTGTCTCTACTGCGCTCCGTCGGGCCGCATCACGATCCGAACATACGTGGCGCGGTCAATCTCACCGCTCCAGGACACAAACTCGGGATACTGCGTGGTGTCGATGCGCTGGGGCATCAATTTCAGCCGCTGGGTAAACTTCAACACACTGCCCTTGCGGCTGGCTGTCCGGACATAGCTGCCAAACGGCGACAGATATTCCACCTCATCGTCACCCCCTGGCCCTTCGACCCGCATTCCTTCTGGACCCGACACCTCCACCAACACTTTAAGGTTGGTCGAGCGCGTGATCATCATCGGGATCGTGCGGCTGGGCAGGCGCCCATACCGACGCGTAATGTCGGGCATCTCGTAGCGGTCCTCAATGAGCAGGGTACCATCAGCGTCGCGCCGTGCGTAGCCCGGCCGCTTAAAACGCATCTCCAGCACCAACTTCCCATCGCGCTTGTCCAACCCATCGATGTTGTACTCCACAAGTTCGGCACCGCTGATGTCGCCATTGAGGAGCTTTTCAAAGAATTTACGCCGCTTGTCGGGCGCCACCACATTCTTGGTCAGGAAATTGCGAAAACCCGAGGCCGGAAAGCCGTTCAACACCAACGACACCGTCCCCGAAAGGCCGCCCTTCTCATCCAACTGCGCCTTGAACGACACCGTCTCCACCGACAACTCAGGGTCATAGCCAGGGGTCTGCACCGTCTTAAACGCCGCCCCCGGCTCGATGCTCAGCGCCGGCTGCTCGTGGAAAAGGTCGGGCAAGAGATCGTAGGGCGCCCACCGGCTGTTGGGCAGCAACCACAGCGGCGCCTTCTCCCCCACCGTGACCTTGAGCGCCATCAAACCATAGCGGTTCATGTCCGGAATCGGCCCCTCAAAGGGATCCACCAGCCCGCTCTGGATCATCATCACCTCCGAATCAATCCCCACGGCCTTGAGCAAGACCTTGAGCAAGACCACCGGGTTGCCTGCCCCCAACTCTTCGATGTGCGCCGCAGGCTGAGAGATGCTCTGCATGGATTTTTCGCGCACGTGCTCGGTGACGTAATCAAAAAGCGCCCGAACCTTGGCGGAAGGATCCTCGATCCCCTCGGTCACCTCGGCCGCGCGCGCCCTGAGCAAAGGCGTCAGCGCCACCGCGCCCGCCAGGCTGTCCTGATAGCTGCGGTGGGCCTCCTGCCAGGTGTAGCGGTGGGTGAACTCCACGTGGGGCAAAAACTCGGGCTTGGGCACCGCGTTGGGCTCGGGGATGGGCTGGATCGAGTCTCGCTGCACAAAGCGGTAGCGCCTCAATCCATTTTGCGTCGACACCTGGGCCTCGGGGGCGTCGTTGCGCGGCACCACCTGCGGATCCCAGGCCTCGGGCACCTCCAAAATCAACTCCGAGCGGGCCGAGGCGATCTCGGTCATCTGAAAATAGAACGAGGGGCCCACAAACGCCCCCTGCTGGGTCACCGTGCGGCCATTGAACTTCAAATAGGCCACCTCGATGTAATCCCCCACATCCAACGACGGCATCGACACCGTAGACTTGCCCTTCTGAAAGCGCGCCTCGATCACCTCGCCGTTTTGCTTGATCGTCCGAATCAAGATCGGGGTCGTGTTCCTTGGAAACGACACCTCGCCGTGATCGTTGATCCCCTCTTTGCCCAGCACCTTGGTGACCAGATGGGTGACCTCGGCGCTGGTGCCGTCCTGGTAGTAGCGCCGCGCCATATAATCCAGGACGTAGACCGCCGAGGCCTTCAAATCCAACGGGCGCGCCTCAAAGTCCTTGATCGCCTGCTGACCGTCGGCCAACAAGTCCTCCAACGGCAGCGTGCCCTCCATCAGCGCCAAACGCTCGTGGAGCGAGGTCGCCCAGGGACGGGCATCCACCGCCTCTTGCATGATGCGCCGCGCGCCGTCCCTGTCCCCGGTGTGCTCCAGCAAACCCGCCAGCGCCAACACCAGATCAGTGTTGTGCCTGTGGTGCTTGAGCCCCTCTTTGAGGATCTCCATCGCGGCCTCGACGCTCTGGTGCTGCCTGGCCCCCTTGGCCCAGTCCAACCAGCGCCCCGCGATGTCGGGACGACGCTTGACCTTCAACGCCACCCCTTCCATGTACCGCGCGTACTCTCCACGGCGCGTCAACATGGTGTTGTGGTAGCGCGAGCGGAGCTGACGACAGGACGCCATGGGCGCAAAGTCCTGCGGCTCTGGGTGGTAATCGCGCCCTGCCCACACGTCGTAGAGCAGATCGGCGGTGTAGCAATCGTTGGGGTCAAGCTCCAGCGCCTTCTTGAGCGCCTGCTCATGCTTGACCCTGAACTGACGCCAGCCGTAGTACCTGGCCGCCTCCAGCCAGTGGGCCGATTGGGTCGAGTCGTGGTTCAAAAGCCACTGAACCTGCTTGCCCGCAGCCTCTTTGAGCTTCTGACCGCGATAGATGGAGGCCTGCCACAGCCGCGCGCGTGCAACATCGCGCTCCACAGCCTCCTGCAAGGCCAACAAGATGGCCTCGCGGCGCTCTTCCCCCGGCAATGTCCACAGCACAGAGGCCAACTCGGCCTTCATCAGCGGCAAACCGTCGTAATCGGGCGCGTTTTCGTCCATCAAAGCCAGAATCTGACGCGCGTTGACCTCATCGCCCAGCGCAATGCTGAGTTGACCGGCCAGAATCTGCAGTTGAGGCTGGCCTTTGAGCAACTCGGGGCCAAAATGATCCCCCATCCAGGACGACGCCGTCCCCTTGGACTTGACCGAACCGGCCTTGCCCTCGGGTTTCAACGCCGTAAAGGCCATCTTGACGCTGGGATCGACGGGCAAAAAGACCAACCCGACGCTGTCTTTGTAGCCACGATCGACCGCCGCACGCACCAGGACCCTGTGCACCCCCTTGGAGAGCGCCAGACCCCGCGTTCGGGTCTGCGTCGGGACGGTTTCGGCGCGATCATCGCGGCGCATGACCTCCTGGCCGTCGATAAAGACCATGGCCACGCCCTCAAAAGAGCCGCTCAGATCAAAGCGCGCGTCTTTGTCCAGCGCCAACCACGTCTCGGCCACGTAAACCCCGGAAGGTCCCTGGTCGATCGTGATGCTCTTGCCCGAACTGAGCGCCAATTTGGTATCGCGTTTAAAGCCCAAAAGCTCGGGCTGCTCAGGCAAAGGCTCGTTGTTGGCCTCAAACTGCGTCGGTTCATCGATGTCCAGCAGGCCCCGGACGCTCGTAGGCCCCGCAACTCGCCATGCCGAGGGCACTCCCAGGGCCGATCCATCAAAAGGCTTGTCGTCGAGCGAGTGGTACCAGCGGCGCGACGCGTCCAGGAAGGCCAGATCGTTGGCCAGATGGCGCGTCAAGGCCCCCAGCGGGGGTGCCCCGGGGGTGTTGGTGCGCACCGACTCGACCGTTTGACGGGTTCGGGCGTCAAAGTTGTCCGCCAACGCACGCAGATCCTGCATGCGCAGCAGTGAAAAGCTCGCCAGAGCGCTCGCAGGGGCCTTTTGGAGCAACAAAAGGTGCGCGTCGAGGGCCCCATTGTAGTCCCCATCGAGGTAGAGCGCCTCCGCGCCGCCGTAGAGCGTCCATGGATCGTCGCTCTGGAGGTCAAAAGCCCCCTTGGCGCCCTCGGTGTCCCCCGAAAGGAAGGTGTTCCAGGCGTCGGCCTGGGGCGCCGAGAGCGAGGCCAGCGTGCCCAGATCCCGTTTGGCGTCCTGGGACTGGCCGTTGCAGGCCATCAGCGCGCCCAGGAGGCAGACAAAAGCCGCTGCGCGGCATACAAAACGTGTGTTTTTCAGCATGCCTCAGTCCTCCTTGACCGTCTTAAGCTCGATGGGCTGGTTGACGGCCTGGTCCAACTCGGTCAACCAGGCCCTGAACGCGGCGTAATCTTCCTCTTTGACCCGTTCGACGGCGATGGCGTAGCTCACCTCGCACTCCACGCGCCCTGCCCTCTCCTCACAGCCCACTGTGTAGGAGCCAAAGGGGCCTTTGCGGGTGATGGGCTCGGGCCAGCGGGCCACTTTGCGGTCGTCGGGCAGCAGGTAGGAGACCTTGTTGGTGTAGGTCGCCGGCACGCCGAGCGCCAGATCCTGATCCCGGGTCGCGCGGGGGGCATAGCTGTCCAGCAGGCGGAACTGGCGGCCAGCGGCAAAGAGCAGCCGGGTGTCTCCGCTGCGGCGGACAAAGCCGCCCCCTGTGAAGACAAACTTGATCAAGACCGGTTTTTCCAGGTCCTCGACCTCCACAAAGTCCTGCTCGATGAGCTTGGCGCCGGGGAAGACGCGGGCGATGGCGGTTTGGAGCCGCTCCTGGCGCTTGTCTTTGCTGTCAAAGCGGCGCCGATACCAGGGCGCGTCCATCCCCTCGGCGCGCAGCTCCCCGCGCACCACGGGTTCGTCCCCGCTCAAGTCCACGTCCAGCACGCGCATGTGTTTGTTGAGGTCGGGCGTGTTGACCTCGGGGCGCTTGACGGTGACCTTGCCGCCGTCGGCCACGATGACGGCAAACTGGCCCTGGTCCGAGAAGGGCAGCTCAGAGGATCCATGGAACTCGGCGGTGCCGTCCAAAAAGAGGTCAAGACTGGGGACGTAGGCGATGGCGTGGTTGAAGATGGCCAGGTTGGCTGGGGCCTCGGCCACGTTGCCAAGACGGCGGGTGCGGATGAGGACCATGTTGGCCTCAATGCCGACGGCCTCAAGCATGACCTTGATGAGCGAGGCTTTGTCCTTGCAGTCCCCAAAACGCCGGCGCATGCAGAGCGTGGTGCGGTAGGGCTTCCAACCGTGCACGCCAAACTCGATGCCGACATAGCGGGTGTTCTCGACCACCCAGTTGTAGATGGCTTCGACGCGGGCGCGGTCATCCTTGAGGCCTTTGGTGACCTCCAGGGCCTTGTCGCGGATCTCGGCGTCGATGATGAGTTGGTCTTTGATGAGGTTCCACCACCACTGCCCGACCTGCTCCCAGGTCTGGTAGGACGACACCAGGACGTACTCAAAGACCTCAGAGCGGCCCGGCATGGACTTGTCGGTCTGGACGCGGGCGATCTGAGTGGCCTCGTAGCTGTGGACGTTGTGGGGGGTGTCTTTGTAGGAGGCGGTGGAGACCTCGCGCTTGAAGTTGGCCAGCGCCGACGGGGCGCGGTCGTAGAGCGGCATGCTCTTGGGGGTCATGACGACGTAGCGGGCGTGTTCGGTGTCGACGCCGGACTCAAAGAACCAGATGTCGCCAAAGTAGCCCTCGCGGAAGTTGTCGTCGCCGACCTCAAACTCGCGGTAGGTGTACTCGACCACGTCGCCGGGTTCGAGGGCGGGGATGTCGAGGTAGGCAAAGCGGCGCAGGTAGTAGAGGTTGCCCGAGCCCCGGCCCGCATCGTAGTCCTGGCGCTGGTAGGCCTCGGAGATGAGCCCGTTGGGTTTGCGCACGCGAACCGAGACAACCTCGATGCGCTCGAAACCCGGCGAGTAGTAGGCGCGGAAGTCACCCCAGGCCTTGGCGCCTTCGTCGTTGAGGACGTGGACGATGTTTTGCACAAAGCGGGTGGCTTTGCCCGAGGGCGCCACATGCACGATGGTTTGCTGGCCGATGTAGTAGTAGTCCTGGCCCGTGTACTTCTTGGCGGCGTCGGGTTCGGGCACGAGCTTGGACTCATCCCAGCGCCAGGCGGTCTCAAAGGAGGCCTCGTCGGGTTGGAGCGCCTTGACGCGCTCGGCCAGCGAGCGGTCCTGAGGGGCCACGAGCATGGCCTGCTCGTAGGCCGCCAGCGCTTCATCAAGGCGACCGGCGGTTTCCAGCAAGTAGGCCTTTTGGCTCAGGTGGTATTTGTTGTTGGGGCTAAAGGCCAGCGCCTCATCAAGAACGCCGATGGCCTCATCGGTGCGCCCAAGAGCGTGCAGCACGGTGGCCAGAGCGCCCGATGTGCCGGCGCAATCGGGTCGCTTGGAGCGCAACGAACGCAGCAGCGTCGAGGCCTCCTGGGGCATCCCGGCGCTGACAAAGCGGTTGGCGCGCGTTCGGACGCGGCTGCAGAACATGGGCCGGTCCTTAAGGAGCGCGTCTTCCATCTCGCGGGAGGATTTGAACTGACCCAGAGCGCTGTAAACCTCGCCCAACTCCCTCAGAAGCCGCGGGTTGTCTGGATAGGCCTTGATGAGGGGCTCCAGGACCAGCAGCGCGCTGTCGTTCATGGCCAACGACCGATAGATCTGGGAGCGAAAGAGCCGGGGCAAGAGCGCAGGGGTTTTGCTGGGGCCCTCCACCTTGGAGAGGATGGCGTCGGTGATGGCCAACGCCTCGGTGGTGTGACTCAGCCCGACGCTCTGCTCGACCTTGCGGCCAAGCCTGAGCTTGATCCAGTGGTCGTTGGGGTCGGCGTCCGAGGCGGCGCGGACCAATTGGAGTTGGCGCCAATGCCCGGGCAGGACTTTGGAGGCCATAAAAAGGATGTCCGCGTCCTTCGGAGCCCCTTCAATGGCCTTGTCCGCCAAATCTCGCCATGGCGTCTGGGGATCATCGGGGTGAAGCTCGCGGGCGATGGTGGCTGCTTCGATGGTCGCCAGCGGGCTTTGGGCGCTGGCGGCGCTGGCTTTGACGGGATCGGCGACCTCAAAGGCCCCTTTGTGGGGTTTGGGGCTGGCCAGCAGCGCTTTGTCGGGCACCACGGCGGATTTCAAGACCAGAGGGCGCCCTTTGGTGTCGGTCAGCCGCGCTCTGAGGCTGGCAAAACCCGAGTTTTCGCGCGCCAGCTTGATCATGAGGGTGTTGCGCCCCCGTTTGAGGGTGACGCCGTGGGCGGTGCCGTCAAACCTGGCCTTGGTGTTGGCCTCGGCGCGGACCACAAGCTGGCCGTTGAGCCAGACCTTGTGCGCGTTGGAGATCTCCAGGCGCAGGACGGCTTTGGTGGTGCGCGGGACCTCAAAGGCGGTCGCCGCGTACCCCACGACCGAGTTGTCGGGATTGAGCGCGTCGCCCATGCGCGCGGTCCGGCGCGCGTTGGGCTTGGAAGGGGTCCACGACACGCGGGTGACCTTGCCGTCGTAGGCGGCGTCGGGGTTGTAGAGGCCTTCAGGGGCATAACCCATGTCAAAACCGGCCATATTGGCGTTCTCAAACGGCCCGATGATCTGCCAGGCGTCGAGCAGACCCAGCCCCCGCGCTTCATCCTGCGCCCGCTCGGTCTGACCGGTCTCCACCGAGATCCACAGCGCCTCTTCACGCAGCGCCGCGGCGGCCAGCCAGGCGCTCTCGGTCTGCTCTTTTTCAAGCTCAACGGCCAGCTTCAGCAGCCAGGCGTGCCCCTGCTGTGCGGGGAGGCTGTGGATGATGTCGCCAATCTCAAGGGCGGCCCAGAGTGCTCCCCAGGGGGTGTCGCTTTGAACGGCGCTTTGGGCAAGCGCATCAAGGCGGCCCTGGAGCATGGGCGGGCTCTGGGCAAAGGCGGGGGTGGAGGCCAGCAAAACGAGCGCGGCGGTCAGCAGCGGCGCGGCCCACAGTCGGCGCATGCCGTGGCGATGTGGTTGAGGTGTCATGTCCTCCTCGCAGCGGAAGGTCGGTGTTGATGATGAAAAATAGATGTCTGGCGCGCCCAGAAAGTAGCACAGATCGGGGTGGCTTGCGCGGATTCGCCCCGGCAGGGTTGGTTCTGCGCAGCGCCCACGGCGGCGAGCACGATCAGTTCGAGATTGAGCGCACACAAAGCTTGACACATGTATAGCTGATGATTAATTCAGTGTCACCCAGGAAGTCGTCCACCACAAGGACATGTCTGGCAGTGTGAGGCATGGCCAGTGGTGGGCGCTGCCCTGGGGCAGAAACCGTCAAAAGACAAATAGTATTGCCGTGGGTCGTCTTGCATCGTCGCAACCTTGGAATTAGTGTGCGCTGGGTGCGCCAGCCTTGCTCTCCGTGTGGGGGTGTGCAGAGGCTTTGGAGCGCATGCGCTACAGATGATTTGAAGGTTTTGATTTAATAAAAGAGCCAGCGTTTGCCTTTGGGGCGTAGTGGGTCTGGCTTTGACATGAAGAACGACGAAGAAAGAGGAGAAGGCATATGTCCACGGTGAAGGGCGGTTTTTCGAGCATTGTCCGTCAGGCTCAGAAGATGCAGCAGCAGATCAACCGCATTCAGGACTCGATGGCCTCGCGCGTGATTGAGGCCTCGGCAGGCGGTGGTCGCGTCACAGCGTACGTCAACGGTCGCCAGGAGCTGGTGAACTTGAAGATCAACGCGGAAGTGATCGACCCCGACGACCCTGAAATGTTGGAAGACATGGTGCTGGCGGCAGTGAGCCAGGCCATCAAGCAATCCCAGGAGATGGTCGCCGAAGAGGTCAACAAGGTCACCGGCGGCATCAACATCCCTGGCCTTTTCTAGAGGTTCGACAAGAAAGGCATGAGCACGACGCGCGACCCCATCAATGAGTTGATCAACTACCTGACGCGTTTGCCCGGCATTGGTGAAAAGACCGCCGCGCGACTGGCGTTCCACATCATGAACTCGCCCGACTCCTACGCCAAGGGGTTGGCCGGGGCGCTGTTGAACGTCAAAGACCGCATCAGGATGTGCACGATCTGCTGCAACCTCACGGAGTCCGATCCGTGCCACATCTGCACGTCGTCCAAGCGCGATGAGACGACCATCTGCGTCGTGGAGCGCTCTCAGGACTTGAGGGCGCTGGAGGCCACCGGCGAGTACCAGGGCACCTACCACGTGCTCCACGGCGTGCTGAGCCCCCTTGAGGGCATTGGCCCAGACGACATCAAGCTCAAGCAGCTCATCGTCCGGCTCCAGAACCGTGGGGACAAGCCCCCGGTCACGGAGATCATCGTCGCCACCAACCCCAGCACCGATGGGGAGACGACGGCGCTCTACATGGCCAAGCTCCTGAAGCCTTTCGACATCAAGGTGACGCGCATCGCCTTTGGCATCCCCATGGGCGGTGACCTTGAGTACACCGACCGCGTGACCCTGAGCCGAGCGCTGGCGGGTCGTCGGGTGCTCTAAAACCAGGGCATCGCCTTTAAAACATTGTCCAAACCATAGAGCCCGCAGCGCAAACCCCTTTGCACCGCGGGCTTTTTGCGTTCGGCGCCCTGCCCTGCTCTCTTCTGGCAAAGGGGACAGCGCCTTGGAGTCTGCTGGTGTGGCCAACCCGTGGTTTTGCCAGGGGCGGCGATTGGGGGCGTTGGATGCGGCCGCTTGAGCCACTGTGCACAAATGAGCCCCCTGTCGTGTAAGAGCGCGCTGGGGGACCTGTGTAAAAAGCGGACACCATGGTGGAGGCTTGGAGAAATCTCCCCTGCCGTGGCGAGCAATGCTCTTGTGGATCGAGGCCGTGTTGGCGGTGCTTAGTGAGCGTTTGGGGCAAAATCAAAACGCTGCCCATAATGATGGCCGCAATCTTGCGCCCCCGGTCTACAGCGTGTTATTGTTCGCATCACGGCGGCAGGTCTGAAGTGACGCGATTGCACAGACCAAATCCTTGAAAACCAATGCTCTGGGCTGGAGCACGGCGCCAGCGGCGCTGGTTTGGGAGGCAGGCCGCGGTCTGAAAGATTGGGGCGGTGAGACCCTTCGACGGAGCGATCAGGCAGAATATGTACAACCCCCAGATGGTCATCTACGAGGATGAACACAGGCGTCTGACAGAAGTCTGTGAGAAGTTGCTGCGCGATTCGATGGCGCGAGCGATCTTCCTCGTGGACAAGGTGGGTCAGCTTGTGGCCGCCTGCGGCCAGACCTCCAACATCGACACCACGTCGCTGGCCTCTCTGGTCGCCGGTGTCACGGCCGCCACCAGTGGATTGGCCAATTTGCTTGGAGAAGGTGAGTTTCCTGCCCACTATCACCAAGGCGAGCGGGACAGCCTTTATATTGCGCTGATCGGCGAGCAAATGATCCTGACGGTTATTTTCGACAACCGCTCGACTGAAGGCCTTGTGCGCCTGAGGGTCAAACGCGCTGGCGTAGACCTGGAGCGGATATTTGCGGATCTGAACCGAAAGGCCGAATCGAAAGAAAGCAACAATCTCCTGGCCGAGATCACAGACGAAGACATCGAGAACCTTTTCAGCGACACCTTCTGATTGATCGGTCAGAAAACTTGCGATCCAAAGCAGGATCACGACAGACTGAGACAAAACTTCGACGCACCAGATCCTGCGAGCTGACGACGCGGGTTCGCTCGACCGACGGAATGCTCAATGTCATTCATCAACTACTCTTCGCGCGAAATCATCCTCAAGATCGTCTACTACGGTCCGGGGCTGTGCGGTAAAACCACGAACGTGAAGTTCATCTACGCTGGCACCAACCCTGATGCCCGCGGCAAGCTCATCAGCTTGGAGACCAAGCAGGAGCGGACACTCTTTTTTGACTTCCTGCCCCTGTCATTGCCCAAGATCCGCGGATTCAAGACGCGCCTGCACCTCTACACCGTGCCAGGCCAACTCTTCTACTCCGCCAGCCGCAAGCTCATCATGAAGGGCGCCGACGGCGTCATCTTCGTCGCCGACAGCCAGCGCGAGCGCGCCGAGGCCAACATCATCTCGATGGAGGACCTCAAAGAGAACCTCGAAGCCTACGACATGTCGGTCGACTCCATCCCCTTTGTCATCCAGTACAACAAACGCGACCTGCCCAACGTCCTGCCCGTCGAGGAGCTGCGCGAAGCCCTCAACCCCGGTCGCAAATACCCCGACTTCGAAGCCATCGCCGCCGACCGCAACGGCCCTGGCGTCTTCGACACCCTCAAGTCGGTCGTCAAGATGATCCTCCTCGAACTCAAAAAAGGCGGCTGAAGCGCCCCTTTCTCATCCACACCTCCCTACCCCACAACACCCACACCCACCCCATTCTTGCTCAAAAATCGCCTCGCCCCATACTGAAAAAGATTTTCACTTTCTCTTGACGCCCCACCAAGCGCGGTGTTAGGGACAAGGCCCTATAAACACTGAAAACGAATATTACATTCATTTTCAAAACCCATTCCCTGCCTCATGCATCTGCACGGGCGCCTTGCCAGCTTCGGGACACCTCAAAGACAGCATCCAACACACAGGATTATCCATGACCCACCGCAACAAGGCACTCCTGCTGGTCCTCCTTGCCAGCATCATCACAATCCAAGCCGTTGCCTGCTCCGAAACCACTGAAGACACCAACAACACCGTGGAAGTGCCTGACAATGCCGCTCAGGCGCTTGAGACCTACGCTCAGATCGTGCACGCCAACTACGAAGACTCCCTGACCGCCGCCGCGTCCATGGACCAGGCGCTGGAAGCCTTTGTGGCCGCTCCTGACGCCGCTGGTCTTGAGGCCGCCCGCCAGGCCTGGCTCGACTCCCGCGAGCCCTACCTCCAGACCGAGGTCTTCCGCTTCTATGATGGTCCCATCGACAACGCCGATGATGGCCCCGAAGGCCTGCTCAACGCTTGGCCCATGGACGAGAACTACATCGACTACGTCCAGGACAACCCCGACGCTGGTGTCGTCAATGACACCACCGTCACCATCGACGCTGCCACCATCGAAGGGCTCAACGAAGCGGGCGGCGAGAAGAACATCGCCACCGGCTACCACGCCATTGAGTTCCTCCTTTGGGGGCAGGATCTGAGTGCCGATGGCCCTGGCGATCGTCCCCACACGGACTACATCACCGACGGCAGCGGCACCGCCGCCAACCAGGATCGCCGCGCCCAATACCTGACCGTCTCCAGCGACCTGCTCCAAGAGCACCTGCAGGCCATGGTCGATGCCTGGGCCGATGGAGGCGACAACTACCGCGCCGAGTTCCTGGCCGCCGATGACAAAGAGGGTCTGCGCCGCGTCCTGACCGGCATGATCGTGCTCAGCGGCTTTGAAACCGGTGGCGAGCGCCTCCAGACCGCCCTCGACTCGGGCGACCAGGAAGACGAGCACTCCTGCTTCGCCGACAACACCCACCGCGACATGGTTCAGGACATCCAGGGTGTCCTCAACGTCTGGGAAGGCTCCTACACGCGCCTTGATGGCACCACCGTCAGTGGTCCTGGCATCAAAGACGTGGTAGAAGCAGTGGACTCGGAGCTTGCCGCCGGGCTGGACGCCAAGATCAAAGAGAGCCTCAACCTGGCCAACGCTCTCCAGCCTCCTTTTGACCAGGAGATCGCTGTTGACAACGCCGAAGGCCGCGCCCGCGTCCAGGCTTTGATCACTGCCCTGCGCCAGCAGGAGTCGATGCTTGAGGAAGTCTTCCTGAAGTTCGGTCTGTCGATCCCCGAACCGGAGTGATTCAACCGTGAAACCCTCAACCAGACGCCACCTGTCCTGGTTGACACAGGCCGCCCTCATCGGTGGCCTGCTGCTCATCAACGGGTGCCAGCACACTGAAGACGACGCCCTGCCCTTTGAGCGCGTTCAAGACGGCGAGGATATGCCGGGTGGCGAGACCACCAATGTGCTGCTCCTGGGCAGCAACGCCTTCATCAAGCCCGCCTCCAACCTCAGCGACGAACACGAATCCCTCTTCTTTAGCGGCAACAGCTTCTTCAACCAAAATTGGGTCGAAGCCCCCGCAAGCACTCAAAGTCGCGACGGACTCGGTCCCACTTTCAATGCACGCTCTTGCTCCGGGTGCCACTTCAAAGATGGCCGCGGCCGCCCTGCCCTGACACCAGATGAAGCCCAACAAGGCCTCCTGGTCCGTCTGAGCATCCCAGGCGCAGACGAGCACGGCGAACCCTTGCCAGACCCCAACTACGGCGGACAGCTCCAGGATCTGGCGCTGCCAAACGTTCCTTTTGAGGGCAAGGTCAAGATCACCTACACAGAGATCGAAGGCACTTACGGCGACGGAGAGCCCTACACGCTCCTTGAGCCCACCTACACCATCGACGAGCTGGCCCACGGACCCATGAGCGACGAGATCATGATGTCCGCACGCGTGGCGCCCGCGATGATCGGCCTGGGGCTGCTTGAAGCCATCCCCGAAAGCCGCCTGAAAGAACTGGCCGACCCCGACGACAGCGACAACGACGGGATCGCCGGTCAAATCAACATGGTCTGGGACATCGACGCCGCAGAGCACCGACCGGGGCGCTTTGGTTGGAAGTCCGAGATGCCCACCGTCGAGCAACAAACCGCCGGCGCGTTTCTGGGCGACGTCGGCATCACCTCAAGGCTCTTCCCCACCGAAAACTGCACCGACGCCCAGGCCGAATGCCAGGCGTCGAGCAGCGGCGGCGAGCCCGAACTGGCCGACCACCTCCTTGACCGCGTGACCGTCTACTCCAGCGCTCTGGCCGTGCCGGTGCGCGCCTCTTTCAAGAATCCTCAGGTCCTGCGCGGCAAGGGGCTCTTCCACCAGGCTGGCTGCGCCAAGTGCCACACCCCCTCGCACACCACCGGACCGCACCCCTTCCTGCCCGAGTTTGAAGGACAACTCATCTGGCCCTACACCGACCTGCTCCTGCACGACATGGGCCCAGGGCTCGCCGATGGCAGGCCCGTCTTTGACGCTGACGGACAGCAATGGCGCACGCCCCCGCTTTGGGGCCTGGGCTTTATTGAGACCGTCAACGGCCATGACCGCTTCCTGCACGACGGACGCGCACGCGGCTTTGCCGAAGCCATCCTCTGGCACGGCGGCGAGGCCGAAGCGTCCAAAGAAGCGTTCCGAAACATGAACAAGGAAGACCGTGAAGCCGTGCTTCGCTTCCTGGGATCACTGTGATGCGTACCCTGCCCCTTATCCTCATCGGCGCGCTCTGCGTGCTTGCCAGTTGCCAGGTGGACACCGAATCTGGCCCCGATCTTCGGCGCCAGACCCTCGAAGAACTCGGCCAAAACGTCATCATGCCCATGCATCTGGACTTTGAGGCCCAGACCATCGCCCTTCAAGAGGCCTCCAGGACCCTCTGCGCCGATCCATCCATGGAGAATCTGACGGCGGCCCAGCAAGCCTGGAACGACGCCCGGCGCCCCTGGAAGATGATGGAGATCCTGGCCTTTGGTCCCTACAAAGAGGAACCCATCCGCCTGGGCCCCAAGATCGACTTCTGGCCAGTGCGACCCGACACCATCGCCGACGTCATGAACGGGGACTCGGAGTTGAGCGCCGATGTCCTGGCCGCGCTTGGGGCCCCTGCCCGCGGCCTACCCGTCGTCGAAGTCCTGCTCTACAGCGACAACCAGTTGGTGCCCGCCAGCGACGAGGCCACGCTCCTGGCCTTCAACGAAGCAGACGCCAGCGTCCGCCGCTGCGAGTACCTCACCGCTGCCACCGAAGACCTCAAAAACAACGCCACCGCCCTGCGCGAAGCCTGGGATCCCGAAGTGGGAGACTTCCTCGGCGAACTGGTCACCGCAGGCGAAGGCAGCCAGACCTTCCGAGAGTTGGTCGATGGGGTCGGCGAAGTCGCCAACCGCATGGCCTTCACCTGCGAAAACATCCGGCGCGACAAACTGGGCAAAGCGCTCGGTCTCCAAACCGACTTGACGCGCCAGCCCGAGCTGCTCGAAAGCCACTACAGCGGCCGCACCGCCGAAGACATCGCCGACAACCTGCGCGGCATCGAGGCCTTCTACCTGGGCGCCTACGGCGACAATGATGGGATGGGTTTTAGCGACTACACCAAACGCCGGGGCCTCGACCTCGACCAGCGCTTCTACGCACAGTACGACGCCGCTCAAGAAGCGCTCGCCGCGATCCCCGACCCCACCTCCGAGGCACTGACCACACACCCCGAGGAGGTCGAGGCGCCCTTTGACCCGCTGCGAGAGCTTCAGCGACTCATCCAAACCGACCTTTTGGAGTCCATGGGCGTCTCGGAGACCTTCAACGACGCCGACGGCGACTGATCATGGGCCAATTGGGGATCAACAAGCTCGATCAACCCGTCGATGGGGCAGGGCTGGCCGCCTTTCGGATCCTCTTTGGCGCTCTGATGGTCTTCTCCACGGTGCGCTTTGCCGCCTACG
Source organism: uncultured Pseudomonadota bacterium (assembly GCA_937123825.1). Lineage (GTDB taxonomy): Bacteria > Myxococcota_A > Bradymonadia > Bradymonadales > CAKZKQ01. The sequence goes on from CAKZKQ010000443.1 coordinate 15,225, forward strand.
GCTGGATCGACGAACTCTACCTCTCCCCCACACACCATTTCACCTACCTGGGCTTTGAATGGGTCCGCCCCTGGCCCGGCGCAGGCATGTACGTGCACTTTGCGGTCATGGGTCTGGCGGCCGTGGGGCTCATGCTGGGGGCCTGGACGCGGCTCAGCGCGCTTGTTTTTGGCCTTTGCTTCACCTACGTCGAGCTGATCGACAAGACCACCTACCTCAACCACTACTATTTTGTCAGTCTGGTGGTCTTTTTGCTCCTGATGACCCCCTGCGCCAGGGTCTGGTCGGTGGACGCATGGCGCAGCGGCGGCAAAGAAGGCCAGAGCGTGCCGCTGTGGACCCATTGGGCGCTGCGGATCATGGTGGCGCTGGTCTATTTCTATGCCGGATTTGCCAAGTTGAGCGCCGACTGGCTCCTCAACGCCCAGCCCATGCATCAGTGGCTCTCTTACCGGTCCACCTGGCCCGTGGTGGGACCGCTGATGGATGACCTGTGGCTGGCGCTGGCGATGAGCTGGGCCGGGGCCATCTACGATTTGACCATCTTTGGGTGGCTGATGTGGCGCCCCACGCGGCGCTGGGCCTACGCCAGCGTGGTCTTCTTCCATGTGGTGACCTGGATGCTCTTCCCCATTGGGGTTTTTCCATGGGTGATGATCGCCTCGGCCACGATCTTCTTTGATCTCGACTGGCCCAGAGCCCTCGTCGCACGCCTGCGCGGGAGGTTTGGCACGGCGAGCACGCCAGAAACACCACATTGGCCTGCTTTGGAGGCTTCTGGCGCTGGTTCAAGTGGCGCTCGGGCGGTGCAAAGTCGATGGGGACGGGTCTCGAAAGGGATCGTGGCCGTCTTTTTGGTCGGCCAGATCCTCATTCCGCTGCGTTTTGCCCTCTACCCAGGTCCGGTCAACTGGACCGAGGAAGGTTTTCGCTTTGCGTGGCGCGTCATGCTCATTGAAAAACGCGGCATGGTCGAGTTTGAAGTGCGCACAGCGTCTCCCGAGCGCCGCTGGACCGTCTATCCGCGCGATCATCTGACCCCTGCGCAGGTCAAAGCCCTCTCCACACAGCCCGACATCATCCTCCAGTACGCCCATCACATCGCCAAGCAGGCCAAAACGCAGGGTTTTGAGGGCGTGGAGGTCCATGCGCACGCCTGGACCACCTTCAACGGCCGTCCAAGCCAACGTTTTATTGATCCAGACGTCGATTTGGCCGCCAGACCCATCTCTTTAGAGCACAAAGACTGGATTCTGCCGCTTGAGACCCCCTGAGAGCGCTTGAGATCGCCGCAGGAGCCTTTGGGAGAGACGGGGAAGGGTAGGGGAGGTGCGAGAAAAGGCCAGCGCGTGGGTACGAGTGGGTGTGTATGGGGGCTGCCGCCCCATAGGCGCCAAATTAAGAAGTGATGTAGGTTGTCAAAACGAAAAACGGCAGGTAGGGAC
>CAKZKQ010000444.1 GCA_937123825.1 uncultured Pseudomonadota bacterium
GACGTTTCAATGCCCCAAGCGCACGCCTCGATGGCAGAGTTTTGAGCCATTACAACCCAAAGAACATCGCATCGCCCTGTGTTTTGGGCCTGTTGCGGGGGGCTTGTGGTTGCGTCGAGCCTTCCGTTGGGTCCAAATACAGTCTCAGAACACACGGGTGTGTTGCCAAACCTGTCGCTCACACCCTCCCGACTGCCAAGGACAAGACCATTGAGAAGGCTGGTCCACGGATCCGAAGACTCCACGGATCTGGACGTGCTCTACATCTTTGATGAAAAACCATCGTTTCGAGAGTGTCAGCGGTTTTGCGCCGACAAGACCGAAAACCGCAACATCATCGTGGTGCGCGATGGGGTGGTGGTGGAGTGCTTCAAGGGCTTGCCCGATGAGGTCAACAACGCGCTGCTCAGAACCTACCGTGAGCACGCTCAAGACGAACCCAATCCCATCACACGCGCCGTCCAGCGCGTCGTCCCCCTCAAAGTTGCCCGAGGCATCCGCGTTATCCTCACTCGCCTCACCCGCACCTCCTTCAGGGCCGAGGTCAAGGCGGCGCTGCGCTCGCACGACTTTGACCAAACCCGCAAGGCGCTGCGGTATGTGGACTTTCGCAACGCCGAGATTGGCGCCGATGCCCTCAAGTCGGTGGCCTTTCAGTTTGGGCAGGTGATGGCGCTGATTTCTGGTCAAGAACTGTACACCAAACAGGAGATCACCGGCGTCTTCCCCGACCTGGAGCCCTTCATCTACCGCGATCCCAGGCCTCACCCCCATTTGGGGCGTCTGAACCGCTGCCGGGACCAGCTTTTGGCCATGTGCGACTCCATTCGGATCGAGCGCCAGGGGACTTTGTGTCGCTTTTTTGTCGATCCTGGCGCCACAGCCCCCCCGGTTCTCAACGCCCTCCAAGCCCAGTCGCGCGGGACAGTGTGTGACCTGAAGGCGGAGCGCGTGGTGGTCTTTGCGCCCACCGAGCGTCTGGGGCCGCTGGCCTGTCTGGTGAGGCGGCCCTCGGGGCTGGACTTCATGGGTACCGACGGCTTTGAGAGCGACACCGTCATGCGGGCGCGTCGGTTGGCCCAAAACGAGAACTTTGCAGACCTGGATTTGGAGCGCCACCAGCACTTCTTTTCGGTCTGGAACGACGCCGGTCAAGACTCCGAGGACACGTTGGCGCTGGTGGCCATCCGCGAGCGCCACACCGGCGACATGGTCCGCACCGTCAAACCGACTGTGCCTTGGTAAAGAAGTCCATCATGGCCTGCGCATCTGGGTGAGAGCCCAGCACCGCCAGCTCCCCCGCATCAAGCCAGATCCCCCCGCATTTGGGGCAATCGTCGTAGATCAACCCGTCGATCACCAGGCTCTCTATGGCAGTCAGATCCGTCTTGCACCGGGGACAGGCGCCGGGGGTGTGGTTGCTGGGCGCTGAGACCAGGCGCGTGTTGCCGCCAAAGACCGGCTCCACAAGCTTGTAGCGCCCATGTTGGAGCACTTCATTGAGTTCGTTGGGGTCAAACCACAGGCCCCGACACTCTTCGCACCGATCCAGCTCGATGTGGTCCACCTCAATGGGCTTTAACCTTCCCTGACACTTGGCGCACTGCATGGTCGTCTCTCCCCCGAATTGTGATGCTCTTGGACTGCTTGATGGAGCATATCAACTCCCAATCCATCCGTCGAAGAGGGCAGGGCTGGACATTTTGATGGGGTATGTATACGTTTGAGCAGTGTTTTGTTGGCCCGTGATGTGATATTGAATCCAAAAAACGCCCCCTGTGTGGAGATTCTGGGGGGCAATTGCGTGGGAAAAGCACCGATGAAAGTCACCCCGATGATGGAGCAGTATTTCGCTTCAAAGAACCTACACCCGGACGCGATCATGTTTTTTCGCATGGGTGACTTCTACGAGATGTTCTTTGAAGACGCCGAAACCGTGGCCAGGGAGTTGGACCTGACCCTGACGGCGCGCAACAAGGACAAGGCGGTGCCGATCCCGATGGCCGGTGTGCCCCACCACGCCGCCGAGCAGCACATCGCGCGTTTGGTGGAGAAGGGCTACAAGGTGGCCGTCTGTGACCAGCTTGAGGACGCCGCCAAGGTCAAGGGGCGCCCGGTGCGCCGAGGGGTGACGCGGGTGGTGACGCCCGGCGTGGTTTTGGACACTGAAAACCTCGACGCGCGCAGCAACAACTACCTTGTGGCCGTCTGCAGCAGCCGCGACAAGCGAGAGCACGGCGTGGCGCTGGCGTTGGTGGATGCGTCGACCGGCGAGTTCAAGGCGACCGAGGTGGGGGACCTGGCGGAGGCCATCAGCGAGTTGGGGCGTTTGCGGCCCCGCGAGGTGCTGGTGCCTGAGAGCGACAAGGGGTTCTTTGAAGAGGCCGAGCGTGTGCTTGAGGGGACCTTTGTGCGCTCAGTGCCCGAGCGCAGCTTCGATCCCCAGGCCGTGATGGAGGTTCTTGAGACCGCCGAGCAGAACCCCAGCGAGCTGGCCGCCGAGACCTACTTTGCGACCAACGAGACCATCCGGGGCTTTTTCACCGCCGCCAAGGGCTTTGGTTTTCGGCTGACGGGGGCGATCGAGGCCTCTGTGGCGGCGATCGTGGCCTATCTTGTCTATACCCAGCGCGGGGTGGTCTCCCACATCCGGCATCTGGAGTGCTACCGCAGCGAAGATTACCTGGTGCTGGACGACGCCACGCGGGCCAACCTGGAGTTGACCGAGACCCTCATGGGCGGCAAGCGCCAGGGCAGCCTCATCAGCGTCATCGACATGACGGCGACCGCGATGGGCGCCCGTCGGCTGCGCTCGTGGCTGACCTATCCGCTGGTGGATGTGAAGCGGATCCGCCGCCGCCATCAGGCCGTGGCCGAGCTTAAAGAGAGCCTGTCGCTGCGCCAGGACGTGCGGCGCTTGATGCAGGACACGTACGACATTGAGCGCCTTATTGGGAAGGTCTCGGGTGGGTCCTGCAACGCGCGCGACCTGCTCAATCTGCGCAAGACCCTCGATGTGGTGCCCGAGGTCCGCGAATGCCTCTCCAAGACCCGCGCGGATTTGCTGCGGATTGTGGGCGAGCGGCTGGACCCGTGCGGGGACCTGTGTGAGCTGTTGACGCAGGCGGTGGTGGATGACCCGCCGACGACCATCCGCGACGGTGGGCTCTTTAAAGAGGGGTACCACGACGAGCTGGATGAGCTGCTGGAGATTTCCCGCGACGGCAAGGACTGGCTGCTGCGCTACCAGGCCGAAGAGGTCAAGCGCACCGGCATCACCAGCCTCAAGGTCAAGTTCAACAAGGTCTTTGGTTACTTCCTGGATGTCACCAAGGCCAATCTCCACCTGGTCCCCGAGCACTATATCCGCAAGCAGACCCTGGCCAACTCGGAGCGCTACTTCACCACCGAACTCAAAGAGTACGAAGAGAAGGTCCTGACCGCCGATGACCGTCGGGTCGAGCTTGAAGCGCGCCTTTTTGAAGAGCTGCGCGGCAAGGTGGCCACCTTCATCGGCCGCCTCAAGCAGACCGCCTACCTGCTCTCATCGCTGGACGTGCTCTCGGGGCTGGCCGAGGTCGCCTCTCGCTACAACTACTGCTGTCCCGAGGTCCACGACGGCCCCGAGGTCGAGATCACCGAAGGGCGCCACCCCGTCGTCGAGCGCAACATCGGCAACCAGCGCTTTGTCCCCAACACCACGCTGCTCGACTGCAAAGAGCGCCAACTGCTCATCATCACCGGCCCCAACATGGCCGGTAAGAGCACCGTCATCCGCCAGGTGGCGCTGATCTCGCTCATGGCCCAGATTGGCAGCTTTGTCCCCGCCACCAAGGCTCGCCTTGGCGTTGTCGACAAGATCTTCAGTCGTGTGGGCGCCTCGGACAACCTGGCCAAGGGTCAGTCGACCTTCATGGTCGAGATGACCGAAACGGCCCACATCCTCAACAACGCCACCTCGCGCAGCCTCATCATCCTCGACGAAATCGGGCGCGGCACCAGCACCTACGACGGTCTGTCCATCGCCTGGGCTGTGGCCGAGCACATCCACGACGAGATCGGCGCCAAGACCCTCTTTGCGACCCACTACCACGAGTTGACCATTCTGTCCGAGACCATGACCGGCGTGCAAAACCACTCCATCGCGGTCAAAGAGTGGCAGGACGACATCATCTTCCTGCGCAAGCTGGTCGCGGGCCCCGCCAACCGCTCCTACGGGATTCAGGTTGGCCGTCTGGCGGGGCTGCCCGGTACCGTGGTGGGGCGCGCCAAGGTCATCTTGCAGAACCTTGAGCAGACCTCACACGACGCCACCGGAGTGCCGATCCTGGCGCGGCAGGCCGACGGCACCGCCCGCAGCCGCGACGACGGCGGCCCGCAGTTGAGCCTGCTGACCCCTGGGGACAAGCCCGTCGCGCCGCCAGCGACCATCACCGCGTCCGCACCCGCGCCTGTGGTCCCCAGGCTCTCCGCCGGGCAGCGGTCCATTCTGGAGGCCATCTCTGGGCTCTCCATCGAGACCACCACGCCGCTCGAAGCGCTCAACATGCTCTATGAGTGGAAGCGCAAGGCCACCGAGTCTCAGTCCTGAGGGGCGTCTGGCTCCAAGCGTGCAAAACCCGCGTGTGTGACGGCGTTGTCCTGAATCTTCTGGCGCGCCCTGGCCATATCCCCCAGCGCCGCAAAAGCGTGTGCGCATCCTCTCGGCACACGGCGCGCTTCAAAGTGCTCAGCAGCGATCACGCAGTGTCTGGCAGCGCGTTCAAGCGCCGCAGCGGCTTGCCGGAAGGTGCCCGCGACGGTGTTTCTTGGGTCGGTCATGTGCAGTCTCCCTGTTTTTAAGTTTTGTGGGGTTGGCTCAGGCTGAGATGCTTGTCTCTACGATGGGCTTCAATAAAGCGTTTTGAGCAGCTTGTAGGTCTGGACGTGGGCCTGGATGGAGTCGGTGATGGGGCGAGCATAGCCGCCGCCGAGCGTGAGCGCGATGGGGATTTGGTGGTGGTGGGCAAGCTCCAGGACCATGCGGTCGCGCGCCTGAAGACCGGCAAAGCTCAAAGACAAGCGCCCCAGCTTGTCGCTGGCCAGCGGGTCCACGCCGGCCTGATAGAAGATGAGGTCCGGCTGGGACTGCTCCAGCGCCGTCTCCAAGGCTGGGCGCAGCGCCTGCAGATACGGGGCGTCGGTCGTGCCGTCAGGCAGCGGGACGTCCAGGTCAGCGGGAGGCTTGGTGAAGGGGTAATTGTTGGCCCCGTGCACATCCAGACACCACACGCGCGGCTCATCGGCAAAAATCGCCGCCGTCCCATTGCCATGATGCACATCCAGGTCCACCACCAGCACTCGCCCCACAGCCCCCTCATCGAGCAGCGTCCTGGCCGCCACCGCCAGGTCATTGAAGACGCAAAATCCCTCGCCGTGGCCCGCAAAGGCATGGTGGGTGCCGCCAGCGAGGTTTCCAGCGGCGCCAAAGCTCAGCGCCGCCCTTGCGGCGGCCAGCGTGCCAAAGGCGCTCGCTAGCGTGCGCCCAACCAGCGCCCGGGACCAGGGCAAGCCCAGGTTGCGCTGCTCAGCCCGGTTGAGGCGACCGTCCAGAAAGGCGTCGACATAGTCTGGGGTGTGGACCCGCAAGAGCGCGCGGCGCTCAATGGCCCCCGAGGCGTGCAACTCATCGGCGCGCAGCACGCCCTCGTCCATCAAGCGATGGCGCAGCGCCGCGTACTTGGCCATGGGGAAGCGGTGACCAGGCGGCAAATCAACGACGTGATGGTCGGCGTAGAAGACAATCATCGGGGTTGTGGGGCGGCGCAAATGGGGGCTTGAGCGGGAAAGATGGGGTGGTCCCTCGCGTGTGCTCGGCGTCAGTCGTCGCTGGACGATTGGGTCGGGGTCTTCAACCACGCCTGACGGATGGCCAGGGCCTGGTCTGAAGCCCCTTCTTCCTGTGCGACCAGCTTGTAGGCGGCCACGGGGTGTTGGCCCAGCGTGACGGCCGCCTGACGCAGCGCGCCCCGGCGAAAGACGTGCACATTGACCGTTTGACCGGGTTTGTGACGCTCAAGGCGCCCCTTGAAGCTGTCTCGGTCGACTTTCATGCCGTCGATGGCCAACAACTCATCGTCGGCGTAAAGCCCCGCATCTGCGCTGGGGCCGTCGGTCAACACGTTTTTGATGATGACCCTGTCGCCCCTGCGCGAGGTGTTGATGCCCAGCCACCCATGGCTGGGGGGCTCTTTGGCGGGTTGGAGTGTCATGCCAACGCTGGCCAGCAGCGCATCGTAGTCCAACTCCTGGCGACCCCGGATGTAGGCATCAAAGAAGTCGCCCAGTTCACAGCCGACGATCGCCTCGGCGTCTTGCTGGAAGGTCTCTTCAGGGAAGCCCTCACCGGTCTCCTGGTAGCGCCCCCAGAGGGTCAACATGATGTCATCAAGGCTGCGCTGCCCGCCAGTCCTGGCCCGGATCGTCAGGTCCAGGGCCCACGCCACGATCTCGCCCTTGAGATAGTAGGACACCGAGGTGTTGGGCGTGGATTCGTCCTGGCGGTAGAGCTTGATCCAGGCATCAAAGCTGGCCTGCTCCAGGGAATGAAGCTTGCGCCCAGGGGTATTCTGCAAGGTGCCGATGCGTTTGCCCAGAAGCTCCAAAAAGCGCTCGGGGGTCATCAGGCCGCCGCGCAGCAGAAGCACGTTTTCGTAGTAGCAGGTGATGCCTTCGACGATCCACAGGGCGCGCGTGTAGTTTTCGTTGGCGTAGTCAAAGGGTCCAAGCACCGCTGGGCGGATGCGCTTGATGTTCCAGACGTGGAAATGCTCGTGACAAAAGAGCGTCAGAAAGTCTTCATAGCCCTCATCGGTGCTGTAACCGTAGGGGTAGTACATGAGGATGGTGCTGTTGCGGTGCTCCAGCCCTCCGCGCCCGGTGTCGTTGTGCAGAATGACGGTCAGATAGCGCTCGTAGGGCAGGCCGCCAAAGAACTCGGCGCTGGACTCGATGGCACCGGTCATGTCGGCGATCATTTTTTCGACCGGGGCGTCGTTGCGGCCCACCAACACCAGCTGCTGGCGCTTGCCCCCGGCCTTAAACTCAATGGCGTCCACCGGCGCCAGGGTCAGCGGGCAGTCGACAAGCTCGTCAAAGTCCGAGGCCTCAAAAATGGCCTCTCCCATGGGGGTCTTGGGCTTTCCATCGGCCCGCTCAAGGCCGGTGTGGATGCGCCAATCTTCAAACGGTGCTTGAACTTTGACCTGGTGGGTCGATTCAAGGTGACCATCGACGAGCATGAAGGTCGAGGGGCCGTTGATGAAGGCGTGGGTGTCCTCGACGTGGTTGGCCCGCACGTTGTAATCATGGGAAAAGACGCGGTAACGCACCACCAACGCCGAGCAATCCTGAGGGACATCGATCTCCCAGCGGTTGCGGGTGCGCTTGCGCCAGCCGAGCGTGGCTTGCCCTGCATGGGCTTCAAAGGCCTGCACGTGGCGGCCATACTCGCGCAAGAGGTAGGAGCCCGGGCTCCAACTGGGCATGGTCAACCCAAGAGTGCCCGCTTGCGGGCGCTCCACCCGAAGCTCAACCTCAATGAGGTGTCGATGGGCGTCAGGGATGGAGAGGTTGTAACGGATGGTCTCTGACATGATCGTGGACTGTTTCCAGGGGTTTTGTGTGCACAAACAGACATTTCAGCTTCCCAGCAGCAGAACGTCTCAAGGAACCATTATAAGCCCCCAAAGTGCTCCTGGCACAGTCAAGCGTGCGCTTTTGTGCGCTTTGTGTGCCGTGTGTGCCTTTTGTCTGGCTTGTCAGCCTGCCACAGCGCCGCCCTCCAAACCCACACAAACCCCCTCCAGTTCAAAGCCTGGTGTGACTGCGCAGCCCGACAAAAGCGCCCTCAAACCCAATCAGCCCTCCGAATTGGCCCCTTACGGCGCACCCTGCATCCAGGCGTCGCAGTGTCAGGGGGGCGACAAAGCGATGTGCCTGACCAAAGACCATCCGGCAGGGGCGTGCAGCGCGCCGTGTGATGGGATGTGCCCAGGGGAGGGGTCGTTTTGCATCTCTGATGGCGACATTGGGCCTGGGCGCTGTGTGGCGCGTTGTGGGTTGGACCAGGAGTCGCCGTGTCGGTCTGAGTATGATTGCGTGATTTCTGCGCGCCATGGGCAGGCCGAGGTCTGGCAGCCGGTGTGTTTGCCGCCCTCAGAGGTGCCCGAGCGCGGTTTGACCCCCTGTCAGAAGCAACTTGATGCGTTGGGCCTGGTCTACCGTCCCTGGTCCCAGCCGACGCGCTCGCCCCAGGGCCACCCCGAGCTCTTGTGTGAGGTCCCCGACCCGGTCTGGCTCACTGGCCCCATTCACGGCGTGAGCCTTGTCGACGCACACAATGGCCACAAGGGGCCGTTGTGGGTGTCGTGTCCAATGGCGCTGGCGCTTGAAAAGATGGCCGGGGTCTTGGAGCGTCACGACATTGTGGAGGTGCATCATGTGGGGGCCTACAACTGTCGGACGTTGCGCACCGCACCCAGGCTCAGTCAACACGCCCACGGGGCGGCGCTCGACATCGTGGCGTTGGTCGACAAGCACGGGGACAAGATGTCGCTGTCGAAGCACTGGGAGAAGGGCCAACTCAAGCCCGCTTCACGCAGGGGGAGGGTGCTCCTGGAGGTTGCCAGGGCTTGGCACACCGAGCAGATCTTCAATGTGGTGCTCACGCCGGAGTACAATCAGGCCCACGAAGACCATTTCCATGTGGACTTGAGCCCAAACAAGCACTTTCTGTCCACTTCCAAGGCCGAAGTGCTCATGGGGCCGATGGGCGACTGAGTATTTTGAGGTCAGGCGGTAAGAATGGACGGTGGGGAGGGAGCATGGGGCAGGGAGAGAAGGCCGGAAAGTATGCTTGCTTTGAGATCGAGCGGCGTTTTCTTGTCGATGCATTGCCAAATGGCTGCAATCAGACCTGTGACTTTGTGCGCATCCGGGATCTTTACGTCACAGGGACCCGGTTGCGGCTGCGGCGGATGGAAAACTCTGCTGGGATCCTCCTGAAAGCCAAATTGGGGCGCAAAGAGTCGGTGGAAGGGCGCCCCGAAGAGGCCATTATGACCAATCTCTACCTGGAAGGTGATGAATGGGACCTGATGAAGGCGTCGCTTGGCGGTGTTTGGGTGGTCAAACGTCGCTACAAGGAGGTTTGGATGGGGAGAAGATGGTCTGTGGATGTTTTTGAAGGGGCGCACAATGGGCTTGTCATGGCGGAAGTGGAGTTTGGCAGAGGTCAGGCGGTGGAAATCCCCCCCGTGGTGTGGCCGGGAGGTGACCTGTGACCCTGAATTTCGTGGTGGTGCGCTGGCACTTCACGGTTTGCCCGCGTCTTTTACAGGGTGATGACCGATGCCGACCCTGATCAACCTCTTTCCCAACCGCCTTTCTCCGGGGATTGTGCCTCCATTTTTGCCTGAGAGCGCCATTTGGCGTTACCCGATGACCAGCATGGTGGGCCGGGTGCTCGATGCGTCGGTCAGAGCGCCGTTTGTGTTGACTGGAATGGCCGCTCGGGGAGGCATGGACCTCTTCAGAAGGGTCCAGGGTGGGGGTTCTGTGGACTGGTATCCTGTGCCTCGGTTGGTACTGCCTGCGAATGAGTCTGGTGGGGGCGCAAGTCGTCTTGAGCGGCTGCGAGATGTCCTCTACGAGCCGCCATCGGTCCGTTCTTGGGGCCAGTTGAGGTCAATGTTTGCGCGCTGGCCTGAGTCTGAGCAGTTGAGTGTGGGAAAGGACTATGCGAAGGCGGGTTTGGAGCGTTGGCCTGATGATTTGCGTGCGAGCATCTGCTTTAGAGACCCGAACAAGGCCCTGAAAGACCCGATGTGGGGGCTTTATCGCCACATTGATGTGGAGCGTGGTGCCTTTGAGGGGCTTTTGCCGTACATCGAAGGGGTGACGGGGCTTCGGGTGTGGTCTTTGACGGGGATGATGCCTTTGGAGTCGCTGTCAGAGGGGCTCTTTGAGCGGGAGGGGTTGGGGGCGTTGAAGGTTCTTGCGCTTCGCAGCCTTGTTTTTCACGATCCTGCGCAGTGTTCTGGCGGTTTTGACCTTGCGGACATGCTTCAAGGAGACAATGGGGCGCGGTTGACCCACCTGGACATTGATCTGGCCCAGCAAAGTGACCTTGATGTGTTGGAGCGGTTGTTGGATTCGCCGCTCCTTGGTCAGTTGAGGCACCTGCGCATTGGTTATGGTTGGGATTGGGAGGAGATCATTGGCCGGTTGTTGCAGTGCCCTGCCTGTCAGCGCCTGGAGTCCTTGTATTTTGACGGGTTTTCAGGGGAGGCGAGGCGAGTTGAGGATGGGGAGGGTTACCATGGGTTGCTTGGGGAGTTGGGTGGGTTGGGGCGGTTGCGTGCCTTGGGTCTCAATCGAGCGGCCTGGTTGTTGTCCGAGCTGCCGCCTTGGATGAAGCGCTTGGAGCGTCTTGATTTGTCGATTGTGGGTTGGCTTGGGGTCCGCAGTGATGTGTTGGCCCGTTGGTTGTGCAACCCGCACTTTGGTGTTGGTGCGCGTTTGGTGGTGTTGGCGACGCTTGATTGGCGGCGGCTGGTTGAGTTGGCCCATGTGGTTTTGCCGCAGAGCGTTGGGTTGTCGTCGGTTGAGGCCTGCGTTGCGCTTTGTGAGCATGTGGGGGTTTCGCTGTCAGAACAGACATGCGAGAGCGCGCAGCAACTTGCTGCGCTCCTTGGTGAACACCCCGATTTGTTGGCTGCGCCGTTTGTCCGTCCGCCTGACTTCCTCTGAGTTGAAGGGAGAGGGGGGAGGAGCGGTTGGGACTGGTGTACGAAGGCGGTCCCTGGGTTTCGATGTTGGGTGTGAGATTTGGGCCATTGGCTTCGTTGTAGTCGCTTAAATCGATAAAAATTTAAAGTGAAATATGGCCTGGTTTTTCTCCCCTTTTGGCTTTTGATGTCTCCAGGCTTGGGCGGAGAGTTGTGTCTTTGGTGTCCGTGATTTCTTGGGGGCACGCGCTTTGGGTGTGGTGCCTCAGCGGGGTTTTCATGGCACAATGATGGCCGTGTTGAACAAGGAGGAGTCATGGCAGGACGCGGCTTTGGGGGGCAGATGTGCCTCTTGGTTGGGGTGTTGTGGGCGGTGGTGTTGGGGTGGTCCCCGCAGGCCGCCGCGGAGAACCAGGACCCGTTCTTTTTGAGCAATGAGGCGGCGTTGACCGCAGGGGCTGTGACGGCTGTCTCTGGGGATTCTGGGGCGCCTTGGTACAATCCGGCGGGGTTGGTGACCATTGAGCGCAGCTCCATCAACATCAGCTCCAGCGCCTTTGTCTTGCGGTGGCGCGACGCGCAGGATGTGTTGCGCCTGGAGTTGCCCGGTGGGACCACCGATGAGGCCTCGCTGCGCAGCTTTGAGTTGCTCTCTGTGCCCAGTTCCATTGTGGTGACGCGGCGGTTGACCTCGGATCTTAAGATGGGGTTGGGGATTTTTGTGCCCCAGCAGGACCACTACACCGTCTCGGCCGAGTTGAACAACGAAGACGGTCAGGGGCAGGGGAGCTTTCGCCAGCGCCTGAAGTTGACCGAGGAGTTGACCCGTTACCACGCCGGTCCTTCGCTGGGTTGGCAGGCGGCCGAGGGGTTGAGGGTCGGGGCGAGCTTGTTTGTGGTGTATGAGCAGAGCGCGCTTGAGGAGGAGTTTCTGGCGGGGTTTACGGCCTCGGAGGCCAACAGCGGCTTTGTCTTCAACCGGCGGCGCATCACCCTGTCGGGGATTGGCGCCCAGGGGGTGGCGGGGGTGCAGTGGAGCCCGGTGTCGTCGTTGACTCTGGGTTTGACGCTGCGCAGCCCGGTTTTCATCTTTCAGAGTTTTGGGCAGCGCGAGCGGCTGACCAACCGCACGCGGGTGAACAACAACCAGCGGCCTGACCTGGACGTGGATTTTCAGGAAGATGACTTTGATGAGCTTGATGTCCGTCAGGCGTACCCGCTGCGCGCTCATCTGGGGGTGGCGTGGCGCTTTGAGGGTGGCCATGTGGCCGTTGAGGGGGACTTTCGGCCTGCGTTTAAAGACCAGGAGCGCGAGATTGACAGTGGCCCCATCGTCAACCTGCGCGCAGGCACCCACTTTGAGTGGACCCAGGGTCTGTCGGTGGGGTTGGGGGCGTTTACGGACTTGAGCGGCGAGGACGAGCCGGATGAGTTGTGGGAGACCCAGGTGGACTTTTATGGGGGGACGGCGGGGATGACGTTCAGCACCGCGCACCTGCTGGCCGATGGGTCCGAGAGCGATGATCTGGTCTTTTCGACGACGCTGGCGCTGCGCTACGCCGTGGGCGTGGGGCGCGTGGGGGGTCAGCTTTTCAGGCCGCTGGCGAGCGGTGGAGAGACCTCAGTGCCCAATGTGGTGGACGTGGTCTTTCATGAGTTGGGCGTGCATCTGGGTTCGGCGGTGTACTTTTGATGGTGCGTTGGAGAGGTGGCCACGTCTGGTGAGTGGGTTTGGGGGAAAGGGGGATGAGAGGGTCGGTGTCATGGAGGCTGCGAGTGGCAAGGACTGGTGTGTGTCTTTGCCGCAGCGCTTGTGCTTGGGCGCTGCCGTGGGTTTTGGGCGCGGTGGTGGTGGGTTGGAGTGTGGGGGTTGAGGCCCAGAATCAAGACCCATTCTTTTTGAGCAATGAGGCGGCGTTGACTGCAGGGGCGGTGACGGCGGTGTCGGATGACTCGGGGGCACCCTGGTACAACCCGGCGGGTCTGGTGACCATCGAGCGCAGCTCCATCAACATCAACTCCAGCGCCTTTGTGCTGCGCTTTCGCAAGGCCGACAACGTCTTGCGCTTGAGGTTGCCCGATGGCGGTGAAGACCGCGCCACGCTCAGGAGCCTTGAGGTCTCTTCGGTGCCGTCGTCTTTGGTGGTGTCCAGGCGGTATGGGGACGACTTCAGCGTGGCGCTGGGCGTTTTTGTGCCCCAACAGGACGGCATTGACGTGTCTGCGGACCTGAACAACGCCTCCAGCTTTGACGGGGCGCAGTTTGACTTTGGTCAGCGCCTGACATGGACCCAGGAGCACACCCGATACCACGTGGGGCCTTCGGCGGCCTGGAGGTTGGCGCCAGGGCTGCGGGTTGGGGGGAGTTTCTTTGCGGTCTATGAGCGGATCAAGCTCAAAGAGGAGTTTTTGTCTGGCTCGATTGCCCAGGACGACCGGTCCTTTGTCTTTGAGCGCTTCAGGTCTGAGTTGACCGACCTGGGGACCCAGCTTGTCCTGGGGGTGCAGTGGGAGATGGTGCCGAGTTTGACGCTGGGCGTGACCTTGCGCAGCCCTGTGGTGGTGCTCTCGCGCACGGGTGAGGCGGAGTCGCTGGTCTCGGACAACCGGGTGGCGCCGATGGGGCCGCCGGCATTGGATCTTGTTTTTGAGCAGCAGAACCTGGACGCGACTGGACCGATGTTTTCTCATCCGGGGCGCGTGCATGCGGGGTTGTCGTGGGATTTTGGTCGCGGGCATGTGGCGATTGAGGGGGATGTGACCGGCAGCGTCAACAGCCCCGAGCTTTACGCCGTCAATGACACCGTCTTCAACGTTCGGATGGGCGCCAACTACTACACATCTCCCCATACTGAACTGGGCTTTGGGCTTTTTACCGATTACAGCGGCCGTCCGCGCCCCACGACCTTTCGAGAGGTGCGCGTCGATTATTACGGCGCCACCGCGGGGGTCGCGATGAGTACTGCGCGTCTGTTGGCAGACTCAGAGCCCAGCGACGACCTCATCTTCACGACCACCATAGGGTTGCGCTACTCGCTGGGGCTGGGAGAGGTCGCCGGGTTGGTCTTTGAGCCCTTTGACAGGCTTGATGACACCGAAACGGCGCTCGTGGACGTCGTTTTTCACGAAATCGGCGTGCATGTCGGCTCGGCCATCTATTTTTGAGCCGTTTTGGCATTGTGGAGCAGGTTGCTGGTGTGCAGCTTTGCGCCACCGGCAGGAACACGGTGGTTTCAGGTGCGCCTTCTTGTTTGCAGGGCGGTGGATGAGAGAGCGGCCCGGGCGACCATCACAAGGAGCATGTCGATGTCACAAGACCCCTGGTCAAAACTCCGAGATGTGTTCCACACAGGGCCTTGTGCGCAGGGTTGGGAGGCGCTGTGCGGTGTGATTGAGGCGATGGATGAGGCAGCCGTGGACGCGGCGCTTGATTATGCCCAGGGGCACCTTGAGTCCTGGCCTGATGGAGTGCGCAAAGGTGTTCTGGAGCAAGCCCCTCACAAGCGCTGGTGGCCACTGGTCAGACACGTCCGCATGGAAGGCAAGGGCCCCAAAGCATTGGGCCCCCTTTTGAAATGGCTGTCCAACGCCACCGAATTGTATCTCTCCGAGAAGGCGATGAGAGATGAAGGCGCCAGGCTCTTGGCTTTGTCGCCGCATCTTGGAAAGCTTACGTCCCTGAATCTGCGCGCCAATGGGATAGGACGACCGGGTGTTGAGGCTTTGGTTTCGTCGCCCTGTTTGAGGGGCCTCACCGCGCTCGATTTGTCTTTCACTGACATGGACGCGCGATGCATTGAGGTGCTTGTTGGATCAGATGGCTTGAGCCACCTCAGCCGCCTCGACTTGTCTGGCAATGGGATTGCCAACGAGGGCGCCAGGGCGCTGGCTTTGTCGCCACACCTGAGCGGCCTCACTGTGCTTGAGTTGCAACAAAATCAAATCGGTGCAGAAGGGGCTTGTGCGCTGGCTTCATCACCGCATCTGGGCAATCTCGTTGCGCTTGATTTGTCTGTAAACGACGTGGGTGTGGATGGGGCCTGTGCGCTGGCTTCGTCTGAGAATCTCAGCAGCCTTAAAGTGCTTTGTCTGGGGTGGAACCACATTGGTGATGAGGGCGCGCTGGGCCTGGCTGCTTCTGAGCGTCCAGGCTGCCTTACAACACTTGATCTTTGTGACAATGGGATCGGCGCCCAGGGGGCCTGTGCGCTTGCTTCGTCTGCATGCCTGGGCACGCTCAGAGTGCTTCGTCTGGGATCGAATCGTATCGGAGACGAAGGGGCGAAAGCCCTCGCATCCTCACCACATTTGAACAACCTCAACGCGCTTTATCTTTGGAGCAATGGGCTGCGGGATGTCGGTGCTCAAGCATTGTCTTCATCAAAGGCTCTGAGCGGCCTTAAAACCCTCGATTTGTCTGGCAATCAAATCGGCGCAGAAGGGGCGCGGGCGCTGGCCTCCTCATCGCATTTGAGTGGTCTGGCCACGCTCAATTTGCGGGGAAACAATATTGAAACGGAAGGTGCCAGAGCGCTTGCGGAGTCAAGGCACCTGAGCAACCTCACCCACCTGAATGTGCTCTGGAACAATGTGAAAGAGGAAGGGGTCAGAGCGCTGACTTCTTCAGAGCATCTGAGGTGTTCAATCGAAGTGGAGCCAGATGGGCGCAACTTGTTTTGAGGCGCTCTAAGCAGCAGGTCAGGACACCCGTGACTTTGGGGCAACTCAGCCGAGATCGAAGAGCAGGAACTCGGTGTCTTCATTGGCGCGCATCTCCAGCCCAAAGGCCTCGGTTGAGTAGGCGCCGTCTCCTTGTTGCAGGACGTGGCCGTTGAGGGTCAACGAGCCTTTGGCGACCTGGAGCCACATGTTTCGGTTGGGGCCAAGGCCGTGGGTCAGTTCCGTACCCGAGCGCAACACCGCCGCGTAGAGGTTGGTGTCCTGCACAATGTCGATGGAGCCGTCGCGGCCGTCGGGTGAGGCAATCAGGCGCAGCTCGTTGTTGCGCTCGTCGCCAAAGTGGCGGCTGGCGTAGCGGGGCTGAGCGCTGCGGCGGTTGGGTGTCAACCAGATTTGCAGCAGGTGAACCTCTTTGTCGCTGGTGGCGTTGAACTCGCTGTGGCGAATGCCGCTGCCCGCGCTCATGTACTGCACCTCACCCGGCCTGATGACCCCCCCGTTGCCCAGCGTATCCTTGTGCTCCAGCTCGCCTTTGAGCAGGTAGGTGATGATCTCCATGTCCCGGTGGGGGTGGAGAGGGAAGCCGCCCTGGGGCTGGATGGTGTCTTCGTTGATGACCCGCAGGTGAGAGAACGCGCGCCATTTGGGGTCGCGGTAGCTGGCAAAGGAAAAGCTGTGGCGCGCCTTGAGCCAGCCGCGATCGACGATCCCGCGATCCATGGCGCGGCGCACGCCAATGGTCGGGTCGGGGTCGGTGACCACAGGGGCAGGCACGGGAGAAACCGCAGCGGCCTCTTTTGCGGCGCGGGCTTGCGCCGTGGGATCCTGGGTTTTGCAGCCGCCAAGCGGTGTCAGGGCGCTTGCCGCGCCGGTGGAGGCGGCCAACTTCAACCAGTCTCTGCGTGTCAGCATGGGGGTCTTGGCTCCTGAGGTAAATCGTAGGAGTCGTGCGCCTGCGATGGGTCTGTCTTTGAGCCGCGACGCGCGATTCTTGATGCGATTGACGATGACAGCACTTGGCTGTGGCGTCAAAAGTTGTTGCCGTAATATTATGACATTGAAGTATTTTGGCAAGAGGAAGCAGCGAACTTCAGGCGGTGCTGTGAAAGGTCGAATGTGTTCCGTGGTGGGTCCGTCGATCCTCGCAGCGTGTGCAGCAAGGGCACAACGAGCCGCCCTAGGTTCTGTCTGACAATTGGAACCAAGCTCCGGCGAGGCCGATGGTGTCGAGGTCGAGGAGGA
>CAKZKQ010000445.1 GCA_937123825.1 uncultured Pseudomonadota bacterium
ACCCCCTCATCACTGGCGTGATGTGTGTTGGGTTCCTGCTTGCGGCCATTGGCTGTGACGCGGGAGGTGCCTCCAACGCCAAACCCCGGTTCGCGCCGCCCAACGCCGCTCAGGACGGGTCACAAGAGGCTCTGAACATGAATGAGATGGTGCGCAACGGCAAACTCCTGGCCTCGGGTCAGAAGCTCTCCGATTTTCGCCTCAAGCTCTTTTTGGACAAGGCCGCTCCCGGCGACATCCGCGAGGTTTTGGCCTCCAACAACCTGCTGACCTCCACAGGGGTCAAAACCATCATGTCTGCGGCGTCGACCTCGTCGATGACCACCCTCTACCTCAACAACAACGCCGTTGGAAATGAGGGTTTGGCCGCCGTGGCAAGCTCGCCCAGGCTGGCCAACCTCCAATGGTTGCAGCTCTCTGCGGTCAAAGCCGACAGCGATGGCGTCAAGTCGTTGGCGTCCGCCGAGCATGTGCCTGCGGGCCTTAAAGGCCTCACGCTGAGCTACAACGCTGTGAGTGATGCCGGCGCGCAGGCGCTGGCGACCATGAAGTGGCCCGGTTCTGTGGAGTTGGTTCAGTGCAAAATCGGCGGTCAGGGCGCCCGTGAGCTTATTCAGAAGACGTCCTGGGGCGCCCTCAACCTCAGCGACAACCCCATTGGCCCTGGTGGGCTCGATGGTTTGTCGGGGGTTTCTGCCTCTTTGGGCCAAATCATGCTCGACAAGTGCAAGCTGGGCGACGGCGGCGTCAAAGCCTTGGCCGCTGCGCCGGCGCCCGCGCTGCGCGTGCTCTCTTTGCGCTACAACGGGCTGACTGACGCGGGCATCGACGCGCTCATCGCCGCGCCCTGGCTGCCCACCCTCAAGACGCTCACGCTGACCGCCCACGGGGCCTCTTCCAAGGCTCGCCAGCGTCTCATCGATGCCTGGGGTCAACGCCCTGGGCTGAACGTCGCTGCGCCTTAAACCACAACACCGTCAGTTTGGGTGGATGATGTCGTCGTCCGTGCCCGTGATTTGATCGGGGCCGGGTGAGGTGAGGGTGAAGCTTCGCGTCCCAGAGGTTTCGTATTCGATGGTGTTGCCCCAGGGGTCTTTGAAGCGTTCGGGTTTGATGAAGGCGGGCTGACCGTCGCCGGGGTTGCTCAGTGCCTCCAGGTCGGGTGGCAGCTTGTTGTTGATCACCTGATACTGTTCGATGGTGCTGGCCAGTTGCTGAAGTTGCACTTCGACGGTGCGAACCTGGGCGTCGTCCATGGCCGAGTCGGCTTTGAGCACAAAAAAACCTGCGCCCGCCACAAAGAACGCCACCGCGCACCCCACGATCCCCAATGCGCTCAGCGCCAGGGCGATGACCAGAGTCTTGCCTTTCAAGTTGTCTTTCCTCCTTCATTGCGCATCTGAGATCATATATGTACGACACAGGGCGAGTTTATGACACCGCCTGCCCTTGGATGGGGGGATTGCCCTGGTCGATGAAAAGGCCAGACCCCGTTCGGTTTAGAGAGGAGAGACCTGGATGAAGATGGAACCTTCGGTCAATGTTCTGGGGACGCCGCTGATGAGCTGCTCCCACGACCCCAAGACGGGGTGGTTTCGCGATGGTTGCTGCAATACGGACGGCAACGATATCGGCTCCCACACCGTTTGTGCCAGGGTCACGCGCGAGTTTTTGGAGTACCTGCGCGGGCGCGGCAATGATTTGATGACGTCCAGGCCCCAGCTTGGTTTTGTGGGCCTCAAGGACGGCGATCAGTGGTGCGTGTGCGCGGCCAGTTGGCGCCAGGCCTACCTTGCGGGCAAGGCATGCCCTGTGGTGCTTGAGAGCACCCACTCCAAGGCGTTGGAGATCATTCGGCTGGAAGAGTTGGTGGAGATGGCGATCGCCGCCGAAGCCTGAGAAGGGCGGGGGTTTGCCAAACGGCGAGCATCCATCAAGGCTCTTTGAAGCGGGCGCGGTAGGCGCCAGGGCTGACGCCGCAGCAGCGGTTGAAGACCCGGCGCATGACTTCGGCGCTGCCAAAGCCTGCGCTGAGCGCCACCACATCCAGCCCTTCTTCGCCGTGTTCGAGCATGTTGCGGGCGGCCTCAACCCGGCAGCGCTCCACCCACTTGGCCGGCGTCAGCCCAACCTGGGTGCGAAACTTCCTTGAAAAATTCCGTGGGCTCATCCCGGCCTTTTTGGCCATCGCCGCCACGCTCAGATCGTGGTCAAGGTGGTCGGCGACCCACCGTTGTACCCTTGAGATCTGCTCGTCGGCGGCCATGGGGTGGCGCAGCCATGTGCTGAACTGGGACTGGCCGCCGGGACGGTGGAGGAAGACCACCAACTCGCGGGAAATGGCCTGAGCCAGTGCGTGGCCGTAGTCTTCGGCCACCAGCGCAAGCGACAGGTCAATGCCCGCCGTGACGCCCGCCGAAGTCCAGACGCCGTCTCCGCCGTGGCAGTAGATGGAGTCGGGTTGGACGTCGATGCTGGGGTGGCGCTGAGAGAGGTGGGCGGCGGCGCGCCAGTGCGTGGTGGCGGGTTTGTTGTCGAGCAAGCCTGCGGCGGCCAGGTGAAAGGCGCCGGTGCAGACCCCGGCGATGCGCCGAGCGCGTGTGGCCTGGGTTTGGAGCCAGGGGGTCATGGCGAGTTGGGGTGGGGCCCGCACGGCCAAAGCCAGCAAGTCGTCGGTGTGGCCTGGGTTGGGGGTGGGCGGTGTGGTGAGGAAGCCGGGGACGATGAGCGTGTCGATGTCGTGGCACTGTGCCCAGGTGTGCTCGGCCATCAGCGCCAGGCCCGAGGCGGTGGTGACGGGACCAGCGCGGTGGGCGGCGCGGACGACTTGGTACCCCAGGCGGCCGCTTTGTTGGTAGACCAGCGCAGCGGCGAGGCTGAAGACTTCGTGGGGGCCGACAACGTCGAGGGCCACGCAGCCGGGGTAGAGGGCGATGGCGACGGTGCGGGTCATGGTTTGGTCTGGAGGTTTTGGGCGGCTTGTTGGGTTTTTTCAAGGCGGCTGGCCCAGCGCGTGGACATCATGCCGGTGACAAAGTTCAGGACGTCGGGCGGGGCGCTTTGGGGGGAGCCGGCGTTGAAGGGCGGTGCTGGGTCGTACTCGATGCCCAGTTGAATGGCCTGGGCGACCATGTCGCCGCAGAGCTTGGCGGTCAGGGTGAGGGCAAAGTCGATGCCGGCTGTGACGCCTCCCCCGGTGGTGATGTTGCCGTCGTTGACGACTCGCCCTTGTGTGGGGATGGCCCCAAAGAGCGCCAGCAGGTCGTGGGCGGCCCAGTGTGTGGTGGCTTTTTTGCCTTGGAGGAGGCCTGCGGCGCCCAGCAGGAGCGAGCCGGTGCAGACGGCCGTGATGTGGTCGGCGTTTTGGCCTTGTGCGGCCAGGCAGTTCAGGAGCGTCTGGTCGTCCATGCTCTCGGCCTGGCCGGGGCCGCCGGGGACGCACAGGACGTTGAGCTGGGGGCAGTCGTCGAAGGTGGTGCTTGGCAGGACTTTCAGGCCGGTGTCGGAGGTGACCGGCGCGGTGCTGCGGGCGACCAGGTGGACGGTGGCGTTGGGGATGCGGGCAAAGACTTCAAAGGGCCCGAGGGCGTCGAGTTGGGTGAAGCGTTCAAAGATGACAATGCCGATGTGCGTGGTCATGGGGCACCTCGTGGTGGTTGTGAGGTCGGGGTCGTCCCTTTGCCTGGGCTGTGTCTGAACAGGGTCGGACAAGGCTTGGCAGCGGGTGCCCTTAAGTGGGTGCCTTGGACGGTATCTGAGGTGGGTTTTGGCTGCAATGACACTTTTGCCACGATTTCAGCCATCGGCACCATTTCAAAAGGCCCAGCCAACCCTGATGTTGAAGAAGAGGTGGCTTTCGGGCAGGCGCTCGACGTTGTTGCTGAAGGTGTCTTCTGAGGTTTGAACCTGTGCGGCGCTCCAGGCGCTGTTGAGTCCAACGTCGATGCCCAGGCGCAGGTTGGAGCGTTCCTGGAGTGTCAGCCCTGCGCCGATGTGGCCGGTCATCAGGTCTTTGTAGATGGGCGGCGGCGTGTTTGAGTCGAGTGAGAGGGGGATGGAGAAGCCGGAGCCGTCGCTGTCCTGGTGTTGGTTGTCGTAGCCGACGCCTGCAAAGAGGCTCAACTCAAGGCCGCGATGGGCGTTGATGGGCACGGGGGCCAGGAGCCTGATCTGGGCGGTGGCCTCAAGGCTCTCCTGGTCTCCAAAGAGGCTCAGTTCGGTGCCGAGCCCGCCTTCAATGGCCAGGAACGAGGCCGGGCGCCAGCCGATGTTCAGGCCGGTGTTGCCCAGCGGCCCGTCGGCGCCCAGGTGTGCGTCGATGGTCAGCACGCGCTCCGGCAGGGCGGCGCGGTCTTTGTGGGCGGTGGCGTCGGTTTGGGAGGTGTTGGCGCTGGCGCTGGAAGCAAAGCAGGAGAGCGCCAGGAGCAGCGCGCCGGTGCTGAGCAGGGCGGTGATGGGATGGCGCTTGGTGTCGGTGGTGGTCATGATGGGTTCTCCTGGCTTGATGGGCGCTGCTGCGGGGCGGTGCGGGCAGGCCCACGGGTGTCTTTGGTCGTGCTTTTTGTCAGCGAGTGACAGTTTGTGCACGTCCATAGAGGGGCGCCAGAAGAAATGTGACAGTTTGTGACAAAATTTTGTTCCGATGGGGGGTCATCGGTCCAGAAAGCGCAACAAGGAAGCCTGGAGGATGTCGGAAGATTGGGGGCCGACGTGCATGACAAAGGGTTCGATGTCTGCGTGGTCGGGGTTGGTGGAGAACTTCCAGTAGAGGATGCCTTTGAAGTAGGCGCGGTGTGACCAGTCGGTGGCGTCGTGCAGGGCGTCGATGGCCACGCGTCGCTCGCGGTAGTCGATGGGTTGCTCGGGCCAGACGACCAGTTGGCGCTGCGGGGGGTCGCTCTGGCCCCATTCTATGATGGAGAAGCGGGTGTAGCTCCAGGGCTCGAAGGTGGCGTTTTTGCGGAAGGTGTAGCCCAGTTCGGTGAAGAGCAGCGGTTTGGTGGCCAGCTCGTGTTGGCCGCGGAAGTCCTCGATGTCTCCAAAGATCTTGTGCCACTGAAGGGTAAAGCGGCCGAGCATCTGGTCGTCGCCGAGGGGCTCGTCGAAGCGTTGGCGGAGTTTGAAGTAGGCGTTGACCCCCATGACATCCAGCGCGTCCCAGAAGGCGACCTTCTGGTAGCTGTCAAAGTTTGAGGCGTAGGTCAGCGGGCCCTGGTAGTGTTCGCGGGCGGCGTCGATGACCTGGCGCCACCCGGCCTCAAGCTGGTCGCGGCGTTTTTGGACCTTGGCGGCGCCCTGGTCCTGGCCGCCAAAGAAGGTCTGCTCCAGCCAGGTCAGGTTGGCCTCAGCGCGGTCATCAAGGTGGTCGGGCAGTGACTGGTTGCCGTGGTGGCTGGGGTCCCAGAGGTGGCCAGCGGCGATGTCCTTGTCAAAGGCCATCACGCGCTCTTTGTAGTGGGTGTGCCAGTAGCGCAGGTCCTTGAGTTCTTTGAGGATGGCCTCGTCGGAGCGGGGGATGGTGTCGGTCAGCGCGTTCATTTCGCTGCTGATGCCCAGCACATCGACCCCTTCTTGCTGGCTGATCCGGGCCCACTTGGCGACAAAGGCGGTGTACTTTTCAAACCACGAGCGCAGCGCCGCCTCATCGCGGGGCATGATCATGCCGTGCCACAAAAAGCGGTTGCGTTCAAAGGCGTGGTCCAGGGCCACGCGCAGGATCAGCACGACCTTCAGACCGCCGGCCTTGGCCTTGCGGATCTCGCTGACGACCGAAGGGGCTTCCTTGTCAAACCAGAGGTTGTCGCTGTCCCAGTCGCCTTGCTTGGCGTAGACGGTGACGGGCACGGCGTTCATGCCCACGCCGGTCAGCGCATCGACCCAGGCGCTGTGGTCGGGTTCATTGACCTGGATCCCGCCGAGTAAAAACGTCGTTGGCGGCATCGATGAAGGCCAGAAGCAGGCGACGATGATCAGGGCGGCGGCCAGGAGCCACCGGAAGGTTTGGTGCAGCAACGCGGTCACGGCAGTCGGGTCTTGGAGGCCATCCAGAAAGGGTCGGCGCCTGGCGGCTGAAACCTCTGGGGTGGCCTTGTGCATGTGTTGCGGTCAAGCGGTCCTGTGGGTCCACGCCAAAGGCCGACGGTGGCCGGTGTTTTGGGGTGATCCCTTTGAGCGCCAGGGTCAACGGATCGAGGCGCCGTTTTCTTTCCATCACGGACGGTTATCAAGATAGCAGATTGCGGCCAGCAGTGGTGCCCTTTGTGAGAAGGGTACCTGAATGGGGGCCGGGGCGAGCGTAGAACAGATTGTTCCAGCGCAGTGCTGTGCCTGCTTGGGTGGGGTTTGTGTGCGCTTTTGGGGGTTTGGGCAGGCGCTGGCCGAGTGTGTCTTCATGTCCGATCAAAGCGGCCCCCGTGATTGTTGCGCCCCTGACAATGCCCTTCGCTGGGGGGCTGTGGTGGTGCATCCACAGGTTTTTCATTTTTTTACGCATCTTTTGGCGGCGCTGGACATTGTCAAGTTTGAGTCTGAAGTTGAGCTTGACAGTGTCAACCTTGGGCGGCGACGCACCCCCGGTGCTCCCATTGCCCCATATCACTTACACTTCATCGAGGTCCTTAAGAGCATGACATTCTCGCGCCGCAAAGCCCTCTGGGCCACCACGCTCATCGCCGTCCCGCTGGCCGCCGCCTGCGGTGTGCTCTTTATGGGCACCCCTGGACTGTCCAACGAACCCAGCAGCCCCCAAGAGGGCGCCGCCGATGGTGCAGGTCGCCCGCTGCCCAGAGTCCGCACCGAGGTCGTGGCGCCCGCGCCGCAAACCCGGCGCCTGCGCTTTGGCGGCGTCACGCGTGCCCCCGACGCGGCCGCGCTCTCCTTCACCATCGGCGGCCGCATGGTCAAGCGCACCGTCAAGGTCGGCGACAAGGTCCAGCCCGGAGACGTCCTGGCCGTGCTCGACAAGCGCCCGCTGCGCAACGCCCTCAACGCCGCCGGGGCCACAAGCCGCCAGGTCCGCGCCCAACTCTCCCAGCAGCGTCGCGACCGCGACCGCGTCGAGCGCCTGCGCGCCGCCGACGCCGCCAGCGCCGAAGAAGCCGAGCGCGTCCAGTCCGGCGTCCAGGCGCTCTCGGCCTCGCTCTCGGCCACGCGCGCCCAGGTGGCCGAAAACCGCCGTTTGTTGGCCGAAGCCACCCTCACCGCGCCCTTTGAAGGCGTCATCACGCAGGTTTTGCTTGAGCCGGGCGAATTTGCAGGCCCCGGCCAGCCCGTCTTGATGATCAGCGGAGACCAGGGGCTGGAGGTCGAACTGGAGGTCCCCGAAGGGGTCATCGCCCACATCGAGCCCGGCCTCCAGGCCGAAGCCTCTTTTCCGCTGGCGCGCCTGGACCCCGTGGCCGGAAAAATCACCGCCGCCAGCGAGGCCTCCCAGCTCATCGGACGGCTCTTCCCCGTGGTGGTCTCTCTGCCCAGAGCCGAAGGCCTGCGCCCCGGCATGACCACCTGGGTCAGCTTTGAGCTGCCCAACGACGCCCGGCTTGCCGTGTCGACCTCCGCCGTCATCGACCCCACCGGCGGCGCCCCTGCGCTGCTCAAGGTCGTGCAAGAACGCGTCGAGGTGGTCCCCATCCAAATCCACGCGCTCTCCTCCGGGCAGTTCTGGGTCGACTCCAGCGCCGTCTCACCCGGCGACGAGATCGTGGTCACCGGTCAAAGCGGCCTCCAGGCCGGTCAGCAAGTGGAGGTGGCCCGATGAACCCCATCGCCAGTCAAAAACGTCTCATTCTCCTGGTCGCCGCCGGGCTGGCCGTGGCCGGCGCCTTGTGCTGGCTCCTGATGCCCAGGCAAGAAGACCCCGATTTTCCCTACCGCAACGGCCTGCTCATCATCCCGTTCCCCGGCGCCGACCCGTACTCCGTCGAGCGTCTGGTCATCGAACCGGTCGAAGACGCCCTGGCCGAAGTCAACGACATCAAACACATCAACGCCACCGCCCGCAGCGGCGTGGCCATCGTCAGCATCGCCCTGCGCGACGTGCTCGACAGCGAAGCGGCCGACGACGCCTGGGACGACGTCCGCGTTCAACTCACCGAAGCCCAGCGAGACTTCCCCGACGCTGTCTCTGAGCCCGAGCTAAGCACTCGCCTCACCGACCTTGAGTCCATCGTCGTGGCCGTGACCGGCTCGGATGACCCGCTGGAGCTGGCCGACGCCGCTGAAACCCTGCGCGACGCCATGCGCCGCCTCCCACAGGTCTCCCGGGTCGAGATGACCGCAGACCCCGGAGAGCAGATCACGATCACGCTCGACGACGCCGTCTCAAGGCGCCTTGGCATCGACGCCCAGACCCTGGCAGGGGCGCTGGCCGCTCGAAACCAGATCATCCCCGGCGGCGGCCTCAAGGTCGGCGCCACCACCGTCTCGCTCGATCCCCGCAGCGACTTTAAAGACCTCGAGTCCCTGGCCCGCACCCCCATCGTCCTGCCCTCGGGCAGCGCCATCGAATTGCGCGACGTCGCCCGCGTCGAGCGCGGCGTCACCTCACCGGCCCAGGAGTTGATGCGCTTCAACGGACAACCCGCCGTGGCCATCGGCGTCGTCCCCCGCGACCGCATCGACGTCGTCTCCTTTGGCCGCGACGTGCACGAACGGCTCGACGCAGTGGCCGCTGACATCGCTCCCCTCAAGCTCAACATCATCGCCGCCCAACCCGACCGCGTCGAAGCACGTCTGTCCGACCTGGGCTCCTCGCTCCTCCAAGGCGTGGGCATCGTCGCCCTCGTCCTCATCTTCGCCATGGGCCTGCGCCTGGGACTGCTGGTGTCGCTCATCGTGCCCCTGGTGGCGCTCTCTTCGCTGGCCGTCTATGCGGGTCTCGGCGGGACTTTGCATCAAATCTCCATCGCCGCGCTCGTCCTCTCGCTCGGGCTCCTGGTCGACAACGCCATCGTCATCGCCGAGCGCATCCAATGGCGCCTGGACCGCGACGAAACCCTGGCCGACGCCGCCTGGAACACCGTCAAAGAGCTCTTCTGGCCCCTGGGCGCCGCCACCGGCACCACACTGGCGTCTTTTTTGCCGCTGCTGCTCTCCACCGGCCCCTCGGCCGACTTCACCCGCGCCATCCCGCAGGTCGTGATGCTCACCCTGGTGCTGAGCTTCATCTTTGCCGTCACCGTCACCCCCGCGCTGGCGCTCTTCTTCATGAAGCGCTCCAAAGCAGGGGCCGCCCAGGCCCCCGCATGGCTGCGCCGCTTCAGCGCCACCCCCGGCCGCCACCCCTGGCTGGTCTTGGCCGCCGCCGTGCTCCTGGTCGTCAGCACCGGCGCGCTGGCGCCGCTGGTCAAGCTCCAGTTCTTCCCCGGCGGCGACCGCAACCAGGTGGTGCTGGAGATGGAGTGGCCCGAAGGCACCCACCTGTCCCAAACTGACCAGAGCGTCCGCATGATGGAAGAGGCGCTGATGCGCCGCCCCGAGGTGGTCAACGTCTCCAGCTACGTGGGCCGCTCCACCCCCGCGTTCTACTACAACCTGCTGCGCAAACCCCGCGCCCCCCAGCTTGGCCAACTCCTGGTCACCCTCCAAGACCAATCCCAGGTCCCCGAGTTGATGGACTGGAGCCGCCGACAAGCGCGCCAACTCCTGCCCGGCGTCACCTTTGTCGCCCGCAGCCTCGAGCAGGGCCCGCCTCTCAAAGCCCCCATCGAAATCCGCGTCTACGGCGATGGCACCAACGACCTCAAGCCGCTGGCCCGCTGGACCCAGGAGGTCCACGGGGTCCTGGCCAGCCTCGACACCACCCGAGACGTCCGCAATGATCTGAGCCTGGGCGCCCCGACACTCACGCTCAACGTCGATGACGCTGCCGCCGCCCGCGCCCGCGTCAGCCGCCGCGATGTGGCCCTGGCCGTCCTGGGACGCGCCCGAGGCATCCCCGTTGGGGACTTCCGCGCTGGAGACGAAGTCGTGCCCATTCTGGTGCGCGCCCCCGAAGGGGAGCACTACCCCATCGAGCAGATCGACACCGTCGATGTTGCCGCCCCCGGTATCCCCGCCGTGCCTCTGGCCGCCGTGGCCCAGACCGCCGTCGAGATGCGCCCCGCGTCCATCAAGCGCCGCGACCGCCGTCGCTTCACCACCGTCCTGGCCCAGCTGGCCCCCGGCCAGACCTTTGGTCCGGTCATGGCGCTTATCAAACCGCGTCTGGTCGAAATGGAGGCCCAGGGTCTGGTCTACGAGCTGGGCGGCGAGGCCGAAGGCTCGGGAGAAGCCAACACCGCCATCTTCACCGCCGCCCCGCTGGGCGCCATGGCGCTGCTCTTCTTTTTGCTGGCCCAGTTCCGCTCCTTCCGCAAGGTCGGCATCATCCTACTGACCGTCCCGCTGGCCGTCACCGGCGTCATCCCCGGCCTGCTCCTCTTTGACCAGCCCTTTGGCTTCACCTCGCTGCTCGGCGTGCTCTCCCTGATAGGCATCGTCGTCAACAACGCCATCATCCTCATCGACGTCATCGACGTCAGTCTGGAAGAGGGCGCCCCGCTGCAAGACGCCCTCGAAGAAGCCGTCCAAGTCCGCCTGCGCCCCATCCTCCTGACCACGCTGACCACGGTCTTGGGGCTGGCGCCGCTGCTCTTCTCCTCCTCGACCCTCTGGCCCCCGCTGGCTTCGGCGATGATCACCGGCCTGCTGGCCTCCACCGGCTTGACCCTCCTGGTCGTCCCCGCCGTCTACCGCCTCCTCTTTGCCCGCTCGGCAGCCCCCAAAGCCGCCGCCGCCACCGCCGCGCTCCTCTTGCTGGCCCTGGCCGCACCCGCCGCCGCCCAGCCCGTCACCCTCGACCAGGCCATGAGCATGGCCGAAGCGCGCCAACAGGTCGAAGCCAGCAAACGCCAGGTCCAAGCCGCCGAGTCCCAACACGACCTGGCCGTTCGCCAAGCCTGGGCCCCCAGCCTCACCGTCCAAGCCGAGGCCACCGCCCGCAGCGAAGCCCTCGGCGCCGAAACCCCCTTCGGCGTCATCGAAAACACCCCCGACAAAGACGCCCAGGCCGCCGTTGTCCTGCGCCAACCCATCCTCCAGCCCGCCGACCAGTGGCTGCGCGTTGACGCCGCCGAAAAAGCCCGGCAAACCGCCGACCACCAACTGACCCGCACCCTCGACGCCTCTCGCTTCGAAGCCGCCAACGCCTACCTGCGCGTTCTGGCCATCGACGCCGGGCGCACCGCCGTCGCAGCCCTCATCCAAACCCTCGACAGCCAACTGAGCAACCTGCGCGCCCTCGAAGACGCCGGTCGCACCCTCGAATCCGACCGATTGCGCGTCGAAGCCGCGCTCGCCAGCGCCCGTCAAGACCAACTGGCCCTGACCCAAAACTTTGAAGCCGCCCGCTGGGACCTCTCCCGCACCATCAATCTTCAAGGCGCCGCGCAGCTTGCCCCGTGGTCGTTCAACGCCTTTGAATCACTGAACGCTCTGTTGGCGATTGAACCCGAGGATGTCATCGAAAAACGCGCCGATCTGCTGGCCCTCAACGCCCAGATAGAGCGCCTCGGACTCGAAGGCGACGCCATCCTCTGGGACGCCGCCCCCCAGGTCACCGTCGAAGGCCGCTGGATCACCATCTCCAACGAAGTCGCGCGCCCCGGAGACTGGTTCGAGGCTGGCGTCACCGTCACCTGGACCCCCTTCGCAGGCGGCTCCAGGCTGGCCGCGCAAGACAACATCGAGCACCAACGCGCCGCACTCCAGGCCCAACGCATCGAACGCAAACGCGCCATCGAGGTCCAAGTCATCGCCGCCCGGGCTCGCCTGAACACCTCTCTGGCTGCCATCCCCGTCCGAGGACAGGCCCGAGAACAACTCCAGGAGTCACTGCGCATCACCCAGGAGCGCTACAAGGCTGGCCGCGCCATCCTCACCGATGTCCTCACCATTGCCGCCGAAGTCCGCCAAAGCCAAGCCCAGGAGGAACTTGCCCGAATCGAGGCCATCGGCGCCGCCTTTGAACTCCTCTTCGCCGCAGGCCTCCCCGTCGAACTCCCCCAACCCTGAATCTTTTCCAGACCATCGCCGCCAAACCCACCCCAAACACACTCTCAATAGACCCACTTTTGGCCGCCAGCGAATGCCAATCTGGACACGTTGTGTTGGATTTTCATCCTCTCCGTGTCTATGGTGCTGAACATTGACAATGATCAGCCTGCAACGAGGGGCAACAATGGTGCGTCAAGCGTGTGTATGGTCTTGCGTCCTGCTTTGGGGTGGTGTGGGCCTGTGGGCCTGTGGCGGTGAGGACAGTGATGAGGGTGGCAGCGCCGACAACATCGGCTGTCGCCTCAACAGCGACTGTGACGCCAACCAGGAATGCCGGGACAGCGTCTGTGTTGAGGTCGACCCATGTCAGGGCGATGGCTGCCCCTGTGCCTCTGATCTGGACTGCGAGGCCGGAGAGCGGTGCGATGTCTTTGCCGGCCAGTGCGTCGAAGTCGAATGCACCTCCGATCGACAATGCACCCTGGGCCAGGTCTGTGTCCTGGGCGCCTGCCTGACCGATCTGGACGCCGATCGCGACCGCGACGGTGTCCCCGATGACGCCGACAACTGCCCCCAGATCGCCAACACCGATCAGTCCGACCTCGACGGCGACACCCTCGGGGATGACTGCGACGACGATGTCGACGGCGACGACGTGGCCGACGACCAAGACAACTGCCTCCTGGCCAACAACCCCGACCAGGCCGACCGAGATGAAGACGGCGTGGGAGACGCCTGTGAGGGAGATCTTGACCGAGACGGCGTCCGCGACGACCTCGACAACTGCCCGTTGGTCGAAAACCCCAGCCAGAGCGACGTCGATGAAGACGGCCGAGGCGATGGCTGCGACGATGATATCGACGGCGACGGCGTCGACAACCTGGAGGACAACTGCCCATCGGTCTCCAACGTCGACCAAAGAGACCTGAACGCCAACGGGCGCGGCGACGCCTGTGAAGCCCAGATCGAAGGCACCATCCAGGTCCGCGCCCAGATCCAACCCGACTGGCTGCCCGAATCCGAGCGCTGGGTGCGCATCGGCCTCAGCAGCAACCTCCTCGAAGGAGCCCAGGTCGCCGAGCGCGAGCTGGGACACGACACCCCCGAGGCATTCACCGGCTTGGAGGCCGGCCTCTACGTGGTTCGTGTCTCGCGCCCCGGATTCTCTGGCGCCGAACGGATCATCGCCCTCGATGAGCGCCAGACCGAGGTCAACATTGAGTTCAACATCGACCTGCTCGACCTTGGAGACGCGCGCCTTGACCTGGCCGGTCAAATCCTGGCCGACGACGACTTGAGGGTCCTGGAGAACCTCTCCAGCGCCAACCTCTCAGGCGTGGTCGTGCGCGCAGAGCGCGGCAACCTCCAAGAACCCGCCAACCTCTGCGGCCTGAACCTCGCCGGTGCCAACCTGACCGGCGCCGATCTGGCCGAAGCCAACCTCGCCGGGGCCGAACTGACCGGCGCAGACCTCTTTGGGGCCAACCTCCGAGGCGCCAACCTTGCCTTTGAACCCGGCGCCTGCCCCCAACACCCCCAAGCGCAGCGCACTGGCCTCAGAAACGCCGATTTGACCGGCGCCAACTTCACCAACGCCCGCTTTGTCACCCCCGAGCAAGCCCAGCAGCAAGCCCAGCTTCCTTGCCAGCGTGAACCCGAGGAGGTTCCCCCGGTTGATCTCGAAGGGGTGATCTTCTCTCAAACCACCCTGCGGCAAGCCCAAATGGCTGGGGTCGACCTCAGAGGCGCCAATTTGAGCGGCTCCGTGCTCGAAGGCACCGACCTGCGCGGCGCCTGCATGGACCAGGCCTCCATGATCCTCACCAACCTGACCGACGCCGATTTGTCGGGCGCGGACTTGAGCTTCACAGAGCTGCTGGGCTCAATCCTCCTGCGCGCCGGCATGCGCACCACCATCCTTGATGGGGCCAACCTCTCGGGCGCCAACCTCGTCTCCACCGACTTGACCGGCGCGCTGGGGGCCGACGCGTCGTTCCTGGGCGTCACCACCGGTCAAACCCTCTTTGCAAACGCGGTGTTCGACGGCAGCAGCTTCATCGGGGTCCTCTTCAACAACGTGGACTTTACGGGGGTGTCGCTCATTGAGGCCGACCTGCGAAACGCCGAGTTTGTCGACGTCGTCTTTGAGAACGCCGACTTTACCGCCGCCAACCTGCGCAACGCCGACCTGACCGGCGCGCTGCTCGAAGGGGTGATCTTTGAAGACGCCATCATGGAGTCGGCCCAGATGGTCAAGGTCAACCTCGACCTGGCCAACCTCCAGGGCGCGCTCCTCAACGGCACCTTCCTCCAGGAGGCCACCTTCCTTGAGGCCGACCTTCAGAACGCCGAGATGGTCGGCGCAGACTTGCGCGAGACGGCCTTCAACTTCAGCGACGTGAGGGGAGCCTCCATGGTGGCGGTCGAGTTGAACGACGCCGTCTTCTTTGACTCCGACTTGAGCGAGACGTCGCTCTTTGGTGTCCGCGCCGACGGGGCCGTCTTTGAACGCTGTGACCTGACCGACGCCACCATGTTCAACGGAGAGTTCGAAAACGCCACGTTCACAGAGATGATCTGGGGCAATACGACCTGCCCCGACAACACCAACTCGGACAACAACGGCGGTTCCTGCGAAAGCAACCTGGCCTTGGAGTAGTGGAGTAGTGGAGTAGTAGAGTAGTAGAGCAGGGGCAAGAAATACAAAACCCCACGGTGAGGTGGGGTTGATGTTGGTTTGAAGTACACACGGCAGGATTCGAACCTGCGACCTTTGGCTCCGGAGGCCAACGCTCTATCCAGCTGAGCTACGCGTGCACACCGTCTGACAATCACTGTCAAACGGGAGACACTATCTAACCCATCCCCCTGTTGATTGCAAGGGCAGTGAGCGCACATCGACAAACTTTATCGGAACGCCGCTGCCGGCCAGGGCCTGTGCGCTGAAGCGGTCCGAGTCGGAGTCTCCAAACATCAGCGCGGGGCTATGGCCGTCGTAGCCCATGGTTTGGAGGGCAAAGGCGAGCATGTCAGGGGCGGGCTTGGAGGGTCGATGGTGGGTGCGAAAGACCTGGGCGCGCCATGATGGTGGGGTCCAGCCCTGGGAGGCGGCGTACTCATCCAAAGCACGCAGCGCCTTGTCGGCGGCTGGTTTGCCGTTGTTGGTGACCAGCGCCAACGGGGTGTCGCGCTCGGCCAGGGCGCAGAGGTGTTCGATGCCGTGGTGGATGGGGGTCAGCCCCTGGAGGGCTTGCGCCTCCCAGTCATCGAGGTTGCGGTAGAGGTCGGCTCTGAGCCCCGCGACGCGCTCACCGTGGGTCTCTTGGAGGGTGTCTAGGGCGTTCTCCAGGGTGGGGAGCATGGGGCTGAGCCAGCCGTCCCAGCCCAGCGGCGCCAGCCGGGCTTTTATCTTTGTTTTCCACCGCTTGACGTCCTCAATGTCGATTTCCAGACGGATCAGGGTGCGGTCCAGGTCCCAAAGGGCAAAGGGTGTGGTCATGGCAGGGGATCATCCTGAGGCTTGAGCGCAGCGGCGGTCTCCTGGGTGAAGACGCTGCCGTGGTAGCGCATGACGCGCACGCCGATTTGGGGTTCGGGCAGGGGTTCGGGCGGCGCTCCCATGGCCATGCAAAATGAGGCCAGCGGGAGGTTGAGGCCCGAGGCGACGGTGAGGCCAATGGTGCCGGGGAAGCGGGGGTTGATCTCCAGGAGTCGGGGTTGGCCCTGGGCATCGCGGCGAAACTGGATGTTGTTGGTGTAGCTCAGGCCGGTGGCTTCAAGGACGTCGCTGGCGGCCTGATAGACGTCGGGCTCCTGGACCGTTTGGGCCACGGTGGCCAGACCACCCACGGCGGCGTGGCGCAGGCGCACAACGCCGCCCAGGCAGCGGCCCTGGTGGCTGAGCATGTCGACGCTGTACTCCTGCCCCGGAAGGTAGGCCACGGCCATGCGCGGCCAGGGGCCTTGGATGAGGCTGGCCAGATCGGGGCTCAGCGCGGTGAAGTCTTCGGGTTCAAGGCGCTGCAAGAGGCGCTCGATCCGTTCCAGAGGCCACCAGCGCCGTCCTGCAGCGGGGGCCAACTCCTGGGGCGGCGTCCCCACACAGAGCATCCCCGCGCCCCCAGTGCCGCCGGGTCCCTTTAGGAGCGCCGCGCCATGTTCGGTGCACAAGTCGTGGAGCGCCTGGAGGGCGCCTGCGGGGTCGTGCACGGCGGTGTATTCGGGCAGCAGGTCCGGGCGGTGGGCCATGGCCTCAAAGAGGGCCAGCTTGTCGTTGGCGGTGGCCACAGCCTGAGCACTGGAGACCATGACAGGGCAGGGCAGGGCGGCTTGGATGTGAGGCTGGCTGAAGAAGTCCTGGTCGCGGGTGGAGAGCGGGACCAGCAGGTCGACGTTGTAGGCGTGGCAGAGGTCGAGCAGCGCCGGGATGTAGGGTTCGCTGGTGGTGCGCGGGACGGTGTGTGCCGCGTCGCAGCGGTAGAGGCCGGCGGCGTCGGGGCGCAGGTCGGTGCCGATGAGCCGCCATTTGGGGGCGGCGCTGCGCAGCGCGTCCACAAAGCCGTGGATGGCCTCGTTGCCGACGCTGGTCAGCAGCAGGGTGCGCG
>CAKZKQ010000446.1 GCA_937123825.1 uncultured Pseudomonadota bacterium
ACGGGTTTGGGGCGAGCAATGATGGATGTCAGACGCCTCAGGACGAGCGCAGCCATAGCAGCGCTATTGCAAGCGACTTTCGTGGTTCCCTGCGCCATCAGGGCCGTCCCAAACCCGTCGTTTTGAGGTGTTGGGCCAACTTTCGGGCGCCGCGTTCGGAGACATTGAAGCGTTCGGTGAGGACGTCGACGAGCTTGCTGAGTTGGACGGTGGTGGTTTTGGCTGCGCCGCCTTCGACGCGCACCCTCTTGGAGGGTTTGAGGGTGACCCGCGCCCAGTAGCGGCTGGTGCCAACAAAGACGGCGTCTTTGGAGACCCAGAAGCCTTTGCCTTCGAGCTTGAAGCCGGCCTCTTTGAGGTCGTCCTCGTTGGGACGACCGTCTTTGGAGGCTTTGGGGTCGGCCTTGGCCTTTTTGGGGGCCTTGTCTGCCTTCTTGGGTTTGGCTGCTGCGGCCGCTTTGGGGGCTGGTTTGGCGCGGCGCGGCTTTTTGACGGGCGCTTTGGTCTCGGCAGGCGGCGTGTCCACGTCGAGGCTCAGTTGAACGCCTTTGGGGGGCGCCGCTGTGTTGGTGTTGTTGGCCTTTGCGGGGTCGCCGGGCGAGCTGGCGCCGCCCTGCTTTTGGTCACTGGGGGCGGCTTGGGGAGCGCTGGGCGAGCTGGCGCCGCCCGCTTTGGGCTTGTCGACGGGTGAGGAGGCGTCGGCCTTGGCTTTGCCAGCATCCTGAGAGGCTTTGGTTGGCGCTTTGGGCCTGGGGGTGCTGGCGAGTGCCTTGGGAGCCTTGGTGGGGGCCTTGGAGGCCTCCTCCTGGGCTTTTTTGAGCGCTGCCTGGGCTTTTTGTTGGGCTTTGGCGGCGTCGGCGGCCTTTTTATGAGCTTCGGCGAGCTTGGCGGCGTTGTCTTTGGCTTCGGCGCGTGCCTGGTCAAGGAGTTTGCCAAGGGCGTCGAGGCGCTCTTCGAGGGTTTTGACGCTGGCGCGCTCTGCGTCGATGGCCTTGTCGGCGTCGGCTTTGACCTTGAGCAGGCGGACGTTTTCGCGCTCCAGGCCGGAGACTTCGACGTTCTTGCCCATGAGTTCGCGCTTGAGCTTCAGCAGCTCCTGGCCTTTTTGGTAGAGTTCTCGCTCCAGGTTGACGCTGACGTCGGCCTTCTTGGTGGCCTTTTCATCGAGCGACTTGATCTGCTCCTGGGCTTTTTCGAGGGACTTTTTGAGGGTGTTGGCCTCTTCGTAGACCCCGGCGACTTCCTGGGCGAAGGCTTTGGCCTGGGTGTCCTGGGCTTCGGCGCGGTGCTCGACTTCGGCGGCGTAGTTGGCTCTGGAGTGCAGTTCGGCTTGGAGTCGGTGGTGGGACTCCTGGGCGCGCAGCGCCTCTTGCTGGGCCGACTTGAGGTGGGCGCGCATGTCGGCCAGTTGCTGGCGCAGTGCTTGGCCTTCGGACTCCAGAGCAGCGTTGATGGCCAGGGCCTTGCGCAACTCCTGCGCCTGATGCTCGTCTGGTTTGGGGGCCTGGGCGGTTTGCTGCGGCGCGGGTGCTTCGGGGGGAGGTTCGGGGGTGGGCTCGGGTTTGGCCTCGGGGGCCTGGGTGCCTTCAAAGCGGGCCAGCACCTTGCCGAGGTTTTCCAGCGCCAACTCCCTGGCGGCCAGGTCTTGTTCGAGCCCCTGGCTGTATTGCTCCCACTGGCGGTTGGTCTGGGCCAACTCGTTGAGGCGAGCATCGCGCTCTTCGAGGGCCCAGGTCAGGTCCTGGACGCGCCGGTTGAAGTCGGCGGTCAGTTCAAGGGTCTCTTGTTTGCGTGCGGCCAGCTCGGCCTGGGCCCGGGCAAAGTCGGAGGTCAGATCGGGGATCTGGCTGATGGCGGTCAGTTGCTCTTTGAAGTCATCGATCTGAGCGGTTTGATCGCTGACCAGTTCTCGCTGGCTGCGCACCTCTTCTTCAAGATCGTTGATGAGTTCAAGGCGCTCTTCGCCCAGTTCGTTGGCGACCAGCAGGCGCTGTTCGGCCTCTTCCCCTTGAAGGAAGAAGTCATTTTGGATCCGCCCGAGCCTGGCGACAATGGCGTCGTGGGGCAGACGGACGCGGGTGGCGCGCAGCAGCGGCTCGTCTTCGTCAAGCTCCTGGGCGCTGCTGAGCACCAACACGGCGCCGGAGTCCGCCACGGGTTTGTTGGCCAGCCCCAGGGCCTCCTGGCGCCAGTTTTGGGTCTCTTCGTGGTCGGTGGCGAAGGTGAAGCTCAGTTCGGGGATCTGGGCCAACGTCTGGGTGTGCCCAAAGCGCTCGGTCAGCAGGCGCTGGGCGCCCGAGGCGGCCATGTGGGTCATGGCGACTTCGACGGCGTCTCCCGAGCGCGGCAGGACCTTGTCCAGACCGTAGGCCTCATGGACCTCAAAGGCGGCCACAAAGACGCCGCCGGGGGCCAGCAGGCGCTGCACTTCGGCCAGAAAGAGCTTGTCGGTCGCTGGGAAGTTGGTGTCCAGGCAGATGATGACATCAAAGAGCGCGTCTTCGTACTCCATGTCATCGTAGCGCATGACGTTGAAGGTCTCATCGTCGAGTTCATCAAAGCGCGCCTGGGCGTCCTGGATGTGTTCGGGGCGGTGATCGATGGCGGCGATTTTCTCGACACCGGCCTGATGCAGCAGTGCCGTGCCGACCCCTCGGCCACACCCGACTTCCAGAACGCGCCGTCCCACGAGCGCCTGGGCCAGCGAAGCATAGCGGGGTAGAAGCGCGTACCACTCACCGTCGAGGGTGTGCAGACCGAAATGTGTCTCCATGACAGGGCTCTCTTTGTGCAGTCGCCATCGCCAAGCAGCAGGCCGTCCGGCAGTGTGGACTCGGTGTCAAAGCGCGAAGCGCCGCAAACCACAACAAGGGTGCTTCAACAATCGGCGGAAGTATACCTTGCAAGGCCCAGGGTGCAACCGCTGTGGGGGGATCTGCGGCGGTTTCGCGGGGTTGTCGCCGGTCCTGCTCAAAACGGGACTCGGTCTGGTGGTTTTGGCAAGAAGGAAGGCCGCCAAAGGGGCTTGCGGGCATGGCGAGGGTGAGCGCCAGCGAGCCGGGGCCGCAGGCGGCCTGGGGTTCAGTCGCCGCCAAAGAGTCGGCTGAAGAAGCCGCGCTTCTTTTTCTTCTTGTTGAGCAGCTCGCTCTCGGCGGGCGTGGGCACGGCGATGGAGCCGGGCGGCGGCGCCGAGACTTTGCCGCTGTCGTCCCCGAGGACACCGTCGAGGATGTCTTCGTTGGGTTCGGGCTCATCGTTGTCGTCGATGGGCTGGGCGCTGCCGTCGCCTCGGATGGCGCTCAGGAGGCCTTCAAGGGAGGGGTCTTCGGTGTTTTCGTCCAGAGAGGCGGCGCCCGACAGGCCACTGTCAAAGGAGGCGTTGCCGGTGGCGAGGTTGAGGCTGCCAAGGAGATCGGAGGCGCTGCGCGGTTTTTCTCCGGCGCGGCCCTGGATTTCGCTCAGGAGGTCTCCCAGCTCGGCGGAGTCGGTGGGGGAGTCGGGTTTGTTCTCGGATTTGGCGGAGGTGTCGGCCTCGATGAACTCGGGCAGGTCGAGCAGCTCCTTCTTGGCGATGTTGGCCGTGGTGTTGAGGCGCGCCTGCTGGTCATCGCTTTGGAGCGAGGCTTGGACCTGCTCCATGGTCTCCATGGAAGACAGTGGCTGGGTGGGGCTGGGCAGGACCATGGGCTTGGTGGGCCCAGCGGTGACGACCTTGGTGGGTCCCGCGCTCTGCACGGGGACCGAGCCGGTGCGCCGGGTCAGTTGGATCCGGCCAAGAACCGCTGTGGGGTTTTGAACGATGTCAGGGTTGGAGCGGTCCGGGTCGCTGGACCGGCCATCGTCTTCCAGATCGTCCGGGTCGCCATGGTCCTGGGCCTCATCGGCTTGAAGAGGACCGCCCGGCGCTTGGAGTTCGTCTTCATCATCGTCTTCAAAATCGCCCAGTTCGAGCTCAAAGTCTTCGTCCTCGTCGTCTTCATCATCGTCGGCGTCAAAGTCGCCGTCGAGAGCGGGTTGGGGCTGGTGTGCTTGCGGTGATGCGTCGTACTCGTCTTGCGGTTCGAGGTCGTCTTGCAGCGCCTGCCCGTCTTGCGGGTCGAGCAGTTGGTCGGCGCTCTCGTCCTGCGGATCCACAAAGAGCGCATCTTCCTCGGCGTCCCGGGCATCGACGGGGGCATCTTCGGGCTCTTGACCCTCTTGGCCCTTTTGGCCCTCTTCGTCTTCAAGGCCAACGATGAAAGGATCGGCGCCGGGCTCAAAAGCGTCGGCCGACTCATCGGGGTCGAGCAACAGACCGTCTTCGTCCTCGGACTGCGCGTCATCAAAGCCGTCGTCGGCGCCGTCATCGCCCAGATCAAAGTCCACGGCGTCCAGCACGGGCTGCTCGTCGTCGTCTTGCTCGATGTCGGCCGACTCAGAGACCCCCGGCAGCGCAGTGACGTCGTTGTTGCCCAGTCCGCCGTGGTTGATGATGAAGGATTGGACCTCTTGTTCGGCCTCTTGTGACCCTTCGGAGTCCGCCTGGGGCTCTTCGTCCATAAAGTCGGCGAAGGGATCGATCGCGGCGGGCACTTTTTCGGGTGCGTCGGCGCCGTCCTGGTTGTTCAGCGAGAAGAGCGACATGGAGGGGAGCGAGGGGCTGGTGGCGTCCTCGGCAAAGGGCTCGTCGTCGTCAAACTCGTCGTCATCGAGCGGCCCCATCAGCGGCGCGGCGCTCTCGGGCTCGTTGTCATCGTCGAGCAGCGCTCTGGCATCGGGGTTGAGGCCTTTGCGCAGCATGTCCAGGCTCATGACGGCGGTGGCGTCATCGTC
Source organism: uncultured Pseudomonadota bacterium (assembly GCA_937123825.1). Classification (GTDB taxonomy): domain Bacteria; phylum Myxococcota_A; class Bradymonadia; order Bradymonadales; genus CAKZKQ01. Next base: position 4,813 of record CAKZKQ010000446.1, read on the forward strand.
GTCATCAAAGTCGTCTTCTTCGGGTTCCTCGTGCTGGGGCTCTTCGTGCTGGCGCTTGGCCACCGCGGCTTGAACGGCGCTGTGAATGTCACCGGCGTGCCAGAGCGCAGTGGAGCGCGGCGTGGGCGCCGCTTGCTGCACAGGCTCATGCTCCTGGTATTGCGGCGCTTCTTCCTGGGCGCCCCCATCCTCTTCCTCTTGATGGAAGCTGTCATCGGCGCTGTCGTCTGGATCGAGGAAGCCGAGGCCATCTTCGGAGGGTTCTTCGGCCTGAATGCTGGGCGGCAACGGCGTGGGGCTGCTGCCGGGCGGGCCGTGGAAGGTTTCGATCTTGGGACCGGAGCCGTGGCCATGGCGAGCTCTGGCCACGGCCTCCATGCCAGGGATCAGACCAGAGCCAGAGGCGTTGGTGTCGGCGCTCGAAGGATCGACCACACCCACGATGGCCACAGAAGGGGGTTCAACGCGCTCGCTGCTGCCAAAACCCAGCGCGGCGCCCAAATCGCCGTCCTGGCTGCCAAAGAGAGAGCCAAGGACGTCGTCCACTTCGGACTCGTCGAGCCCCATGAAGCCAGCATTGGCGCTGCCCTCTTGCGCGACAGGCTCGCTGGCGACGATCGGCGTCCCCGGAACGCTCTCGGGCTCCGAAGAGCGCTGGAGTGCGGCCATGACATCGGCGGCGCTGAGGATCTGCCCTCCCCCTGATGACGCAGGCTCGGCGCTCGGGTCGGGCTCCAGGTCGGGTTCTGGCGATGCTTCAAACGCGGACTCAAACGCTGGTTCGGGCTCGGGCTCGGGCTCCGGCTCGGGTTCAGGCTCTGGTTCGGGCTGAACCACCGGTTCGGAGCGATAGACAGGGCGCGTGGGGTTGTCGCGCGCCACCAGCGCCGCCATGGAAGGCCGCAGCCCGGAAGGATCGGAGGTGTCCCCTGTTGAGGCGCTCCCGTCGTGGTCTGCATCGGGCGCCTCTGGGGGCCTGGCGCTGGTGTTGGACTCTTTGTAGCGCACGATCTGATCGATGAGCGCCTTGCTGGAGCGGTTGAGCTTGGTAAATTTGATCAACATGCCCGCAGGCCCATTAGACCCGTCGCGGACTTGACGCACGATCCCTTCGCCAAGCAAAAGCCGTTGCCCATCGGCCAGACTGAAGTCAAACCGAATGGTTGCCCCCACTTCTTTGAGCCGATGGGTCCGGACGAACATGCCTCCGGGCGAAATCATCGGTGCAAAGGAGCGGATGAAGGCGTCTACGTCTGAGAGGTTCAAACGCGCGCGAATGACTGCCACCACGCTGTCGGTCACCATCTCCCCCTGATCTGGTCTATCGTCAAGCGGTATCTCTGGCCCACAGAGTGCCTCAAAACCGGTATCCGGTCCACAAAGAGAGCGAATGGAGGATGTCGGTGGTCACCACCGCATCCAGTTCGCGGTCTCCCTGACCGGTAAAACTGCTCGAAAATGCGCGAAGCTGATATCCAGCGTGGACGTAAAGACCGGCCACGACAGACGCTTGCACCGAAATGTGCCCCGAGGCACCAAAGGTCGAAGAGCCGGTGCCAAACTCGGCCTCCGAGGCTCCAAGCCCCACCAATGGGAAGATCTGTATCCCTCCTTGGAGATCAAACCTGGGCGAGATGGTATAGACCCCTCGTGTGGAGATCTGCCAGGCTCGGTAGGTGGTGCTGCTGTAGAAGTCGTTGGCGGCCAGCACAAAATCCAGCAAGAGCAGACCGGTGTCTGCCTGGATCCACAACGAATCGGCGAGCTTGTGGCGCCAGGCGACGGCCAGATCGAGCTGTGAGTGGCGCGTGGGCACCTTGCGCAGCACCCCGCCTTCGTCGATCGCCGTGGTGTCCACCCCACGGGCAAAAGAGCCCACCAGCCCCACGTTGCCCAGAAAGCCCTCATCCCCGTTGAAGGGAAAGACTTCGGCGCCAATATGAAGGGTGGGATAGAGGGACGAGCCCAACTCTAGCCCGGCGTCGGTGCTGTCGAGGGTAAAAGAGCGCTGATTGAAGGTCACCCCCACGCGGGCGTTGACCATGTCGCCGTCTCGGCCAGCCACGACCGTGTCTCGGGTGGTGGTCGGCGCGTCCTCTTCGGGGATCAGCGGCTCGGGCTCGGGGACCTGTGCCCACCCCAGGGACGCGGTCCCCAAAGAGATCACCGCGCAGATGGCCAAGGGTGCCACCGCGCGCATCGTCAAGAGACTCGCCATCGGTCCCTTCCTGGCCCAGGGGCCATCTGTGCGGGGTGCCGCAGCGGCCCCCGTGTCAGTCAAAGTCAAAGTCTTCGCTCTCATCGGCGTCAAATTGATCCCAGTCGTTGCCGTCGTTGCCCTGAATGCCCGACACACGCAGCGCAAAATCATCGGGATTGGTGCACTGAAGCAGTGCCTCTTCGTAAGTCACCAGATCGTTTTGCAGCAAGTGCATCAAGGACTGGTCAAAGGTCTGCATGCCGTAGTTGACCATGCCCTTGGCGATGGTCTCGCGCAACTCTCCCTGGCGTTCTTCATCGTGGAGCAGCTCGCGGATGCGCGCCGTCCCCACCATGATCTCCATCGCCGGCACGCGGCCTCGGCCATCGGCGCGCGCCACGAGGCGCTGGCTGATGACGCCCTGGACGAGGTTGGCAAAGAGGCGTCGGATGTGGGGCTGCTGGTGGGGCGGAAAAGAGCCCACGACGCGGTTGACGGTCTCCACAGCGTCCACGGTGTGCAGCGTGCTCAAGACCAGGTGACCGGTCTCGGCCGCCTTCAAGGCCGTCTCGATGGTCTCGGCGTCGCGCATCTCACCGACCAGGATCACGTCTGGATCCTGGCGCAGCGCCGAGCGCAGCGCCCCGGCAAAAGAGTGCGTGTCGGTGCCGCTCTCGCGCTGGTTGATGATCGATCGCTTGTCGCGCAGCAAAAACTCGATCGGATCCTCGATCGTCACCACATGGCAGGTCCGCGTGGTGTTGATGTGCTCGATCATGGCCGCCAACGTCGTCGACTTGCCGCTGCCGGTGGCCCCGGTCACCAGCACCAGACCGCGGCGCTCGTTGGCGATCTTGGAGACGACCTTGGGCAAGTGGAGCTGCTCAAGGCTCTTGACCTTGTAGGGAATGACACGAAACACCAGACCGATGGAGCCCTTTTGCTGAAACGCGTTGACACGAAACCGCCCCACCCCAGGCACGCCGTAGGCCAAATCCAGATCGAGCTGGCGCTTAAAAGCATCGCGCTGCTGCTTGCTCATGATCGACGTGGCGATCCTGGCCAGATCGTCTGGCGTCATGCGCCGCGCGTCGCGCAGCGGCAAGAGGCTGCCGTCGACGCGGAACATGGGCGGCAGCCCAGCCTTGAGGTGGATGTCGCTGGCGCCTCCCTTGAGCGCGACCTGCAGAATGTGGTTGATGTCAACTTCCATGATGCCCCAGCCAGAGAATGATTCAATCTTCGAACCCGGCCAGCCCATGCCTGCGAAAGCCCTTTGCAGATCCCTTCGCCCAAACACGACCCTCTTGAGAATCACAAACGCGATGGCCCATCGCCTGCCAGGCAAAGGTCGATCCTCAAACCGATTGCCTCAACCAAGCCAGGTTGCCAGGGCGTTTTGTGCCTGCCGAGTTTATCACCAACACCGTTATAACACACTTTGCAACGCTTCATGAGCGTTGCACCATCAATGCCGCCCAATAAATACATCCCAAAAGGCACCACCGACGCCCTGACCGCCTCAAACCCGCGCCAAGAAATGCACAAAGCCCCCGGCGAAGTTCGCCAGGGGCTTTGAAGCGTTCATTGAATGCACGGCGCTGCCCGCTGCGGTGTGCTGTGTGGTGCCCACCGGCGCCCCATGGTCAAGGGCGAAGATGAGGGCAAACCCACCGCTGCGGTCAGATGTGTGACTCAGAGATCGAGGTCGGCGTCGCCACCGGCGTCAACAACGCCGACCGCTTTGAGGCCGTAGTGGATGCGGACCTTGTTCTCGATTTCGAGCATGAGGTCGGCGTTCTCCGCCAGGGTGTTCTTGGCGCTCTCGCGGCCCTGACCAAGACGAGTCTCCTCGTAGGAGTACCAGGCGCCGCTCTTGTTGACGATGCCGGCCTCGACACCCAGGTCGATGACGTCACCCTCTTTGCTGATACCCTCGCCGTAGAGGATGTCGAACTGGACCTCGCGGAAAGGCGGGGCGACCTTGTTCTTGACGACCTTGACGCGGGTGCGGTTGCCGATGACGTTGGTTTTGTCCTTGATGGCGCCGATGCGGCGGATGTCCATACGGACACTGGAGTAGAACTTCAGGGCGTTGCCACCGGTGGTGGTCTCGGGGGAGCCGAACATGACGCCGATCTTCATACGAATCTGGTTGATGAAGATGACGATGCAGTTGGACTTGTTGATGCTGCCGGTGAGCTTGCGAAGCGCCTGGCTCATCAGACGGGCTTGAAGACCCACGTGGCTGTCGCCCATCTCGCCTTCGATCTCGGCGCGAGGGGTCAGGGCCGCGACGGAGTCGATGACCAGGATGTCCACGGCGCCCGAGCGGACCAGCATGTCGGCGATCTCAAGGGCCTGCTCGCCGGTGTCGGGCTGGCTGATGAGCATCTCGTCGGTGCGCACGCCCAGCTTGCGGGCGTAGCCGACGTCGAGGGCGTGCTCGGCGTCGATGAAGGCCGCCTGACCGCCCATCTTCTGGGCCTCGGCGATGCAGTGCAGCGTCAGGGTCGTCTTACCCGAAGACTCAGGACCGTAAATCTCGATGATGCGGCCCTTGGGCAGACCGCCGACACCCAACGCAATGTCCAGGCTGATGCTGCCGGTGGGGATGGCCTCGATCTCCTTGGCCATCATCTCATCTTCACCCAGCCGCATGATCGAGCCTTTGCCGAACTGCTTCTCGATCGCGCCAATGGTCAACTCGAGGGCTTTGTCCTTGCTCATTTCACGTGCCATTTTGATCTCCCACGCAATGGTATCCGGTTCGTCCGGAAGGTGTCTCTATCCTGCCCCCACTGAACGTGTTTCAAGGGGGCGCTTGCTGAACACCCTATTAGTATTTCCTGACCCGGGTTTTGTCAACGGAAAATCTGAAAACTTTTTCACTGAAATGTTGAGCAGAACCTTTAAAGCTCGACCCGCACCCTGACGAAGGCGCTGCAACTGGGGCCGACAACCCCAAAACACTGGACAACAAACTGAACACAGCGCCTCTCAGCCCAGCGCAAAACGCTTGTGCACCACGGCCTGTGGCGAACCCTGAAGGCTCGACACCAGGAGCATCACATCCTTGACGTAGGACTCGCCAAAATCCAGCCCCTTGACCTCCTCCATCGCGTCGCTCAAATCCACCGTGCCCTTTGGGGTCAACACGCGGCCCACCTGAATGACCGCCTCGTAGGGCCTCGCCTCGGACGACTCAATGCCCATCGCCCCCAGGTGCTTCTCCAACACTTTGTGGAGCTGACCCACCAGATCGGCGCCCTGCTCGATCTTGGCCAACAAGAGCCGGGGCTGACGCGGCGACGGATAGGCCACCAAGCCCTTGACCGACACCTTGAACGGCACCAACGCGCCCGCCAACCGACCCACCACCTCAGAGACGTCAAAGAGCAACGCCGGATCGATCCAGCCCAGGGACTTGAGCTGCAAATGCATCCTGGCCGGCTCCACCCAGCGCACCTTGCCGCCGCGCGCCTTGATCAACCCCGCCAGATCCTCCTGGACCAGCACCAGGCGCTCGACCGTCTCCAGACTGACGTCGACCGCCAGAAATGCCTCTTTCATTGCTCCCCCTCACCCAGCGGTCCAACCACTTTGGGATCGTCGCCGACGCGGCCCTCAAGAATCTTCAACAAGAGCGCCAGGCCGTGGTGGGCGGTGACCTGACGGATCCGCTCGCGGCCCCAGTAAGCCCTCATCCCCAACGGACGGTAGTACGTCCCCTGCGGGCTGTGGACGGCCACATCGACCGTGCCCACAGGCTTGGTCGGGGTCCCTCCCCCCGGACCGGCGATGCCGCTGGCCGCGATGGCGTAACTGGCCCCGGCCGCGGCCGCCGCGCCCCTGGCCATCTCCACCACCACAGGGCGGCTGACCGCCCCGTTGGCCTCAATCAACGCCGGATCGACCCCCACAAGACGACTCTTGGCGTCGTTGCTGTAGGTCACGTAGGCCTCGTTGAACCAGGCCGAAGAGCCCGCCACCGAGGTCATCATCGTCGCCATCATGCCGCCCGTGCAGCTCTCGGCTGTGCTGACCGTCGCCCCAGCCTCTTTCAAACGCAGCCCGACGCGCTCAGGCAGCGTCTGGCGCCCTTCGGCGATCATAAAGCGCCCCAACCTCGACAGAATCATCTGGCGCGCGCTCTGGACAAGCTGCTGACCCTCATCGCCCTCCATCCCCCAGGCCGTCAACGTCAAATGGATCTCGGGGAAGTGGGCGCGGTACCCCAGCACCAACCCCTCGGGCAACTCCAAACCCCCCAGGGCGTGCTCGGCGGCGCTCTCACCAATGCCAAAGACCTTGATCGTCTCGCGCGCCAACGTCTGGTCCACGTCCGGCAGGATGATCGGCATGACGTGGGTCGACAAGAACCAGTCGTACTCGCGCGGCACACCGGGCAGGAAGAAGGCGCGCATACCGCTGGGATGCTCACACATGAACCCCGGCGCCGTACCCACGACCGTCTCCAGGATGCGGGCCCCGGCAGGGAAATCGGCCTGACGCTCATTGTTGGGCGTGATCTTCATGCCCACGGCGGCAAAGCGCGCCACGATCCCGTCGAGGCTCTCCTGCGAACGCTCCAAACCCACCCCCAACCACCCCGCGGCGGCCTGACGGGTGCGGTCATCGTCGGTCGGCCCAAGGCCCCCCGAGCAGATGATCACGTCGCTGCGCTCAGCGGCGGCGTTCAAAGCCGCGATGATGTCTTCGAGCACGTCTGGCACGATCGACACGCGGCGCAGCCTCACACCCCTGGCCCCAAGCTCGCGGGCCAGTCGCGCGCCGTTGGTGTCGCTCAAACGACCGTCGAGCAACTCGTCGCCGATCGCCATCGCTTCAACTCTAAGCATCTCTATCCTCTATAGAAGCCGCAGACCCCCTCGGGGACCGCACGGCTTGTGGACTCTCAACCAAAAAGAAGACGCCGCGCTGGCGCCCCCCCCAACCACGGCCGTCACACGTGCGCAGCGCCACCCAATCCCCCACAGCGCTGGGACCCGAAGGGCGCTGGCAGACCTCCACCACGATCGCCTCCAGACCCGAGGTCAACAGGAGTTGATGGGTGGAGCGCTCGAGCGCTTGAACGATCTCCAACGCTGAGAGCTTGGCCGCAGCCGCCCGCAGGGACACCGTCAACACCGCCCGACGCCTGCCAGGCTTGTGAAAGGTCTCCAGGCTCCAGACGCGCCACAGCGCCCTGTCAAGGCCCAGACGGCGACGCTGGAGCGCCGCTGCGGGATAAAAAGCGTAGCCCGGGCGCGGACCCACGTCGGTGCCCGGGGCCAGGACCTGCCTGGGGCCGCTTCGCTCACACAGCGCGGCGGCCACGCCGTAGAGCGTCACCCCCAGGATCACCGCCACAAGGACCTCTAAACCCGCCATCTCTCATCCCTCGACAGGCTCTGCCATCGCCAGCGGACCACCACGGCGACGCAGGACCGCCATCAGACCCGACAACATGCGCCTGGGCGGTTCTACCTGTCTATCTGAAGGTTTGCAAAAGACGATCCGCCGTGATAGCCGATCACACTGAATCATACTGTCTGAGGCTCACGTCAGACGCGCCCCTTCCATTTAAGATGCATTAGAGAAGTCGATTGGTTGGAGGTGGGCGTTACAGACAGTCCCGGCGACCACACCGAGGCGCCCAGGTACGGAGCAGTCAACCATGAGCACCACCCCCCAGCCCTCTTCGCCAGCGGCAGACGCCGCCAAGCCCAGCGCCGAGCAGTTGCCTTGCCTCAACCCCGCCACCGGCCAGATCATCACGTCGCTGGACGTCGCCAACGACGCCGACATCGACGCCATGGTCAACGCCGCACGGCAAGCCGCCCCAAGCTGGAGCGCGCTCTCCATCCAACGCCGCAGCGAACTGCTGGTGCGGGCAAGAGACATCATGCTGGACCGGCGCGATGAGCTGCTCGACCTGATGATCAGCGAAACGGGCAAACCTCGCTCGGACGCCACCATCGACCTGCTCAACCTCAGCGAGACCATCAGCTACTACACCAGCAATGGCCCCAGGCTCTTGGCCGACCGCCATGTCAGCACACGGCTGCTGCGCAACAAGCGCATCAAAGTCCAGTACATGCCCCGGGGGCTGATCACCAACATCTCGCCGTGGAACTACCCGCTCGACCTGGCCTGGTCACCGCTGATCCCGGCGCTGCTGGCCGGCAACGTGGTCATCAACAAACCCTCGGAGGTCACCCCGCTGATCTCACTCAAATTCCTGGAGATCCTGCGCGAGGCTGGCCTGCCAACCGGCGTCGCCCAGGTCGCCATCGGCTTTGGCGCCGTGGGCGCGGCACTCATCGAACGCTCAGACTTTGTCTGCTTCACTGGCTCGGTCGCCACCGGCCGCAAAGTCGGCGTCGCCTGCGCCCAGCGCCTCATCCCCTGCACCCTGGAGCTGGGCGGCAAAGACCCCGCCATCGTCCTGGCCGACGCCGACGTCGAACGCACCGCCCACGGGCTGGTCTTTGGGGCCTTCTTCAACTCGGGACAGACCTGCGTCTCCATTGAGCGCGTCTACGTCGTCGAAGACGTCTACGAAGAACTGATCGACGCCGTCGTGCGCCACACACGCAGCCTGCGACAAGGCATCGATGAGAACTTCTCGGTCGATGTCGGCTCGATGATCTTCCCCAACCAACTCAAGATCGTCGACGAACACGTCCAGGACGCCGTGGACAAAGGCGCCCGCGTGCGCACCGGTGGACGGCAGAACCCCGACTTCCCCGACGGGCACTTCTACGAACCCACCATCCTCACCGGCGTGACCCACGACATGAAGATCATGACCGAGGAGACCTTCGGCCCGGTCCTGCCCATCATGAAGGTCCGAGACGCCCAGGAAGCCCTCACCCACGCCAACAACTCCCCCTACGGACTCAACGCCTCTGTCTGGACCCAGGATCAAGCCCGAGGCCGCGCCCTGGCTCGTCGCCTCGAATCCGGCAACGTCTGCATCAACGACTGCATGATCAACTACCTGGCCGTCGAGGCCCCCTTTGGCGGGGTCAAAAACTCCGGCATCGGGCGCCGCAAAGGCGAAGCCGAGATCCGCAAATACTGCCACGAAAAAACCGTCCTTGAAGACATCTTCGGGCTCGGCCGGGAGCCCGTCTGGTTCCCCTACTCGCCACAGGTCGGCCAGGGCCTGGACAAAGCCATGGGCCTGCTCTACCGCACCGGCCTGGGCAACAAAATCAAGGAACTCCTTGGCTGAATGCAGATGACCCCTGTGCGTCGAGGCCCAGCACGGCGCGCGGGACATTTGATGCCGTGACAAGGCACCGAGGCGTTGTTATGGTTATGGTGCATCCGTAAGCGCGCTGCCACGGTGTCCCGAAGCAAGGCTGGCGACGGGCCACACCTTTTGCGTCGCAGCGCCACCCGGGAGCATCACCACGGTCTTACACAAACCGATGCCTCCCAAGAGGACCTGTCCATGAGCCAGACCCACAAAGCGTCGCCGGTTCAAGCCAGCGAAGACGCGCTGGTCAAGCACTACAGCGTCGAAATTGATCGGCTCCTCCAACGCGCCGACGGCGACGACGCACGCCAGCTCCAGGCCCTCAAAGCCCAGCTCGCCGTTGGCTACGACGACCGCCTCATCGACCGCTTCGAACGCCTGACCGCCCGCATGGCCACGGCGCCCCTTGGCTACCTCATGGACACCCCCAGCGGCGATCGCCTCAAACAAGAGGCCCAGGGACGCCTCCAAAGCGCCCACCAGACCGTCAACGCCCTCACGCGCAAGCTCGCCGCCAGCACCCAACAAACCCAGCGCCTTCAGCACGCACAGGCCCTGCGCGCTGCGCTGAGCCAACACCGCAAGGCCTGGCAAGCCAACCTGCGCTACAACCCCAGCGACACCCAGCACACCGCCCCTGGCGCGCTCCTGGCCGCGCAGCTTGACCAACACATCAAGGCGCTGACCACCGCACAGGCCCCCCAAAACACCGCCGACACCCAAGCGGCCGACGCCAAGCGCGACGCCGCCATCCTGGAGCTGATGCGCCTTCGCCTTGAGCGTGTGCCCCAGCAAGCCGCGCCCCAACAAGGCACCGACTTTGAGGCCCTGGACAAAGCCCTCGAACAAGCCGCCATGAGCGCCGGCGCCGCACAACAAGAGGCCCACCAGTCCGCCGCCGCCCAGCGCCCCAGCAGCGACCTGCGACAAGCGCTGCTCGACCTCATGCAGCGGCGCGTCGACATCCACCGACGCCGCATGGACACCGGCCAAATCTCTGACGCCGCCCTGGCCATCAGCCACGACAGCATGGTCCAAGAACTCCAGCGCGCACAGGCCAACACCACCGAACCCGACCTCGCCGCGTTTGAGGCCCTCAACGCCGCGCTGCTGGCCGACGCACAGTCACTGCAGTCCGATCGTTCCTTGAACGCGCAGGCCCGCGCCGCGTTGAGCACCGCCATGGACGAAGCCCTGGCACAAGCCCAACAGCTGCGCTCCAGCACCGCCGCCGCCGCGCTGCTCAAAGACGCCCTTAAAAAGAGCGTCGAGGTCGCCGGCGACCAGATG
>CAKZKQ010000447.1 GCA_937123825.1 uncultured Pseudomonadota bacterium
CTGGGGTGAGTTCAGCCAGTTCAGCACAGTCATTGGCGGTTCAGAACGAGCATATCGTCGTCGCAGGTGCTCAACGATGCGTTGCATCGTCTGCGCTCCTCTCCTCGATCTGCCCGTCCTGCCCTCGCCACTGCCTGCACTGACCTGTCTTCTCTCACCCCTGCCATCCGTTATTGCTCGCCACAAAGCAAGCCTTTCGTCTGCACTTTGGTATGAGAAGTTTTTGGACATGGGTTTGCCCGTTTTGGTGGCTCAAGGGATCAAAGCAGGGGGCAGGCTTTTGGTTGTTCAAAAAAGCACTTGGGGATGGTTTGGGTGCGAGAGATCGTCGCCATCTTCAACAATGTTGAAAAACTTCAGGCGGGTGTGGTCTTCCAGTTTCGACAGCAGTCTTTGTGTTCGTTTTTGTGTGTGCGCTCTTGTCCATTTGACGAGTCTACACACAGGGCCAAGCACAAAAGGTGTCTGGTTGGGTGGGGCGATAAGGTTTGAGGCCGGAAGTTTTATGGCACGCATATTGCCCCTTGCTTCAAACCGTTCAAGGCGTTTGTGTGGTGGGGCGATGTTACGGTAAGCCTGCTCAAACCACCGGGTCTTGGACACGGGCATCCGATTGAATGAGACATCCAGCTTACGAGCAATCGATAAAGGGACACTCATGGGTCTTCAACGTTCAGTTTTCTTTGGTTTGGCGCAAGCGGCGCTGCTTGCTGTGGTCTTGATGGGCTGCGGTGGTGGCGGATCCACAGTGGATGAGCGCCCTCCGCAGTCTTGCACCACTTCGGCCGATTGTGACGGTCTGCTTTGCGTGGCTGAGCAGTGCCGTCCCTGCGTTGAGGACAGCTTTTGTGCTCAGGACTCTGAGTACGGGGTGGGGGCGACGTGCAACAGCGATGGGACGTGCGGCTCCTGCCTTGGCGAAGAAGGTTGTGGCTGCGACGGAGACACCTGCCAGGACGGTCTTTCCTGCACGGACGGCGTGTGTGAGCAGTGCCCTGATGGTGCCGAAGGTTGTGCGTGCTTCCGCAACGGCACTTGTGACGCGGAGCTGCGCTGCAACAACGAAGTGTGTGAGCCTTGTCCTTCAGGGGACGAGGGTTGCGCCTGTTTGGACGGCGAGGCGTGCAACGGCGAGCTGGTCTGCATGGAAGGCCGGTGCGCGGTCGAAGAGTGCGAGCTTGGTGCCCAGGGTTGTCCTTGCCGCGAGGGCGAGGAGGGTCGCTGTGATGAGGGCCTGACGTGCACGGACTCGGACATGTGCGCCGAGTGCTCTTCGGACATTGAAGGGTGCCCTTGCGATGAGAACGATGAATGCCAGAACGACCTGGTCTGCGACGATGAGGAGAAGACTTGTCGTCCGGCGCAGGCGTGCGCGGATCTGGGTTGTGTGGAGAACCAGCTTTGCGAAGACGAGGCACCCGGCGTGGACGCGCGCTGCCTTGAGGAGTGCGCTGAGGGCTTCATCTATGTGCAAGAGAGCCGCACTTGTGAGCCGATCCCGGATGCGAACTGCAACCCCGACGCGCCGGGCAGCATTTTGGAGATGTGCGGTGCGATCAACCGCCGCTGCGAGTTGAACGAGCAGCAGGTGGCCGCCTGCACGACCTGCTTGCCAGGTTTCCTGGACGAAGACGGCCAGCCCGGCGGCAACTGCCGCGCGGTGGTGACCTGCGACGGGCTCAACTGCGCCCAGGACAACCGCGACTGCATCCCGAACACCGACGACGCCGACGCCACCTGCGGCGGCTGCACCATGGGCTTCCGTGAGAACAACGGTGTGTGTGAGCCCGAGCCGCAGGCCAACTGCCAGCCGGGCGCCGAGTTGAGCATCCTGGTCCAGTGCAACGAGCAGAGCCGTCTGTGCGTTGAGAACGACAACGGCGCCGAGTGTGGCGGCTGTGTGGAGGGTTTTGCCGAAGATCCGAACACCCAGCAGTGCACGCGTCGTCTGTGCATCGACATCAACTGCGCCGAGCTTGGCCGTGAGTGCGACGGCGAGCCGCTGGCCGAGTGTGGCGGTTGCCGCGAGGGGCTCATCCCCGTGGACGCCAACAACCCCCAGAGCGCCTGCCGTGAGACGACGACCTGCAACGACATCACCTGCGAAGACGGTCAGTTCTGTGTCGAGCGCGATGGTCAGGACGCCCAGTGCAGCACCTGGCCTTGCCTGGACGTCAACAACGACCCTGACCTGAACCAGGCCTACAGCGATTTTGCGGGTGGCTGCGTCGATTGCGGGCTGGTGTGCGGTGCGCGCGGTGAGACGGGTCGGATCTGGCCCTTCACGCTCGACCGCTCCAACCGCTGCGTGTGCGAGACCGAGCCCGGGTTCTTTGTTGATGAGGCGGGTGCCTTTGTGGCCCGTCCCTGCGACGACGACAACGATGGCTGGGTCCGTGAGTCGGCCCGCAACGCCGTCGAGTCCCAGGACCAGACACTGCGCGTCAACGCCCGCTGCGATGTGCGCGAGGTGGACCGCTTTGTCCTGCAGAACGAGTTCCGCCAGACGCTGGACGTGAAGCTCTGTGTGGAGGGCATCGTGGGTTCGTTTGCCTGCGAAGCCGACGCCGACTGTGAAGTGGGCCGTTGCAACGAAGGGTCTTGCGACTGCATTGAGCCTTCGCCGGTGGCGCTCTACGAGACCGTGCGCAACGACGACCAGGGCGAGCTGGACACGGCCAACAACGTCGATGCGCCGGCCTATCTGGGGCCGGGGGTGCGCGGCCGTCGCTTGCTGGCCGGCGAGGTCAACCCGCTGACGCGTGCCTGCATCTCGGCCACGGGTGACTACAACGACAACAACGTCGCCGACATCACCGAATACCAGGGCATGGCCCTGGAGAACGCCACGCCCGAAGAGCAGATTTTCATGACCTTTGCCCACTTCATCGAGATCCATGAGGGCGGCTATGAACGGCTGCTGGGCGACGAGTTTGGCCGCTACGTCATCAAGGAGCGTTCGCGCTGCGAGCAGGAGACCTTCCCGGTTCAGTACGACGAGGTCGCCGGTGACTACTGGCGTTCCTGCACCCGCAACCGCGACGCGGACTTTGACCGCCTGGGTGACAACGCCCTGATTGGTTACGACTTTGCCCACTGGTCCTGCCCCGAGGGCGCCGAGACCTGCGACTTCCCCCCGCCGCCGATTGTGACCGGCGCGGTGGACGAGATCCCCAACCACGGCATTTGCGAAGAAGGCGTGGTGCTGCCCCCGGTTGATGGCGTGTGGCGCGGCATGAACCACCACAGCCAGTTCAAGTGTGTCCAGGTGGTCAACGAGCTGCCCGAGAATCGCGACGCGACCGCGCCGCACCAGCGTCAGTTGAACGATCTGTCCGGCGACATCAACGACGGCCGTGCCCTGAAACTCAACCAGTGCTTTGTGGCTTGTCCGCCCGGCGACCTGGACTGCGCGCAGGATTGCGATGGTGGGGTGTGCAACGAGTCTTCACTTGAAGAAGAGGGCAACCCCAACCGCCCGGTGGTGCAGTGTGTGCCGGTGGACCGCCCGCAGGTGGTCGAGGGTCAGGTGGGTTTTGCCGCCGTGCGCTACCTGGGCCCGGAGGCCTACAACCGCGGCTGCATTTCGGAGTACGAGCCGACCGCCGACCCCTTCCAGGCCGACGCCTGGAACTCACTGTGCCCCGGCTTTGTCTCGCGCCAGTGCGGCGTCTTTGACCCCAACTTCGATCCGCTCAGCAACGCCCCCGAAGATTGCGGCGTGGCAGGCGGCAGCAACCCTGGCAATTTTGGCAAGCTGGTCTGCGGCTGCGGCTTTGAGTTTGGTGGCATCGAGTGCGACCGCGGCTGCGCCGGTGACATGCTCTTCTACGGCGGCACGCACCAGGGCGACGCGGGTTGTGACCCGGTCAGCGGTTACTGCCCGGTCAGCCCCGAGGGCGACGGCGGCCGCCGCGGCTTCTGGGTCTGCGGCTCCTGGAGCACGACTTCGACCATCATCGACCCCGAGCTTGGCCCCGACCTCATCAGCGAGCAGGGCTGGAGCGCCAGCGGTGAGGTTCCCAACAACGGCATCCGCTCGGTGATCCGTTGCCAGAACCCCGGCGATTGCTCTTCGGGTTGGTCGGCCCAGTGAACACCTGATTTAAACGACGCATCGATTCAGCGCGGGCGCTCATGAACTCGGTATGAGCGCTCGTCAGGCATTTAAACGCCCCTATTTGAAAGAAGAGAAGCCCTGTCTGTGAGCCATCCCCTCGGCCAACGTCGAGAGCATCCCAGCGGAGAGTTTTGATGAAGACCTTTGTGCAAATCCTGATGCGTTTGACCATGCTTGTCCTTTTGGGGGCAGCGATGGTGGCGTGCGATGGCGGTGGAAGCCAGCAATCGACACCTTCAAACGACGACTCAGCCAACAACGATGCGGTGTGCACCGAGGGTTTCCTTGGTTGCGCGTGCATCGACAACACGGCCTGTTTTCCCGGCTCCGACTGGGTTTGTGTGGACGGGGTTTGCCAGGAGCCTTCTTGCCTTGTGGGTACGGAAGGCTGCACGTGCTTCTCCAATGGGACCTGCGACGTGGGCAACGGCGGCGATCCGCTGCTGTGCAACGACGGGGTGTGCGAGTTGATGACCTGCACGGCGGGGACCTCGGGCTGCACCTGCGCCGATGGGGGCACCTGCGAGGGCAACCTTGAGTGCGTGGTGATGAACGGCGAGCTGACCTGCGCGGCGCCCAACTGCAAGGCGGGCGCCGAAGGGTGCCCTTGCGGTGAGGGGCGGTTCTGCGAGGTGGGTCTGGCCTGTGCTCAGGAGACCTGCATTTCGCCCAACTGCGTGCCGGGCACGCCGGACTGCTGGTGTGACCAGAACCTGGGTTGCCAGGACGGTTTCCAGTGCAACGGCGACACGGAGCGCTGCGAGGAGATTCCCTGCACGCCGGGCTCTTTTGGGTGCGGATGCGATGAAGGGCAGTGCGTTGGGGATGGCGCTTACTGCGATCAAAACGGGATTTGTCAGGAGGCCAACTGCGTGGCGGGTCAGGAGGGATGCCCCTGCGATGCTGGTGAGGTCTGCTCGACGGGCGAAGACGGCGAGCGGCTCTTTTGTGAAGGCGGGCGTTGCCGTCAGGAGTCTTGCGCGCCGGGCGAGCCGGGCTGCGCGTGCGTGGACGGCTTCCAGTGTGACGCCGGTTCGGTGTGCGACGCCGGGGTGTGCCTGACGGAAGACTGCGAGCCGGGCGCAGAGAACTGCCGCTGCGGTTCGGGCAGCTGCCGTCCGGGCCTGCGTTGCCGCGAAGACAACGTGTGTGTGGATTCGACGGGTTTCCCCTCGGGGGCTTGCTTTGACAACGGCTCTTGCTTGCGCGGCGGCCGCTGCGCCGATGGCGT
The DNA here is from genome assembly GCA_937123825.1 of uncultured Pseudomonadota bacterium. Lineage (GTDB taxonomy): Bacteria > Myxococcota_A > Bradymonadia > Bradymonadales > CAKZKQ01. The sequence goes on from CAKZKQ010000447.1 coordinate 5,352, forward strand.
GTGCGTGCGTTGCTCGCTGGGTTCGGTGGGCTGCGCCTGTGACGACCAGGACGGTTGCAACCCCGGTGCGGTCTGTCAGGCCGGTGTGTGCATCCTTGAGTCGGACCTGCCGGCGGACCTGCCCGAGACGCTGCGCTGCTACACGCCCTGCAAAGACGGCGCGGTCATCGATGGCCGCTACGTCAGCTGCGGCACCGACAACCTGATGCGCGGCTGCATCGATGGCCGGACCTGCCGCGAAGGCCAGTGCTTGCACGACGGTGAGGATCCGCGCACCTGCTTGAGCGAGTTTGATTGTCCTTTCTACCAGACCTGCATCAACGGCCAGTGCTACTCCGAGTGTGACCGGGACGATGAGTGCGACGACGGCATGAGCTGCTTCAACCACGTCTGCCGCGTGCCTTGCAACATGACCAACAACACCTGCCAGTCGGGTTACCACTGTGAGACCACCGACGCCGAAAACGGCTTCTGCGTGCCCAACCTGCCGCAAGGTGACGAAGAGCCGATCACGGAGGTCATTGGTGACTTCACGCTTTCGGCCATCAACCTGGAGATGAACAACACGGCGGTGTCGTCCAGCTTCCAGATCCGCAACAACAGCCCCACCTTCCAGACCTTCACGGTGCGCAAGGTCCTGCACGAGGTCAGCTTCGCCGATGGGACCGGCGAGCGCGCGGTGCGCGTGCGCGATGGTCTGATTGAGGGTTGCGACCCGCTCGGTGACGAGCCTTGCTTCTGCCAGGCCAACGACGACTGCGTGGACAACAACTACAGCTGCGTCGATGGCGCCTGCCGTCCCAGGGTCTGCCTGCCGGGCGCCTGCCCGATGGCGTGGATGAGCATGGCCTCGGGCCGCGATGAGTTGGCGTTGGGCGAGGAGATCTCGTTTGGGATTGAGGCTGGCGCGGGTTTGACGGTGAACCTTGGCGACGCGGCCGACAGCGCGGCGGTGCGCTGGCAGGGTCAGCTTGAGGTGTCGAGCCCGGAGCTTGGCTCCCAGTTGGTCAACATTCTCTACAACGAGGTGCCCGAAGGTCAGTGGGCCGGCAGCATGGTTTACCTGGCGCAGTTTGGCACCGGCCAACTCGACGCCTGGTTGGACCTGCCCAACCCTGCGCCCGGCAGCCGTCCCAACGAGTGGGCCGGGACGCGCAACGACGACACGGTCTTCTCCAACGTCAAAAATGCCCTGGTGCAGCGCTGGGCGGCGTTCCGCTTTGGCCGCATCAGCTTTGACGAGCTTCAGGCGGTTTTGACCGCCGTCAAGAGCGAGTCCTGGCGTTTTGCCAACGTGCAGCGCGCCTGTGAGGGGCGCGGCGAGGCGTGCTACCTCTACGACATCGGCGAGGCCGGCGTGGCGCCGCTGTCGTCGTCGCTGGAGTCGGAGCCGGTGCCGACCGGTGTGGTGGAGCTGCCCATCACGGTCAACCTGCGCATCCCGGACGCCAACCAGCCCCAGTTCATGGAGGGTCGCATTGAGTCTTCCAAGGCGCTCCAGTACGGCGGTCGTCCGTCGATGAACCTGAGCTTTGCCCACGACCCGACCCAGTGCTCATTGACGGTCCAGGGCGCCTGCGTGGTCTTCATGAGCGACTTCCAGGCGGACATCATCCAGGGTGGCCGCTACCGCACGACCTTTGACGACACCAACTGCGCCAAGCGCGCCGGCGGCGACGGGTTTGACCTGGTGGCCGAGCCGTGGCTGGTGCCCGGTTTCCTTGGCGAAGCGCACCTTGACCCCAACACCGAGACTTTCTTCCGTTACGAGTGCCGCGACTCTCAGTTGCCCTTCAGCAACCCGGGTGGGGAGATCGAGGAGGCCTTTGCGGCGATCAACCGCAGCCTGACGGCGGCCAACCCGGTGCCCGACGGCCGTTCGCGCCGCCGCACGCTGCGCATGCTCGACGGCATGCTCGTCAACCAGAGCCAGATGGTGATCCTCTTTGAAGAGCGCTTTGAGTCCTTCCTGGGCAGCGCCGACACCGAAGGCTTCTCGGCCTACGGCTTCATGACGCTCCAGCGCCGCCCCACGGATCTGGCCAAGGACGACCTCAACGCCAACGAGATCCCCGACGTCTACGAGGGCTCCACGCCGGTCGATGACCGCAACCAGCCCTCCAACATCCTGGAGCCGGTGTGCTCCGCTGAGCTGCTTGACGAGTTGGATGAAAACGCTGTCACTGGCGCCAACGCCGCCGACATCGTGTCCACGCTCATCACCGGTGTGAGGCGCGGCAACTACGTGTTGCTGGCGCCGGGTGACAACGAGCAGGTCCACTACTTCTGCGAAGAAACCGGCTTGATCGACGGCGGCTCGGGACACAACACCGCCAACGGGCCCTTTGACGCCCTGAGCAACGACAACTCCTGTGTGGGTTTTGCCAACAACGGTGTGTGTGAGGACGGCGGCTCCAATGCGCCCTTCTCCAACTGTGAGTTGGGCACCGACCGCACCGACTGCGGCGTGCGCATCAACTCCGAACTCAACGAGCGCATCGTCTGCCCGCCGGGGAGCAAGGTGGAGTTCTTCACCCTCAACGGCAACAGGGTCACCCAGCAGAACGTGGCTGACTTGCCCTGCCAGCAAGACGGCACCTGCCAGGCGCAGCTCAACTCCTGGCGCAACTCGCCCCAGGTCATGATTCAGGATTCGGATGAGTTGGTCTTCCGCTGCGAGGATCCCAACCTGGTGTACTGCGATGTGGACCGCAAGGACCTGCGCCTTGGCAAGGAGTTCTTTGCGGCCAACCAGCCCGGCGTGGTCTTTACGCCGCTGCAGACGCTCATTGACCAGGCCTTCCGCTACAAGTCGCGCTTTAAAAACCGCAGCGGCCAGGGCGTGGGCTTCACCCCTGAGATCTGCCTGCCCAACTCCGACCAGCGTCCCTACTGCTACGATCCGGAGAACATCGAGGCCATCGAGGCCCGGATCGACTGCCTGCTGCACATCCACCGCAATTACTACAGCGTGCTGGATACGCCCCAGAACCTGGACACGCGCGTGCTGCTCGACGACTACCTGGCGCTGAACTTTGCCTCCGAGCAGGAGATCACGCCGCTCAACGAGCGCATCATCCATGACGGCTTTGAGCGTCAACTCTCGCAGTTGCTCATCATGCTCGGCGACGAGTCCTTCACCAGCGCCTTTGCCAGTCGCTTTGATCTGGCCCAGAACAACACGGCGTCGTTTGATGCCTCGCTCTTTGAGAACGTCGGTGCGCTGCCGCTGACCGGCGCGCTGGGCTTTGAGATGTACAGCCTCTATCAAGCGGCGCAGTACTACCAGATGGTCCTGGACCGCTTCTACGAGCAGGGCCCGTTGATGTGGGAGGCCATTGGCCAGGGCGGCGCGCGCAACTTCGTCACCCCTGAGAGCATCGACCTCTACTTCGACCGCGTCATCCGCGCATCGACCCAGAAGGCGCGTGCCTGGGGCGAGATCGCCCAGCGTTACCAGGGTCTGGGCGAGCCTGATTTGGCCCGCGTGGTGGCCGAGCGTGCTTACACGGCCACGTACATGGAGTCGGTGGTGATGAGCCGCATGATGTTGCGCACGCTCGAAGAGACGGTCGTCCAGGAGCGTCCCCAGATTCAGCTCGCGGTTGAGGCGGCCCAGCGCCGTTACGCCTCGGCGCTGCTGGACATGCAGAACGTGTACTCAAACATCAACGACAACACGACGCTCTTTGGCTTTGACCCGGACTACATCCCGTTGCCCGCCATGGACAACGCCGACTTCCGCCAGTCCAACGCCGTGGAGGTGCTCTTGCTGCGCGCCCGCAACAAGATGCAGTTTGCCCGTGAGCGCGAAGACATCGCCCTGAACCAGAGCCGCGAGTTTGAGACCGACCAGGCCCAATTCCAGGCCGAGTTGACCCAGATTCGCAACAACTTCGAAGGCCAGCTTGGCGACCTTTGTGGCACCTTCGAGGGCGGTGACAACCGCATCTACCCGGCCACCAGCAAGTACGCCCACCTCAATGAGCGCGCCACGCTGCTGGGCGAGCCCTGCGGGTTGGTCGGCAACGGTCAGATTCATGATGTGATGGCCAGCTTCCAGGATCTGGAGTTGGAGACGCAGTCGTTGATCGTCAGCTACCAGAACGTGTTGGATGAGGTCGAGATTGAGCGCCAGCGCGTCTCGGAGCAGTGCCGCGAGATTTTGGAGCTTTCCGACCACGTCTTTACCGAGCAGGGCCGGATCAACGACGCCCAGGCCAAGATCCGCAAGGCCCAGTTTGACATCAACCGGCTCCAGACGGCCCAGAACGTCACCGGTCAGGTCGCCAGCATGGCCAACTGCAACCTTGAAGGCTGTGCGTTCTCGGCGGCGGCGATGGTGACCTACCTGGCGGTGACCGCTGGTCTTGAAGTGGCGGTGGCCTTCAACGAAGGCTTCATCAACCGCAAAGAGAGCGAGATCGCCGAGCTTGAGCGTCAGGTCACCCGCTGGCAAACGCGCAACGAGTGCGATTTGGCCAAAGTCGAGTCAGCGGCGCGCACCAAGACGATGCTCTTGCGTCTGGGCGAATTGGAGATTGAATTCCTGCGCCTGGACCACCGCATCCAGTTGGCCATCAGCGAGTTGACCCGGCTGCGCAACCAGGCCAAGCGCCTGGAACTGGAGCAGGCCGAGACCGAAGAGTTGACCATCAACGTGCAGGCGGCGCACAACAACCCCAACGTGCGCATCTACAAGAACGACGCCATCATCAACGCCGAGATCGCCTTCGACGACGCCATCCGCGAAGTCTACAAGCTGACCCGCGTCTTTGAGTACTTTACCTCGACCTCCTACGCCAAGAAGAACGATCTCTTCCTGATTCGGATGGTGGCCCGCGGGGATAAGAACCTGGAGAACTATGTGGCCGAGCTTGAGAACGCCTTCTTCGAGTTTGAAGAGTTCTTTGGCAACCCCGCCACGCGCGTCCACATCGTCTCGCTCAAGAACGACATCCTCAACATCCCCTTCACCGACGGCGAGGGGACCCCGCTGACGCCTTCGCAGCGGACCGAGGAGATGCGCAACCGCCTGACCAACGTCAAGCTCCTTGACCGCAACGGCTACCTCACGGTGCCCTTCAGCACCAACCTGGAGCAGGTCTCGCCGTTGACCCGCAACCACAAGATCTCCTACATCGAGGCCGACATCTTCGGCAACGACACCGGCGACTATGTGGGCCGCGTCTACGTACGCCAGAAAGGCACCGGTGTCATCCAGTCCATTGAAGACACGCGCAACTTCCATCGCTTTGATGAGCGCACCGCCGTGGTCAACACCATCTTTGGTGGCTCCCGGCAGTTTGACCAGAATCCTGGTTTCTACCAGAACTTCCGCTTGCGCGACCGCCCGTTTGTGAACACCAACTGGGAGTTGGTCATCAACCAACGGGATGAAGAGGTCAACCAGGACATCAACCTCAACTCTCTTGAGGACATCCGCCTCTACATCTTCTACACCGACTTCACGGCGTTCTGATGGGGCGGGCCGGGCGGCGCTGGTTGCAGTGTGGCCCGGTTTTTGGCGACCTTGTTGTCCTGGTCGGGCCACACCCTGATCTGTCAAAACTTCTTAAGACCTTTGAAGGTGCGCCGCGTGTGTGCCCTTCGTGATAGAGCCGCGCCCCCGATGGGCGCTGCACAACGGTGAGACCATGAACTACCGCATTTTCTTTGCCTGCCTGATGGCGCTGGCCATGTTGACCGCCTGCGGTGAGAAGAAAAACAACACCCAGAACACTCCCGACTGCCCTGCGGGCACCTTTGGGTGTGAGTGTCTGGATGGCGATGTGTGCAACGACGGCCTGGTGTGCTTCAACGCCGTGTGCACCAACGGCGACGATGGCAACAACGCCAACAACGATCCGCCCGACGCTGGCCCCGACATGGACACCGACATGCCCGATACCGGCCCCGATGACAACTTTGATGGGCTGGGGTTGACGGTCACTGGCGAAGACGCCCGCGCTTGCGAGGTGCTCATCACCGACGCTGCCGAGGCCATCGCCTCGGTGGGTTTTGCCAACAACGTCGAAGGGCGCTCCCAGCGCCGGGGCCAGAAGTTGGCGGTGGCCTTTACGGCCAAGGACGACGAGCCTCTCATTGAGGGCGACGTGTCGTTTGTGCTCAAAGATGGGGTGGAGAACCTCGACGGGGTGACGCTCTCGCAGGCGCGCTGCTTTGACCGTCAGGGCGCTGTGCTTCAGGGCACTTCGCTTGAGGTCGTGGACAAGCGCCAGTGAGTCCATCCTGCACTTTTTAGCGTACTGAAAGGCCGGTTCATACCGGTCCGCTTTGCCTTCTTGCGGGATGTTGTAAGCGCCGCCGTATGTCGGCGTCTGACCTGTCGATCCCGCAAACATCGACCTCGATTTAGAACGGGAGATTCTGTGATGTTCCACATCAAAGCCAGAACTCTGTGCGCCGTCACCCTTTGCTTGACCTGGGGCTCTGCGGCCTGGGCCCAGACCGGCGTGTCGGACGATCGCGTCAGCCTGCCCGAAGGGGCCGGGAGCCTGGAAGGGTTTGGAGAGAACGTGGGGGTGAGCCCCAATATGGGGACGGCCTCCCAGACCTTTGATATCTCTGTGCCGGGTGGCTTCAACTCGGTGACGCCGTCATTGGGCCTCAGTTACAGCTCGGGTGGTGGCAGTTCGGTGGTGGGCATGGGTTGGTCGATGGGGTTGCCGTCGATCGAGCGCATGACCAGCCGGGGTTTGCCCGAATACAACAGCGACGACCTTTTTGCCGCCGATGGCAGCGCGCAGCTTGTCCAAGTCAGCGATGGCGAGCCTGCGGTGTATCGGGCGCGGTTTGAGGGCGGCTTTGTGCGCTACAAGTGGTTTGAGCGCGGCGCCGGGGATGGTGGCTATTGGGTGGCCGAGTATCCCGACGGGACCCGGGGCTTCTTTGGCGCGGACTCGGCAGGTCAGAGCGTCGATGCGGCCAGGGAAGAGGGTGCAGAGGGCACCTTTGCCTACCATATGGTCGAAAAGGTCGATGCTTATGGCCACCGAATGCGGATCGACCACCGGCTCAGCGCCCAGATGGCGTTGCCCGTGCGCATCGGTTGGGTCTTTGATGACAATGACCGGCCCCGTTATGAGGTCCGCTTTGTGTATGAAGACCGCCCCGATGTGGTGTCGGACGGCAAGGCTGGCTTTGAAATGCGCTTGGAGGAGCGCCTGGCGCGCGTCGAGGTGCTCGCCCAGGGCAGCGTCATCCAAAGTTATCACTTTACGTATGAAGATGGTCCCGAGGCCGGTGGGTTCAGCCGTTTGGTTCGGGCTGAGCGCCAGGACGCGGGCGGTGAGGTGTTCCCCATTGTGCAGCGCTATGGATATTCGCGTGCTGTTGGCGGGGTTTGTGGAGACAACGAGCCGGGCTGTGTGTCGCCGTTTGTGGTCTCGATGGGCAACCTGGGGATCAACTTTCAGTCCCGCAGCGCCACCCTCATCGACATCAACAACGACGCCTTGCCCGATGTGATCGACACCACACCCGAAGGCGCGCACCGGTTCTTCATCAACCGCTTTGATGGGCGCGATGCGCATCGCTTTGAGGCCGCTGGCGAGTCGGCCATTGGCACGCGCAGCAACCACAACCTGCAGGCGGGCAACGTCCAGGTCATTGATGTCGACGGCGATGGTCTGGCCGATATGCTCAACACGCGCACCGGCAACGTGCTGCTCAACGGCGGCGATGGGGACTGGTCACAGGCCCTGGCGCTCTTTAACGGCAATGGGGGGCTGCCCGATCTGGGCACGGACCTGGATGTTGAAGACGGTGCCCTGACCTCCATCCGTTTTCTGGATTACAACGGCGACAAGCGCATCGACGTCATCAAATCCCAGGGCTCGGGCGCCCAGAACGTCACGCAGATCTTCCGCAACCTGTCCGAAGGCGGCTTTCAGAGCGACCCCAATGTCCAGCAGCTCGCCGTGGGTTTTGAAAACGACCGTTTGCAGATGGCCGACATCAACGGCGACGGTTTGCTCGACCCGGTGCAGCTGCTCAACACCTCGCTGAGCTACCAACTCAACCTGGGCCGGGGCCGCTGGGGCCAGCAGGTGGTTGTGGGGGATGTGCCCTTTGATCTCAACAACACGGCGGTGGAGTTGGTGGAGATCGAGGATCTGAACAACGACGGCGTGGCGGACATTGTGATTGTCGAGGGCGGTACGGTGACCTACGCGTTGGGGCGCAACGGCGGTCAGTTTGCGCCGCCGGTGACGCTCGACAGCGCCGCGCTTGGCCAGGAGATTCCCACGCGTTTTGAGACCACCACGGTCTTGTTTGCGGACATGAACGCCAACGGCTCGACCGACATTGTCTGGATCGATCTCAACGGCGAGGTCACTTATTTGGATGCGTTCCCGGTGCAGCCGCACCTGCTGAGCCAGATCACCAATGGTCTGGGGCGCACCACCCGCGTCAGCTACAGCACGGCGGTGGAGTTGGCGGCGCAGGCCCGGGCCGAAGGGACGCCTTGGGCCTCGCTGCCGCCTTTTCCCATGTTGGCGGTGACCCAGACCGAGATTTTTGATTCGCTCAACGAGCAGACCGAGGTGACCCGCTACACCTACCGCGACAGCTTTTATGACGGGGTTGAGAAGCAGGCCCGAGGCTTTGAGCGTGTGGAGGTGCGTGTGCTTGGCGATGAGCACGCCGAAGACAGCGTCACGGCGTTGACCTTTGACCTGGGCCGCGATGATCCGTACCGGGCGGGGCTCTTGCTTGAAGAGGTGATGTTCAGCGATCAGCGTCCGTTGCGCACTGTGCGCAACACCTACGAAGATTGTCCCGTGGCCGAGATTCCCGAGGGTCTGGACTTTGATGTGCGCTTTGTCTGTCGCACGCTCGACACGACCATCATCCAGGAAGGCGCGCCCGAGGACGAGTGGGCCACCATTGAGATCGCCAGCACCTACGATGGTTATGGCAGCGTGGTGCGTGAGGAGAGCCGAGGGGTGACTGCCATCGGCGGCGGCGCTTGTGAGCCCTGCCAGCGCGATGAGGCGATCTTTGGGACGCCGTGTGGGGCGACCTGCCGGGGTGATGAGGTCATCACCGTCACCGAGCCGATTACCCCCGAGGCCAACAACGACGTTTGGATCCTGGGACGGCCTGTGCGCGAGTTGGCCTTTGGCCGCGAGGGCGGTCAGGTCACCGAGAAGCTCTACTTCTACGATGGGGAGCCCTTTGTGGGGCTGCCTGAGGGAGGGCTGACCCAGGGCAATGTGACGCGGATCATGCTCAAGACCGATGAAGGGCAGTATGTGGCCCAGGCCAGGATCCGCTACGACAGCCATGGCAACGCCGTGGAGTCGATTCGGGCGACGGGTTCTGTGGATGTGGCCGACGACCACCGCAGCCGTCAGGAGTTTGATGCCCAGGGCTTGAACCTGGTGGCCCAGGAGAGGTTGCTCAACACGCCCGAGGGCGAGCCTTATCGGCTGCGCCAGGAGGTGCGTTATGACCCGACGTGGAACCGGATCGCGGAGACGACCGATTGGATGATCGTCCAGGATGGCCAGGTGGTGTCGCCGCGCCACGCCCAGGGGGTGGTCTACGACAGTTTTGGGCGTTTGTCGGAGCGGTTTGCGACTGGCGGCGGCGCGTCGTTCCAGACGCGGATCCGCCGTGAGCTGCAGGAGCCGGTCAGCCGGGTGATTCTGGAGCGTCGCGGGTTGCGGGGTGAAGACCCGGATTTGGTGACGGTGCGCTGTTTTGATGGTTTTGGGCGGCTTTTCCAGACCCGCACGCGGGTTGCGCAGGGGCGCTGGGCCGTCAACGGCTTTGTGGTGCGCAACAGTCGTGGCCTGACGCTGCGGACTTACAGCGAGTATAACTCGGACAGTGAGCTGTGCGACGTGGCTCCGCCCGAGGGTGTGGCGTACATGCAGTATCGGCTTGATGCGGCGGGGCGGACGGTGCGCCGGACGTGGACCAGCGCTGAGGGCGAACTGACGCGGGTGACGCAGTACGGGCCGCTCTTTAGCGCGGAGCACGACGAGCACGATTTGGATGAGGCGCATCCGCACTTTGAGACGCCGGTGTTCAAGGCGATCGCCGCGCGCGGCGACATGACGATCCGCTGCGGTGCCTATCCCGAACCGCACCCGGACAGCGCCGATGGCGATGCCGACGTGACCTGGCTGAAGCGCAAGATCGAGGCCGGGGCCACCAGCGCCATCACGCAGTTCTTCTTCGAGCCCGAAACCTTT
>CAKZKQ010000448.1 GCA_937123825.1 uncultured Pseudomonadota bacterium
GCTCGGTCCCCTTTATCGGGCCGTGCCTGGCCGCCTATCCTGCCCACTCAAGCCGGGCATACACGTCTGGGGGGAGCAACCAAGCCCATAAATCCATCGGCCGTCCGTCCCCACCCTCCCTCTGAAGTGTGTTTCGACAAGATGACGAGGTGGTACGGCGAAGCGAAGCACGGTCCACACATCGCAATTGCCATAAGGGAGCGCAGCGACCGCACCAAAAGGAAGCGAGCAACGCGAGCGACCGAACCAAAAGCAAGCGCAGCGCCGCGAACCAAAAGCGCAGCGCCAGCAAGCGAACTGCTCTTGAGCACAGCGAGCGTCAGCGAGCAAGCGAAAGAGCCCAGCGAAGGAGCAATGACTGATGCATAAAAGCATCGCAATGGCAGGGATGACTGCGCTTTGGGCGGTGGGTCTTGGGGCGTGTGCGATTCAGACGCCTGAGATTGAGCCGCGGGATGTGTCTTTGGAGAACCTGACGCTGTCGGGGTTGGAGTTGATGGTGGAGTTGGATTTGACCAACCCGAACGACTTTGCCTTGCCGCTGACGCAGATGGATTGGAGTCTGGATCTGTCTGGGTCGCCTTTGGCCGATGGCGTGGCCAGGGTCCGAGGAGAGGAGGTGCCGGCGCTGGGTCGGGCGCGGGTGGACGTGCCGGTGAAGGTGTCGTTTGGTCGGGTGGCCGATACGGCGTTGACGGTGCTGCAAAAACGGCGGATCAACTACCGCATTTATGGGGATTTGGGCTTTGATACCCCTTTGGGTATGCTGGCCTTTCCCTTTGAGGATGAGGGACGCTGGTCCAACCCGCTCTTGAGCCAGCGGGCGCCGCAGCCGACGGCCAGGGTCAAGTCCGTTGTGCCGGAGTTGAGGACATTGGAGCCTGGGGACACGATGCCGATGGGGGACGCGGGGCGCGTGTCGGACAAGCAGTCGAGGAGAATCGAGGAGTAACGCGATGATGAACTCAGCGCGGTGGCTTGGCGCCACGGTCTTGGTTTTGGCCTTGATGGGGTGTGGGGACGATTCGGCCAGCGGAAACGCGCCGGACAACGACGCCCCCAACAATGAGGTCAACAACGATCAGCCCAACAACGACCTCAACAACGACGATGGCAACAACGACGCCCCCAACAATGATATGGTGGGTGACTTTGAGCTGCCTGAGCCGTTGCCGGCCGATGGGGCCGACCCATACTTTGCGCCCGACCGCCTTTTGGAGGTCGCCATAGAGATCGCGCCCGAGGATTGGGACGCGCTCAGGGCTCAGAGTCGAACGCTGGCGGACATTTTGGGTGGGGATTGCCTTGATGGGCCTCGCAGCACGCCGTTTTCGTGGTTTTCAGCCACGGTGACGGTCGATGGGCAGCGCTACGAGGATGTGGGGATCCGTAAGAAGGGTTATTTGGGCTCTTTGAGCGACGCCAAGCCTTCGCTGAAAGTGCGCTTTGACAAGTATGTGGACGATCAACTCCTGGACGGTGTGCTCAAGCGTTTGACGCTCAACAACGTGCAGCAGGACTTGTCCAAGATGAACACGTGCCTGTCGTACAGCGTGTTTGCCGCCGCTGGGGTGCCGACCCCTCGGTGCAACATGGCAGCCGTCACCATCAACGGTGACGACTACGGGCTCTTTGTCCATGTGGAGAGCGTCAAGACCCAGTTTCTGGAGCGGCACTTTGAGGACACTGAAGGCAACCTCTATGAGGGGACATTGAGCGACTTCCGGTCGGTCTGGAACAACAGCTTTGAGAAGAAGACCAACGAGGGGGCCGCGGACTTTTCAGACATTGAGGCCATCACCGAAGTCTTGGAGATTCCAGGGCCGGAGGGCATTGAGGCGCTGGGAGAGTTGGTGGATCTGAACGCCTTTTTGACCTTTTGGGCCACAGAGGCGCTGGTGGGTCACTGGGATGGCTACAGCGGCAACCGCAACAACTACCTGATTTACAGGCCTGAGGGCGGCAAGTTTGCCTTCATCCCCTGGGGTCCAGACTCGTCTTTTTATCCCTTTGAGACCGAGCAGTACGATGAGCAAGGCGAGGTGGTGGCCGAAACGCCTGCCTTTGTGAGGGCCTCTGGGGCGATCGCGCATCGGCTCTACAACGATCCCATGATGCGGGCCGCTTACATCGACCGGATGAGGGCATTGTTGGAGTTGGTTTGGGATGAGGCCGCGCTCCTGGAGCGGGCTGAGTTGATGAACGGCATGATTCAGAGCCGCGCGTTGGACTTCCTGAGGCCCTACGCGGCCAATGACGCGCGCCGCATTCTTGGGTTCATCCGTGAGCGCCGCGATCAGCTCAACGACGCGCTTGAGAGCGAGATTGTCGACTGGCCCTATCCGCTCGACCCGCCCGATTTGTGTTGGGAGGAGCTGGGCGTGGTGGATGTGGCGTTTGAGACCACCTGGGACTCGCTGGATGTGCCGGTGCCTTTGGAGCAGGGGTCGGCGACGATCAACGCGTACACGGTTGAGGGCCAGGCGCTGACCTTTGAGCAGGCGGGGGTGACCATCGGGGTGGATCCGGAGATCGATCCCGAGAACGATGTGGTGCGCTTGTCGATCGTGGGTCAGTTGCCGGGCGGCGAAATCAACCTGCTCAACGCCTACATGGGGCCGGACAGGGTTGGAAACGGCGAGGTGGCCTTGGATGTGTTTCGCGCAGACGCGTTCAGGATCATTTTGCGGCCGCCTCGGTTTGATGACTTTGAGTTTTATGGCCGAATCAGCGGCGGCGCGGTCGTCTTTGATGAGGCCACCGCCACCCCGGGCGCGACCGTCAGGGGCAGGCTCTACGGCAAGCTCTACAGCTTTGGGGGCTATACCTCGGGTGAGGGGCAGGACAACCACACGCCACCTGCCGGTCCGCTGGTGATCAATGAGGTGGCGGCGCGCGGCGAGCCTTTGGATTGGGTGGAGATCTACAACGCGTCGGATGAGCCGGTGGAGTTGTCGGACTTTGTGATCGCCGATGATCTGCTCATCGAAGCCAAGCGCGTGCCGCTGGAGTCGGGCGTCATCGAGCCGGGCCAATATGTGCAGGTCTTTTTGGACAAGGACGCGTGGCCTGGGTTCTCGCTGGGACAGGACGAAGCGTTTGGCATCTGGGACAGCAACGGGACGCTCATCGACAGCGTGGAGTGGAGCGCTGGGCAGTCAGACGCGGGCACTTCCTTTGCGCGCAGCCCCGACGCCACCGGTCGCTTTCAAACCACCGACAACCCCTCCCCCGCCGCTCCCAACCCCTGACGGCCGCCTTTTGGCTTTGGCAACAACCCGTCTTTCAACGCGCCGTTGTTGCCCCCTCTTTTAGCCGGCCCATCATCGCCAGCCATGTGTCCTCACCTCCCCTCTCACGAAGGGGGTTTAAGAGGTTGTTTAAGTTTTTGTGAAACCAAAGCACGTATACTCACAAACCATGCGGCTGGGCGCTTCCTGCCCGAGTGTGATCGTTCTTATGGGCCAGCAAAGAGGGTTGGCCTCTGATACCCAAATGCAGACATCCAACTGACTTTCGTCTGCATTTGGGTATGACAAGCACCGGGGTTGGTGTGCGGTGCTGTGGAGTGTTGCGCATGGATACACGACGATTGTTCATTGGTTGCCTTTTGGTGGGTCTGATTGCGTGCGGCGATGACAACAAGGGCCAGCCTTCTGGTGTGGCCAACAACGCCTCGATGGACGAGCCCGACGTGCAAGATCCCGATGTGATGGAGGAGATGGACTCGCAAGACATGCCTGACACCATGGGGGGCATGGACATGATGGATGTGCCCGAATCGGGCCAGGCGCTGCGTTTTGGAGTGGTGCCTCAAACCACGCTGGATCTGGGCTTTGAGGCGTGGACGACCACATCGGGGCCTGAAGGGTTGAGCTTTGGGCGCAGCGTCAATTTGGCGCTGGGCGAAGGTTATGGGCAGACCCTGACGATGGACTTGTGGTCGAGCGCCCCGTTGAATTTGGGTCCGGCGTGCCCTTTTGTGCTCTCGCAAACCATGGCGTTTGAGGCCGTTCAGAGTCAGTCCGAGGGAGTCACGGCGTCTGCGGGAGGCACTCAAGCGACCGCCCAGGCACTGGAAACGGGGCAGCACACAGTGGTCTTTGAGATGAACTGGGTGCCCAGCGATGAGGCTCAGGCGCGCCAGTGTCTGGGGCTGGGGGAAGACGATCCGCTGCCTGCGGTGTCCTTTGTCCTGGACGTGGTTGTCAAAGAGATTGACGGCGCCAGAGTCGAGGTGAGCGGCGAGTGTGGCCAGGAGGACGTCAAGCGCGTTGTGGGCGGGCTGCGGCTGCCGTGGGATGGTTGGGACGGGATGGGAGGTCCGCAAGAGGGTCAGCCGGTGGTGCAGGCCATCCCGTTGGCGCAAGGAGAGCCCTTTGTCCCGGACAACGCACAGGCGGGGCGGAACGTGGCGCTGGAGTGGGTGGGCGCCGAGGACATGCGCTTTGAGCAGCGCACAGAAGACGACCGACACTTTGGTCTGGCGATCATGCCCGACCAGGCGGGAACCGTTGAGCTTCAGGGTCCCCAAGGAGAGACTCTGCTTGAGTTGGAGGTGGTGGCGCTCGAAGCGTTGCCTGCGCCGTCGGTGATCTTCTCCAATCCAGGGTTTGCTGGCAGCGAGCGTGAGATTGAATCGGATGAGTACTACCCCACCACGACACGCATTCACCCATACCTGGTGGCGTCGTTGGATGAGGTGACGTTTGAGGGGCTGTGCTCTGATTTTCGGCTCATGGGCAACCCAACGGCGCCGGTCTACAACGGGGCGGTCACCAGCGCGGCCTTTGACGCCTCGCTTGAGTTGGTCAGCATGACGCCCGAGGTCTGCGCGCCGTCGGATGAAGACGGCACGGGGCTCTTCCCCTCGATGGTGCTCAGCCGCGGGCTACCGGTGGGGGTCTGGCTGGAGATGGTCGGCGAAGGCGTCTGCTCGGTGGAGCTGCGCGCCACGGGCTGGAACCAGGGGGCAGGGTTTGTGGTCCCGCTCTCGGCAGAGTTTGAGAGTTTTCAGCAGTAACCCAGAGACAAAACGCCCACCCGTTGGTCTGCATCAACCCCCCCTCAATCACAGGCCACCTGCGTCCAAGCCGTGGCGTACAAAACGGAGACTTTTCCGCCGTCGGGTGTGGGACAGCGGACGAGCGCTGTGCTATAGGACGCTGACGGCCGCGCGGCGCAGGCACAAGCACACGCCGCGCCGCAGCCATCGGCGACGCCAAGCGCCGCTTGGGCAGGGCCAACCGTCGCCCTGACAAGCCCGCAGCGGCCGACACCAGCGCTCAAACCCCCGACAACCCCAGAGGGTGCCAACGTGAAACTTCCAGTCATATTTGTAGATGCTGTCGTCTTCCCTGGACTGCCCGGTCAGGTCCCTGTGGAGGCTCAAATCGGCCAGATGCTCATGGCTTACGGCCAGTACATGGGCTTTGGTGCCCAGGACGTGCTGCTGGCCTTCCCCGCCAACGACAGCGCGGCGGCAGGCCCCCAGAACCACTGCGCAGTGGGTGCCTTGGTTGAGGTGACGGTCAACCCCGACGAGCCTGAGCTGCTCATCCTCCACGGCGGCGCCCGCGTGCGTCTGGCGTCCATGTCGCAGCAGGGTCCGGACCACCGCTCGGGCTGGAGCGGATCGGTGGCCGAGGCTGCCCCGGCCTCCCCTGCGGCCACCGGCGTGGATGAAACGCGCCTCAAAGCCTTCCAGACCCTCTTTGCCAAGTGGTTGCTGGCCGATCCGGTGCCCCACGGCGCCGAGGAGCACGGGTTGGTGCGGGCGATCGTGGATCCCATTGTCGAGATGGGCCGCCACAAATCCA
>CAKZKQ010000449.1 GCA_937123825.1 uncultured Pseudomonadota bacterium
CGTCCTCAACGCCTGCGGTGAATGTGGTCCGGTGCCCGAGGAAGTCTGTGATGGCCAAGACAACGACTGCGACGGCCTGACCGACGAAGGCGTCACCAACGCCTGCGGCGAGTGTGGCCCGGTGCCCGAAGAGGTCTGCGACGGCGAAGACAACGACTGCAACGGTCAGGTCGATGAAGGGCTGACCAACAGCTGCGGCGAGTGCGGCCCCGAGCCCACCGAGATCTGCGACGACGAAGACAACGATTGTGATGGTCTGATCGACGAAGGCGTGGTCAACGACTGTGGTGAGTGTGGCCCCACCCCCACCGAGGTCTGCAACGGCCAGGACGACGACTGCGACGGTCAGGTTGATGAGCGCCTGATCAACGCCTGCGGCACCTGCGGCCCCACCCCCGTCGAAGAGTGCAACGGCATCGACGACGACTGCGATGGCCGGATCGATGAAAACGTCCTGAACGCCTGCGGCTTCTGCGGCGATCCGCCCGAAGAGGTCTGCGACGCGGTGGACAACGACTGTGACGGCGACATCGACGAAGGCGTCGCCAACGCCTGCGGCGGCTGTGGTCCCCTGCCCACCGAGATCTGCAACGGCATCGACGACGACTGCGACGGCGACACCGACGAAGACGTCACCAACCGCTGCGGCACCTGCGGCATCGAGCCCGACGAAATCTGCGACGATCAGGACAACGACTGTGACGGCGACATCGACGAGGGCGTCACCAATGCCTGCGGTCAGTGCGGCCTGCTGGGCGCCGACGTCTGCGACGGCTTCGACAACGACTGTGACGGCGACATCGACGAAGACCCCGACTGCGTCGACGGCCGCTCCTGTGTCGAAGGCCAGTGCGCCGAGCCCTGCGCCGCCGGTGAGTGCCCCTCGGGCTTCCTGTGCAACGACGGCTTCTGCCTGGTGGACCGCTGCGTCGGGCTCAACTGCTCCGACGGTCAACAGTGCGTCGATGGCGAGTGTGTCGACACCAACGAGATTGCCTGCGACGGCGTCGAGTGTCTGGCCCCTCAGGTCTGCGTCGGCGGCACCTGCACCGAAGACCCCTGCGAAGGCCAACTCTGCCCCGAAGGCCAGGCCTGCTGGCTGGGCGACTGCCTCGACGAAGGCGAAGTGGCCTGCCGCCAGACCAGCTGCGGCCCCAACGAAGTCTGCGAAGACGGCGCCTGCATCGGCGACCCCTGCATGGAGGCCCGCTGCGGCACCGGTGAGGTCTGCGTCGATGGCGACTGCGTGGACGCTTGCAGCCAGATCAGCTGCCGTCCCGGCTTTGAGTGCCGCCTGGGCACCTGCGTTGAGGACCTGTGCTTCAACGTCGCCTGCGAAGGCGACCAGGTCTGCTTCGAAGGCAACTGCGTCTACGACGGCTGCCAGACCCGCGTCTGCCCGCCCGGCGAACAGTGCGGCCCCAACGGCTGTGAATTGGTCGAGGCTTGCGGCGATCAGGTCTGCCCCATCGGCGAGGTCTGCATCGACGACCAGTGCGTCGATCCCGACGCGCCGAACGACGGCGACGGCAACGGCGGTGACAACGGCGGCGGCGACAGCGCCGGCACCGAAGGTTGCGGCTGCGTCACCCCCGCACGCTCGCCCTCCGTCCCCTCCTGGCCCCTGGCGCTGATGACCGCCCTGGGCGCTGCCCTGGTCTGGCGCCGTCGGCGCTGATAAAGCGCCAAGCTGCCTGTCTGTGTCCCATGGACATCAACAAAAGCCTCCAAGAACTGCGGGGCCTTCTCTACGAAGGCCCCTCACCACGCACCTGGGCCGCGCTCTGCGGCTGGCTTGAGCGCTGGCCCGACGGCGACGCGCTCGATGTGGCGCTCGACTACGCCGACGCCATGCTGGCGCAGTGGCCCGACCACGAACGCACCGTCTCGGCCGCCTGGCAGCGCGACATCTTCGCAGGCCGCCCCCAACCAAGGCTCCGCGTCGCTCGCCATCTGACGCTGGCCGCGCAAGGCGGCGGCGACGACGCCGCCCAGCGTCTGGCCCTCTGCCCCGATCTAAACCACATCACGCGCCTGGATCTGTCCAACAACCGCATCGGCCCTGATGGCGTCGCGGCGCTGACACAAAGCCCCCACATCCAAGGGCTGCAAGCACTGGACTTGAGCCTCAACGACGTGGGCGACAAACCGCTCCAGGCGCTGGCCAACAACGACGCCGCCGCCGGGCTGCGCACCCTGGACGTGCTCCAGGCAGGCGTGGGCCCCAAAGGCGTCGAAGCGCTGGCCCGCAGCCAAACCCTGGGGAACCTCCAGGCGCTCAACCTCTGGGGCAACAACGCAGGCCCCAGCGTCGGCGCGGCGCTGGCGCAAAGCCCGTACCTCAAGGGCCTGCAGGCACTCAACCTGGGCCGCAACCGACTGGGTGACGCTGGCGCCATCGCCTTCATAGAGGCCGACGAGCCGCTGGCGCTGCACACGCTCGACCTGTCCCACAATGGCATCGGTCAGGCGATCGTGGAGAGGCTGCACGCCACCCCGCACCTGCAACCCCCAGCCTGCAAACTCAACACCGCTGGCAACGGACCTGCACCCAATTTCTACCATCGGGGGTGAGCCCCCGGCCCCTTGGATTCGAAGGAGACTCGACACACCATGACCATCGGCGATCACTGTGAGGAATTTGCGGGCAAACCCGTGGTTGACTTCCACGGCGACATGGACCTGACCGACCCCAAGAACACCGCCTACGCGCTGCGCCTGGAGTACGGCGAAGGCTCCATGGTCAACCTGATCGAAACCTTCCTGAGCAAACCGGGCGCAGACCAGGTCGAGGCGCTGGTGATCGGGCTGTGGGAAGAGGCCTTTGACCAAAGCTCCCAACCCATCGTTCAGGCCCTGGTCCAACACAAAGACAAGCTGCCCAACCTCAAGGCGCTCTTTCTGGGCGACATCATCTACGAAGAGTGCGAAATCTCCTGGATCGTCCAATCAGACGTCTCGGCGCTCTTTGCCGCCTACCCTGGCCTGGAGCTCTTCAGAGTCCGCGGCGGCAACTTTTTGTCGCTGGGCGACATGAGCCACGGCAACCTCAAAGAGCTGATCGTCGAAGCCGGAGGCCTCGGCGCCGATGTCATCCAGCAGGTCGGCAAATCTCGCCTTCCCAGCCTTGAGCGCCTTGAGCTGTGGCTGGGCACGGAGGACTACGGCGGCACCTCTTCGGTCGATGACCTGACGCCGATCCTCTCTGGCCGCCTCTTCCCGCGCCTGAGCCACCTGGGCCTTTGCAACGCCGAGCACGCCGACGCCATCGCCCACGCGGTGGCCAGCGCCCCGGTGACCAGCAAAATCCAGACCCTGGACCTGTCCATGGGCACCATGGGCGACGAGGGTGCCGACGCCCTCCAATCGCTCAGCGCCCTGGCCAACATCAACCTCAGCGACAACTACATCTCCGACGACGGCCTCAAAGGCCTGCGCCAGCAGGGACTCAATGTCACCTCCTACTCCCAAGGCGATCCCAATGAGGAGTGGCGCTATTGCACGGTCTCCGAATAGTTTGGGGCGGCCCTGATGGCCTCAGGAACCACGTGACTCACTCGCAATAGCGCTGCTATGGCTTCGTTCGCCCCGAGGCCCCTGAGCCTCATCATTGCTCGCCCCAAACCCGTGGCCCTTTCACTTTTCTTTTTGAAATGCTTGGATTTTGTGTCTGGCCAGTGGGGGCTTGATGGGCTTTGGTGTCTGAGATTTGAGCGTCTTCCTTCTCCATGAAGCATTGGCCATTGACCATCATCGGCAACCCTGAGAACCGGCGCGTGACGTTTTTTCAAGACGCGCTGCGCCGTCAGGGGCTTGCGCAGGCGCTGGTGGTGCCTTATCGCCGCCTTTTGCGCGAACGGCGAGCGCAGTTGGAGGCGCTGGGCCAGCGCGGTGGGGTGGTGCGTTTGGAGTCTCCTGGTGAAGACGCCGAGGTGGAGCGCCGCCTCATTGCGTTGGGTGCCGATGAAGAACCCGACCAGAGTCACCCGCGCATTGGCGCCCAGCAGGCGCTGGCGCTGCCGGACGATCGCGGGAGGGTCTGGTATACGCGCCAGTGGTATCTGGGTTGGCGGCGTTTGATGGGAGAGCTGGGCGACTTGAAGGGCGCGGTGTCGTATTGGAATGATCCGGCTCAGATCGCCACCATGTTCGACAAGCGCGCCTGCCATCGGCTCTTTGAAGCACACGGGGTGCCCACGACGCGCTCGCTGGGGGTGGTGGAGGATTATGGTGCTTTGGTGGCGGCGATGGAGGCCCTGGGTCACCAGCGGGTCTTTGTGAAGTTGGCCCATGGCTCTTCGGCCTCGGGTGTGGTGGCCTATTCGCGCCGCGATGGGCAGGAGATGGCGTTGACGTCGATGGAGCGCGTCGTGGCGGAAGGGCAAGTGCGGTTTTACAACTCGCTGCGCCTGCGGCGATATGGGCCGGGACGCGCGCTGGAAGAGGTCATAGACGCAGTGTGCGCCCAGGGCGCTCAGGTCGAGGCCTGGATCCCCAAACTGAGACAAAAAGGACGCCCGGTGGACTTGCGCGTGGTGGTCATTGACGGGCGAGCCACGCATGTGGTTGCGCGCCAGGGGCGCAGCCCCATGACCAACCTCCATCTGGGCGGGGGGCGCGCTGATGTGGAGGCCTTGGAGGCGTACGTGGGTGAGGATCGGTGGCGCAGCGCACTTGAGGCCAGTCAGGCGGCCGCCGCCGTTTTTCCAGACTGCCTTTGTGCGGGCGTCGATGTGGTCTTTGACACGCACGGCGGTCCGGCGGCCGTCATCGAGATCAACGCCTTTGGCGACCTCTTGCCTCGGATCACGCATGGTGGCCTGGACACCTACGAAGCCCAGGTGGTCGCCTGGAAGGAGCGGGCATGTTGAGGGACTACAACGCCATCGTGGGCAGCCATGACATCCTGATGGTGACGCTGGACACGCTGCGCTACGACGTGGCCCAGTCGCTGTGGCGCCAAGGCAGGCTACCGACGCTGACGCCCTGGCTTCCCGACACCGGCTGGGAGGCTCGCCATACCCCAGGGAGCTTCACCTACGCCGCCCACACGGCCCTCTTTGCGGGATTTTTCCCCACCCCGGCCAGCCCCGGTCCCCATCCAAGGCCGCTGGCGGTCCGCTTTATGGGCAGCACGACCATCACCCCGCAGACGTGCGTCTTTGATGCCCCGGACATCGTACGAGGGCTGGCGGCACGCGGCTATCACACCGTCTGCGTGGGTGGTGTTGGCTTCTTCAACAAACAAAACCCCATCGGCAACGCGCTGCCGTCGCTCTTTGAGGAGTCCCATTGGGACAGACGCCTGGGGG
This sequence comes from uncultured Pseudomonadota bacterium, assembly GCA_937123825.1. Classification (GTDB taxonomy): domain Bacteria; phylum Myxococcota_A; class Bradymonadia; order Bradymonadales; genus CAKZKQ01. The sequence goes on from CAKZKQ010000449.1 coordinate 5,313, forward strand.
TCACCGACCCTGACTCGACGCGCCACCAGGTTGATGTGGCGCTCCAGAGCACCGCCGCGCTCCTGCCCGACCAGCGCGCCTTTGTCTTCATCAACGTCTCGGCCATCCATCAACCCAACCGCTTTTATCTGCCCGACTGCCAGGACGACAACCTGGCGTCTCACGGCGCGGCGCTGGAGTATGTGGATGGCCAACTGGGGCGCCTCTTTGAGGGCATGTCGCGCCGCGCGCCGTGCTGGGTCATCATCTGCTCGGACCACGGCACCGCTTACGGTGAAGAGGGCTACCAGGGTCACCGGCTGGGCCACGAGGTGGTGTGGACGGTGCCCTACGCCGAGTTTGTATTGCCGCAGGCCCCCAAAACGTGAGCCAGAGGGGGGCATGAGGGGGGCAAGAAGCCCCCCCCTGGAACCAAAACCTGCTATCTTTGCTCAAACGCCAGTGGCCACACCACCTTTCCACGCCACCTCAAGACACGCACCATGCACGACACCTCCGACAGCTTGCTCGACGGCACCCCCTACGCCACCTACGTCTACTCCTATCCCCACAAGACCGCCTACCGCACGCTGGACCCCGCGCCCTCACTGCGAGCGCTTTGGGCCAAAGAGCGGCTCGACGCCCTCTTCCTCTACCTCCACGTGCCGTTTTGCGAGATGCGCTGCGGCTTCTGCAACCTCTTCACCACCGTCCACCCCGGCCAGGACATCGTGGAGGACTATCTGGGGGCGCTGGAGCGGCAAGCGGTTCAGGTGCGCGGCGCGCTGGGCGACGAGGCCAGGTTTGCCCAATTGGCCGTGGGCGGCGGCACGCCCACCTACCTTGATCCAGGCCAGCTCCAGCGGCTCTTTGCCATCATCAAAGGCACCATGGGCGCGGCCACCGCCCACATCCCGGTCTCGGTCGAGACCTCACCCCAGACCGCCACCGCGGACCGTCTGGCGGTCTTGCAAGAACACGGCGTGGATCGGGTCAGCATCGGCGTGCAGAGCTTTTTGGACGACGAGGTCAACGCGATCAATCGGCGCCAGCAGGTCCGTGAGGTCGAGGCCGCGCTGGGTCGGATTCGGGCGGCCAGGATCAGCACGCTGAACCTGGACCTGATGTACGGCTTGCCGGGGCAGAGCGCGCAGAGCTGGCAGCGCTCGCTGGAGATCGCCATGGGCTGGGACGCCGAGGAGATCTACCTCTACCCGCTCTACGTGCGCCCGTTGACGCGCATGGGGGTCAGCGACGCCCAGTGGGACGATGAGCGTCTGGCGCTCTATCGCCAGGGACGCGACGTGCTCCTTGAGGCCGGTTACCGTCAGGTGTCCATGCGGATGTTTCAGAAGCCGGGCGGCGGCCAGGAGGCCAGCGCGCTCTATCGATGCCAGGAAGACGGCATGGTGGGGCTTGGCTGCGGCGCGCGATCGTACACGCGTCAGGTGCACTACTCCAGCGCCTACGCCGTGGGCCCCAAACACGTCAAGGGCATCATCCGCAGCTTCATCGCCCAGAGCGACGAAGACTTTGCCCGGGCACAGTACGGGGTGATGCTGGACCGAGAGGACCAGTTGCGGCGCTACACGATCCTCTCGTTGCTCTCTGAGCAGGGCTTGAACCGGGCGCACTACACCGAGCGCTTTGGCACCGATCCGCTGGCCGACCTGCCCCGACTGGCGCACTTGCAAGAGCGAGGTCTGGCCACGCTCGACGGTCAGGTGCTCTCGTTGACGGCCAAAGGCATGGAGCGCTCGGACGCCATCGGGCCGTGGCTCTTTTCAACGCGCGTGCAGGCGCTGATGGAGGCCTACGACGCGCAATGACGCTGACGATCCTCTACAGGGGGCCGCTGAGCAGCTGCAACTATGGCTGTGTCTACTGCCCCTTTGCCAAACGCAAAGAGAGTCGCCAGGAGTTGGCCCATGACCGGGCAAACCTGGAGCGCTTTGTGGACTGGGCGCTGGCGCGGCGCCAAAGCCCGTTGAGGGTCTTTTTTACCCCGTGGGGCGAAGCGCTGATTCGGCGCTGGTACCAGGAGGCCATGGTGGCGCTGAGTCAGGCCGAGCATGTGGAGCGCGTGGTCATCCAGACCAACCTCTCGGGAGATCTGGGCTTTGTGGAGCGCTGTGATCTGGACGCGTTGGCGCTGTGGTGCACGCACCACCCGGAGTGGGGTGACGCAAAGAAGTTTGTGCGCCGGGTGTTGGACTTGCACAACCAGGGTGTGCGCCTGAGCGTGGGCGTGGTGGGGTTTGCGCGCTTCAAGCAGGACATCGAGCGCCTGCGCAGCGCGCTGCCGCCCGAGATTTACCTGTGGATCAACGCCGTCAAACGCGAGTTGCACACCCTGACCCAGGACGACCGGGACTTTTTCCAGCGCATCGACCCGCTCTACCCCATCAACACGCACCACTACCCCAGCCAGGGCAAAGACTGCCACGCGGGCCAGAGCGTCATTTCGGTCGATGGAGACGGGATGGCCAGGCGATGCCACTTCATCAAGGCGCCGATCGGCAACATCTACGAGCCGGGGTTTGAGCAGGCGCTCTTCAGGCGCCCATGCACCAACGCCACCTGCCACTGCCACATCGGCTATGTCCACATGGATTATCTGGAGTTGGACAAGGTCTTTGGCTCGGGGATCCTGGAGCGGATCCCTGTGCAGGTGCCGCCTGCGCTGCCTGCTATGACCGGTCCCGACGTTTGAGCTGGGTCTGGATCTGATCAATCCGCTCTTGCATGCTGGCCAGCTGGTCGGTCAGGCCGATCAACTCACGCTCAAGAGAGAAGGCGTTGCCCGCGCGCTCGGCTTCGTCGGCGGCCGACTCTTTGCGGGCCTCGTCCATGCCGCCCATGATGACGCCGATGAAGAGGTTGAGGATGACCATGGCGCCAAAGAGCATGAACGAGACAAAGAAGGCGGCGGCGAAGAAGGGATAACCCTGAGACTGGGTGCAGAGGTCTTCCATCCCGCCATAACCGTAGTTGGCGCAGCCAAACATGTTGATATACATGATGTCTGTCCAGTCCTCGCCGGTCACCACGCGGAAGAGCGAGAGCATGGCGATGGGCAAGTCCTTGAAGTGGACCGGATCGTTGGCGCCAAAGAGGAAGACCGCCGCCACGGCGTAGAGATAAAAGAGGATCCCCAGCAAGAGGCCAACGTAACCCATCGACGGGATCGACTTCAGCAACGCGCTGACCAGGATCTGGAGCTTGGGCAGCGCCCGCACCAGCTTCAGCACACGCAGCAGACGCGCCAGACGCAAGACCGCCACATACTGGGCGTCAAAGGGCATGAAGCAGACGGCCACGATGAGGAAGTCAAAGATGTTCCACGGATCAAAGAAGTAGCGCCAGGGGCGGTTGCCCTCTGCGCCGATCTTGACGGCCACCTCAACGACAAAGATCCACAGGATCAACTCGTTGAGGAAGTGCAGCGGCCCTCCGTAGGCCTCCACCGCCGAGGGGTAGGTCTCAATGCCCACCACCACACCCGCCACCAGAATGGCGATGGTCACAAAGTTCTGGAACCACTTGGCGTCTGCGATGCTCTTGCAAAACTTTGTGGCCTTGGACATTGGCCGGGTTTCATTTTCACCCATATCACTTCACCATGCATTTTAAACACAACTTACCGGGAGCAACCTCGGCCAAACCGATATCTAGCGGTTGGATCCACCAACGAGGCGAGCTCCCCAGAAACGCGCCCAGATCAGATGCGGCGCAAAGTAAGGTTGAACGATGTTCATGTCAAAGAGGAAATCGCCACAAATCCCCTGGCCTGCCCATATTGTCGGTGCCAACAAGGATCGACCGCTGATTTTGCTCCACGGGTTCATGGGCAACGGGCGCGACTGGGATCGGATCGCGATCGATCTGGCGGCGCGCGGGTGGCATTGCATCGCCTTTGACCTGCCAGGGCACAGTCCTGAGCACGGACTTGAGGAACCCGTTGGCATGGAGGCGTGGTCAGACGGACTGGTGCGCTCGCTGGAGGCGATGGGGTTGGCCCAGGTGCCAGTGGTGGGCTACTCGATGGGGGGACGGTTGGCGCTCTACACCGCCTGGCGCCACCCCGAGCGGATCAAGGCGCTGGTCCTGGAGGGCACCAACGCAGGGATGGAGGCACCGCAGCAGCGGGCAACCCGCGCGGCGCTGGACGATCAACGCGCTGAAGACATCCGCCGCAACGGGCTGCCCCCATTTCTGGAGCGGTGGTACCAGATGGACCTCTTTGTCACGCTCCAATCCCACCCAGCGGTCCGCGCCCAGATGCTGGCGCGCCGCGCCGCCCAGGACCCAGAGACAATGGCCACCATCCTCTCTGAGATGAGCCCGGGGCGACAGCCCTACATGGGAGCGCGCCTTAAAGCGCTTCAGGTGCCGTGCACGCTCTTGGCCGGGGCGCTCGATCCGCGCTACGCGCCGATGGTGGTCAAGATGGCCGCGCAGATCCCAGGCGCGACACATCACCTCATCCCTCAGGCCGGACACAACACCCACCTGGAGGCCCCCGAGGCCTTTTGCCAGCGAGTCCATGAGGCGCTCCATAAGCTTTGAAGCCCAAACCAGCTCCCACCGCGCTTGTCTTAACACCCCGAGCATGAGCACAATAACCCTTTGCCCAGGGCGCGCCATCGGCGCATCCCCCACCCCCAGGACACTCGCCATGGAAGACCCCAAAGCGACACTTTTGGCGCTCAAGCAGGCGCTCAGGCAGGATCTGGCCAACGCCCGCAAGAGCGCCAGCACGGTCGATCTGGACGCCCCCATCGGGCGGCTCTCTCGCATGGACGCGCTGCAACAGCAGAAAATGGCCGAGGCCGCCAACCGGCGCCTGGAGCTTCGCCTCCAACAAATCGAATCGGCGCTGAGTCGCGTGGCCACCGACGATTACGGCTACTGTGTGTCATGCGACGAGGAGATCGAAGCCCGGCGCCTCCAGGCTCGCCCCGAAACACCGCTTTGCCTGACCTGTCAGAGCGCCAGGGAGCGCAGCAGGTGAGCGAGCGCCGACAAACCCACGCGCCCCTACCGCAACGGGCCGCAAGCGCGCTGGAAGCCTGGGCGCCCGACCACCGCCTCCTGAGCGCGCAGCACCTCACCGCAGGGCTGGCCAACACGAGCTTCAAGCTGACGCTCGCCGCTCGACAGCGCCCCGTCGTGCTCAAGCTCTACACCCGCGACCCCGCCTCTTTGGGTCGAACGCTGGCGCTGCGGCGCATCCTGCCCAAGGACATCCCCCTGCCACCGCTCTTGCACGCCCAACCCGACCCGGCGGCCCACACGGGCGCCTTTGCGGTCTTTGACTGGGTGGACGGGTGGCCCGTAGACCATTTGCTTGGCCCAGACAGACCAGACGACCTCCCCTGCCCTGATCGCCTGGCCACAGAGCTGGGCAAAGACATGGGGCGCCTGAGAGCCTGCCTGGATCAGGTGGGGTTTGACGCCTCAGGGTTTCTGGATCACTCGCTGGCAGTCGCCGATCCCTTTAAAACCCAGAAAGAGGCCGTGCTGGGTTACATCGCGCAGTGCCTGGACGGCCTTGCAGGCCAACGCCTGGGCGAAACACTGCGACAAGAGGTCGAGCGGTACGTTCAAACCCACCATGCGCTCCTCGATCCGCTGGAAGGCCAACATCGTCTGGTCCACGGCGACTATAAAGGATGCAACCTCCTGGCCCTTCACCGCCAAGGCCAGTGGCGCATCAGCGCAGTGCTGGACTGGGAGTTTGCATTCAGCGGCTCGCCTTTGTTTGATTTTGCCACGGCGCTGCGCCGCACAACCCACCAGTCGGCCGACTTTGCCCAGGCGCTGGCGCAGAGCTACAGCGCCCATGGTGGGATGTTGCCCACCCGATGGTTTGCCACCGCGCGCCTGCTCGACCTGACCAACCTCTGTGGTTTTTTGCAAAGACCTGGGCTGAGCGCCGATCGTCAACGCGACATCAAAGCGCTTTTTCAGTCCTATCGCACCCCGTCAACGCAGGCTGTATGACAACTCAGTAACATCGTTGTTGACATGGGGCGGCAGAACCTATAGCAGAAGCAGGAGAGAAGTACTGACTGCGCTCTGGCTGGGGCTCGTCAGGATGGGAAATGTGAATGCCATTCTCGACGGATGTGCGGTCTTCAATGATTTGGAAGCAGTAGGAAAGTCCAAGCCATAGCGCCGATTCAGACCATCAAGCCGTTTCTGTATTCTTCAGAGACCACGCTGTTCTGCATCACAACACACCTGGATCCGTTTCTTTGGATCCAAACACTGGTTCAAATCCTACCAACTGTTTCTTAGAGCTTCTACGGAGCCAAAAAATGATGGATTCCCCTTGCATGTTGCATCGCGCGCTGGTGGGCTTAACGGCCCTGTGCGCTCTGACGCTGGCCGGCGTTGACGCCCAATCTCAGGTGCTGCGCTACAGCGAAACAATCGAAGGCGGCCTGACCATTACGGGCAACACCCTGGGTCTGAGCAAGCAGACCGACGCCAACGGTCCTGGCACCCGCGATGCCATCGGCACATTCATCACCACGCGCAATCTGGTTGACAACGACCCCGACAACGCGGGCAACCCGTGGTTCACGGGCACGACCAACGACTGGCAGCTCAACGGCTCCTCGGCCGTCCTGGACCTGCCCCCCGGCAGCCAGGTGCTCTACGCCGAACTCCTGTGGGGCGGCAGCTACGCCTACGGCGTCGAAGACGTCAGCGCCGACCTGGACACCACCGTCACGCTCAAGTTTGGCAACGGCGACACCCGGATCGTCTCGCCCGACCCCGCGACCTCCCAGACCCTCACCGGTCTGGCCCCCAACGGCGGCTTCCCCATCAACTATTACCTGCGCTCGGCGGATGTGACCAACTTCATCTTCCAGCGCGGTCAGGGCACCTACACGGTCGAGGGTGTCCCCGGCACCCAGGACCAGTCGATCAACAGCCTCAACGCTGCGGGCTGGACGCTGATCGTGGCCTACCGCAACAACGACGTGCCCAGCCGCAACCTGGCCATCTTCGTCGGCGGTGAGTTTGTCGATGAAGACGCCATCGTGGACTACCAGGTCAACGGCTTCTGCTCGCCGCCCTCGGGTCCGGTCGACGGCCGCGTGCTGGTCAGCGCCATTGAGGGCGACGCCAACCTGGAAGGCGACCAGCTCTTGCTGGCCGACCCGGGTCTGCAGAACTTCTCCAACCTCTCTGGCCCCAACAACCCGTCCAACAACTTCTTCGCCTCCCAGCTCAACCAGACCAATGGCACGCTGGACACCCGTGGCACCTTTGGCGACCGCAACCACAACGCCAACACTGGCACCAACACCAGCGCTGGCCGCCAGGGCTGGGACATCACCAACGTCCCGGTCAGCAGCCAGTTGCGCAACGCCCAAACCGCCGCCACCATCCGCGCCACCAGCCAGGGCGACTCCTACTTCCCCACGTCGGCCTCCTTCCAGATCGACGTCAACGCCCCCAACTTCATCATCCCCAACACCACCTCGCTGACCCCGGCGGACGCCTTTGAAGACACCACCGTCGAGATCCAGGTCCGCCTGGACAACCAGGGCAACGCCGACGCCGAGAACGTCCTCTTCCTCAACCCCCTGCCCGAAGGCCTCGTCATCGAGCGCTTTGAGGTCGATGGCCGCGTCATCAACGGCGTCAACAACGCCGCGCTGCGCAGCGGCGTCGATGTCGGCGACGTGCCCCTGAACCGCGTGGTGATCGTCACCATGCAAATCCGCATCGACCAGATCCCCGATTCCCCGGCAGCGGCCAGCTTTGACTCGCGCGCGGCGTGGAACTACCAGTTCTTCTCCTGCCCCGGCCAGCCCGCCCTGGAAGACACCGTGGCCAGCAACCTGGTCACCATCAACTGCGCCCGCATGGAAATCCGCATGACCGCCGAGTCCATCGGCGGCGGCGTGGTCCGTTACACCATCGAAGCCACCAACACCGGCGCGGGCAACACCCGCAACGCCGCCGTCACCGGCCAGATCCCCACCGGCGCCAACTACCGCCCCGGCTCCACCACCCTCAACGGTCAAGCCGCGCCCGACCAGGGCGGCCGGATGCCCTTTGAGAACGGCGGCCTGGTCAACGCCAACGGCTCCGCCCCCGGCGTCATCCCCCCCGGTCAGACGGCCACCATCACCTACGAAGTCACCGTCAACGGCGGCGGCGGCACTCGCCTCAGCAACCGTGGCAGCGTTGACCCCGACGGCAACGGCAACTCCCCGGCCATCGAGACCACGCTCGACACCGAAATCGGCAACTGCGGCGACGGTCAGATCTCCGACCTTGAAGAGTGCGACGACAACAACCTCGCCAACGGCGACGGCTGCAACGACCAGTGCGAAGTCGAGGACGGCTTTGCCTGCCACGACGAGCCCAGCAACTGCGACGAGGACACCGACCGCGACGGCCTCAGCGACGAGTTCGAGCGCGAGATCACCGGCACCGACCCCAACAACCCCGACACCGACGGCGACGGGCTGACCGACGGCACCGAGCACTTCGGCGACAACCCCACCGAGCCCACCGACCCCGACTCCGACGACGATGGCCTCTGTGACGGCCCCGAAGATGTCGAGGGCGCCTGCGACGGCGGCGAGGACACCAACCGCAACGGCCGCCTGGACCAGGGCGAGACCGACCCCAACGATCCTGACACCGACAACGGTGGTGTGGACGATGGTGTGGAAGTGGGCCGCGGCACCGATCCCCTCGACCCTTCCGATGACATCGACGCCGACTCCGATGGCGACGGCATCGACGATCCCACCGAAGACCGCCTGGGCACCGACCCCAACAACCCCGACTCCGACGGCGACGGCCTCTGCGCTGGTCCCCTCGCCGTGCGCGGCATCTGCCAGGGCGGTGAGGACCTCAACGCCAACGGCCAGATTGACGACGGCGAGACCGATCCCAACGACGCCGACACCGACGACGACGGCCTGATTGACGGTCTGGAGCGCTTTGGTGAGAACGAAACCGACCCGCTCGACGCCGACAGCGATGACGACGGCCTCTGTGACGGCCCCGACACCATCGAAGGCATCTGCGACGGCGGTGAGGACACCAACCGCAACGGCCGCGTCGACACCGGCGAGACCGACCCCAACGACGAAGACACCGACGACGGTGGCATTGATGATGGCGTGGAAGTTGGTCGTGGCACCGATCCCCTCGACCCCTCCGATGACTTCGGCAACGGCAACGACGGCCTCGACGACGGCGCCGGCACCATTCAGGGCAGCAACCTCTTTGGCTGCGCCACCACCCCCGCTCGCCTCCCCGCCGCCCCCCTCGGCCTGGCCCTGAGCCTGCTGCTGGGCACGGTCTGGCTGGCGCGCCGCCGCCGCTGAAGACACACATCCAAGCGCGCCAACCCAAAGCGGTTGGCGCACGCTCAACACCACCGACAAGGGGCCTCACGGCCCCTTTTTTGCTTGGGGTTCGTTCTCTCTGTTCTTTTTGAAGTGCTTGGGTTTTGCGTCTGGAAGTGGGCGGCTTGACGGTTGGTGACTCATCACAGGAGAGCTTCGGCCCTCTGTACTCGTCATTGCTCGCCCCGAGCCTGTGACGAGAGCACCCCAAACTCAGCGGGCGCGGACGTTGAAGGTGAAGTCACGGCGAGTGCCGCTGACCTGGACTTCGATGGTGGTGTCGTCGAGGCGCTTGAAGGACATGGTCAGTTCTTTGTTGTCGGGGTTGGTCAGGGTGTAGGTGCCAGCCTGGGGAACAGGATCGGCGCCGCGCACCTGCACGCCTTTGATGGCGAGGTTCCACTGGCCGCGATCTGAGCTCCAGCCCCGGGAGCCGTTGATCTCGATGCCGCCCTGCAGGCCCAGATCGCGGTCGATGAGTTGTTGGGTGCGATCGCCTTCGCCGGTGGCCGATTTGTCGCCGTTGCTCCACTTGATCTGGTGCTCCACGCGCCGGGTGCCTTCGGAGCGGTCCCAGGTGACGGTGGCGCCGCCGTTGATGGTGACGTTGCCGTTGGTCAGGTCGGTCCAGACGTGGGTGACCTCAAGCTGGCCCGCCTCGGTGCGCTCAAGCGTGATTTGAGACTGCCCGGCGTAGGTCCTGCCTTTGTAGACGCATTGGTCTCCCAGTTCGCCAAAGTCCACCGTCAAAGTGCGGTCTTGGCGTGTGACCGTGGAGCATGGGATTTGGGACTCCACAAAGGCCTTCAGTTCGTCCACGGCGTCTTCGACCGCGGCGCCAATGGTGAAGTGGGTGGAGATCTCCAGGACGTCGTAGGTCATGGACTGGCTTTGGGTCGACAGTTGGGCCTCATCGAGCGCCAGCTTGGCCTCTTCGCGCGTGAGTGTTTCATCGCGGCAGCCCCAAACGGTTGCGGTCAGCATCAAAATCATCAACATCAGCGTTGCTTTGCGCATGGCAGCGTTCTCCTTAAAACATCGCCCAACCGCCCCATTGGCCCCGTGCGGCTGAGACATTCAAAATCTGTGTGTCTGTGGTGCCCGATGAAGCGTTCATCGCGGCCATCAGAACCCGCTGTCGTCATGAAGACCGGTGGGCAGAAGAGGATGTTAAGCGCGCCGACGGTTTTTCTTTGGGCGGTCAGGGTGCATACTGTGGCGACGTGCGCGAGGCATCCAAGGGGGCAATCCATGCACACACTGGCCATCCTGGCAGACATTCACGGCAATACATTTGCGCTCGACGCTGTCGTAGAGGACATCGCCAAGCGCGGCTACGCCGAAGTCATCGTCGCCGGGGATCTGGTCGGCCGCGGTCCAGACGGGGCGGCGGTCATCGACAGGGTTCAAGCGCTGGGGTGGCCGAGCATTCGCGGCAACCACGAGGATTACGCGCTGAACTTTCTGCGCCGCGAGGTCCCCGAAGCCTGGTGGCAAGAGGACATCTGGTCGGCCAGCCGCTGGATGGCCGAGCGCCTGACGCACCACAAGACCTACATGGAAGAGCTGCCCCTGGAGATCACCCCAAGCCAGGGTCCGCCCATGCGGATTGTCCACGGCACGCCCGCGTCCAACAACCAGGGCATCGGCCCCTGGACACCCGAGGCAGACGTCCTGGGGCATTTGGCGACCATCAAAGAGGACATCCTTGTTTGTGCCCACACCCATCGGCCACTGCACCTGCACACCAGCAAAGGTCAGGTGATCAACACGGGGTCGGTCGGCTTGCCTTTCAACGGCGACTGGCGCGCGCAGTACGTGGGCTTTGAGGTCCGCGACGGTCGGTGGGAGGTCACCTTCCATCAAGTCCCCTACGATCGAGACGGCTATCTGGAGCGCTATCAGACCTCGGGCTTTCTGGTCGAGGGAGGTTTGACGGCCAAGCTCCTTAAGATGGAAGTCGAGACCGCCCGCGCCCACCTGGTCCCCTTCCAGAAGTGGGCCGTGCAGAACAACCATCCCCAGGACGAGTCGAGCTTTGAGACCTGGATGGAAGTCCGGCGCAAAAAAGCCAAATGAGCGTGTCGCAACACCCCCCATCAGACCGAGTCTGAGCCCAGGACTGGCCAACGGACGCGTTGCGCGCTTAAAATGGCCCTGGGATGTGGTTCGGCAGGGGGTTCAAGCACACAACACATGGCACACTCTTCCAGCTCGAAAAAGCCGCTGAGGTATGGCCGCATCTTTGAGTCCGGCGAACTGGTGGCGAGCAAGTATCGCGTGGAGCGTCTGCTGGCCGAAGGGGGGATGGGGCAGGTCTACGTGGCCGCCCAGGAGCCCATTGGGCGCAAGGTGGCGCTGAAGATCCTGCGCAAGGCGCTGGCCGACAGCGACGAGGCCATCACGCGCTTCTTCAGAGAAGCCGTCACCATCAGCCAACTCCACCACCCCAACACCATCACGGTCCTGGACTATGGCGAGCACGATGACGGCACGCTTTTCATCGCCATGGAGTTCCTCGACGGTGAGGATTTGGGGACAATCCTTGAGCAGCACGGACGGCTGACACCGCAGCGCACGGTCGACATCGCCTTGCAAGTGGCCAGTTCGCTCCAGGAAGCCCACCACAAAAACGTCCTGCACCGCGACATCAAGCCAGGCAACATCTTCATCAGTCAGGTGGAGGGCAAAGGAGAACTGGTCAAGGTCATCGACTTTGGCATCGCCAAGCTGATCGACCCCCCCGAACATGAAGAGAAGGTCACGCGCATGGGCATTGTGTGTGGCACCGTGGAGTACATGGCCCCGGAGCTTTCGAGCGGCGAAAAACTCGACGGCCGCACCGACCTCTATGCCCTGGGGGTGATGATGTGGGAGTTGCTTGAGGGCAAGCCGCCCTACACAGGCAAAAACCCAGTCAGCATCGCCATCGCCCACCAGACCGACCCCATCCCCGACCTCTCGAACGCCGTCCCAAAACCATTGCGGGCCTTCATCCACCGCGCCATGGCCAAAAATCCCCAGGATCGGCCCGCCGACGCCGCGACCTTCATCAAAGAACTGCGTCAGGCTGCGGCAGACCTGCCCACCGCGCTGCCGCACACCGACGCGCTGATTCTGGAGTTTGATGACGTCACAGACATCGCGCACCACAACACGCTGCCCCAAACCCCCGCCACCCCAAACGCCATCGCCCACGGCGCTGCGCCATCTCCAACCGCGCTCGCCCCGCTCGAAGCCAAAAGCAAGGCCAGGGGACCGATGGTGGCCATGGGCATCCTGGCGCTCGTGGGGCTCGCTTTGGGGTTATGGATTTGGAAGGGACAACAAACCCCCGACACCTCTCCTGCACCAGCCACCACACAAACCACGCAAACCACCATCGCCATCGACAGCAACGAAGCCGACGTTGCCATCTTCAAGGGCAAAGAAAAGCTTGGCGCAACCCCCTTTGAACTCCAGGGCGACCCCGGCAACAAAGTCTCTCTAACGCTGAAAAAAGACGGCTTTAAAACCACCCAAATCCATGAGGCTTTTCCCGCTGACGGGCAAACTCGCCTCAAGATCCAGATGGAACCCACAGCCGTCCAGAAGGTCTTTGTCCACGTCTTGTCAGAGCCAGAGAAGGGCGCGGTGCTCAAAGCAGGGCAACGCATCGGTACGACCCCGCATACGTTTGAGTTGGCGCCAGATGCTGCGCCGTTCAAGGTCCAGATCGAGGCTCCCAAACACAAGACCGCCACGTTGCTCATCTCTGCGGTGAACGACAAGGTCCACTCGGTGCGCCTGGAACCCGACGAGCCTCCCAACAAACCAGGTCATGTGGGGCTCAAGACCAAACCCATGGTCAAAAACAACAAGCTCAACGCGGCCAAGAAGCCGCCCGCAGCGGCCAAACCGCCCCAAGAGAGCGTCAAACCGCGCGTCAAGCCCCCCAAACCCGCCAAGACCGACGACGCCCTGCCCTACAAACCTGTCGATTGAAGGAGCCCGATGATGTGTGTTTGCCCAATGTCAGCGCGCTTCGCCCTTCGGTTCCTGCTTGTGGGGGCTGTGCTCTGTCTGGGCCTGACCCAAGCGCACGCCCAGGAGGCTGCCGCTCCCGACCAGAAAGAGCGCGCTGCACAGGACCGCGCCGAGGCGCTCAGGCTCTACAAGATCGGCCTGCTCCAATACGAAGGTCAGGAGTACGCCAAAGCCGCCGACACCTTTGCCCAGGCCTTCAAGCTCGATCCCAACGAAATCCTGGCCTACAACGCCGGGCGCTCTTATGAGCGCAATGGACAGTTGGAGATCGCACGCAAGTTTTACAGTGTTCAGTTGGAGCTGGCCGCAGAAGGCGACCTGGCGCAGCGGGCCCAGTTGGGCCTCAAACGCATCGAGGAAGCCCAGCAGGCCCAGGCCCAGCGCGAAGCCGCCGCCAAGCGTCTGGTGGGTTTCCTGGACTTGAACACCGATGCGGGCAGTGAGGTCTACATCGACGGCGAGTTGGCCGGCAGCGCGCCGGGTCGCTTTGAGGTTGAGCCCGGATCGCATCGCCTGGAGCTGCGCAGACCTGGCGCGGTGACCGACCGACGCGATGTCCTGGTGGAGCAGGGGCAGACCGTGGCGCTGACCATCCTCCTGGAGCCCGTCGCTGCGCCCCAGCGCACGCTGGGATGGTCGGGGATGGGTTTGATGGGCGGCGGCGTCTTGCTGGGCAGCGTGGCCCTTGGGATGAACGATCCCAACAAAGAGAGCGTCGCAGTGACGGGATTGGGTGTGTCTGCGGTGGCGATGGAAGCCGCCGGGCTGGGGCTCTTGCTCTGGTCTCTCTTTGATGATGAAGAGCCCGCCCAGGATCCACAAAAGCCAACACCCCTCGAGACCCCGTAAGCACACGGCCGCAGGCAGGTGCCGGGGGCTTAAGGCCGCCACACCGTTAGGGACTTCGCTCAGCGCAACACTCCAGACCCAAGGCGAGCGCCATGACAACCTCTCATCACGCCCTCAATCGCTTCGTGGCCATCATCGGGCTGGTGCTCTTTGTGCTTTTGCCAGCGCAGAGCGCTCAAGCCCAATGCATTTTTGGCGAGCCCGATCCCGATGGCGACGGTCTATGTCTCTTTGATGACAACTGCGACTTTGTCTTCAACCCTGGCCAGGAAAACAACGACGGTGACCGCCGGGGCGACGTTTGCGATGACGACGACGACAATGATGACGTCGACGATGGCCGCGACAACTGTCAGTTTGTCTCCAACACCAACCAGACCAACACCGACGGTGACGAGCAAGGCAACGCCTGTGATCCCGACGATGACAACGACGGCGTGGGCGACGGCAATGACATTTGCCCGCTCGACGCTGACCCAGGTCAGGAAAACCTGGACAATGACGACCGAGGCGACGCCTGCGACCCCGACGACGACAACGATGGTTTCAGAGACGAAAACGACAACTGCCCGCGCCTGAGCAACGATCAAGCCGACACCGACGGCGACAACCTTGGCGACGCCTGCGACGACGACGATGACAACGACGGCATCGTCGATGGGAATGACAACTGCCCTCTTGTGGCCAACGCCGACCAGGCCAACAACGACAATGACTTCCCAGGCGACGTCTGTGACAACGACGACGACAACGACAACATCGTTGATGAAGACGACAACTGCCCCCTTGAAGACAACGTCGACCAAGCCAACAACGACGGCGACGACCGCGGCGATCTCTGCGACGGCGATGACGACAACGACGGTGTGGGCGACGATGACGACAACTGTCCGCTAGACCCCAACCCAGGCCAGACCAACACCGACGGCGACGATGACGGCGACGTCTGCGACGACGACATCGATGAGGATGGCGTCCCCAACGTTGATGACAACTGCCCGCTGATTCCCAACCCCAACCAAGCTGACGTCAACGACAATGGTTTTGGCGATGCTTGTGATGACGGCGAGGACACCGACGATGATGGGCTGCCGGACAGCGCCGACAACTGTCCGGGGATCAGCAACCCTGATCAACTCGACAACGATGGGGACAATCTTGGCGACGTCTGTGACGACGATGATGACGGGGATGGCGTCTTGGACGTCAATGACAACTGCCCCCTGGATGCCAACCCAGGCCAGACCAACACCGATGGGGATGACGACGGCGATGTTTGTGATGGGGATGACGACGATGATGGTGTGCAGGACGGTGACGACAACTGCCCGCTGACTCCCAACGCCGACCAACAAAACACCGATGACGATGGACAAGGGGACGTTTGCGACAACGACGACGAT
>CAKZKQ010000450.1 GCA_937123825.1 uncultured Pseudomonadota bacterium
CGAACCGGGGGTTCGTCGAGCATCGACGACGAAGAAATGGGCTGCGAGAGCCGTCCTGGCTGGCTCGTTTTGAGCGGTACTCGGTCTAGGCCCGTCCTCATCGTCTGTGGCTTCAGCCTTCGGACGATGGTCCCTGGCGGCGGTTCAGGACTCGACGCGGTCGTAGCGGGTGCCACGGTGGCGCAGCGCGGCGGAGCCGTCCGAGGAGACCAGCGCCCCGGTCGCGCCCCGGCTCAGTTCGGCGGCGTTGCCCTCGTCGGTGTCGATGTGCATCTCCAGCTTGTATTTGGGCGACACGCGCACCAGCACGTCGCCAAAGGTCAACGAGCGGCCCGCGCCGTTGTCGATGGCGACCTCCACGATGTCCCGATCCTGAACCCCAAAGTGCTCGGCGTCGTCGGGGGTCATGTGGATGTGGCGCCAGGCGCAGATCACGCCCTGTTTGAGTTCAAGCTGACCGTGCGGACCCACCAAAGTGACGCCGGGGCTGTTGGCCACGTCGCCCGAAGCACGCACCGGGGCGTCGATGCCCAGGGTGAACTCGTCCGTGCGCGAGATCTCGACCTGGCACTTGGAGCGCGTGGGGCCAAGGATGCGGACCTTTTCGATGTTGCGCTTGGGGCCGATCAAGGTGACGCGCTCTTCGCAGGCAAACTGACCCGGCTGGGACAGGGGCTTGCGGGGGGTGAGCTGGTGGCCGGGGCCAAAGAGCGTCTCGACGGCCTCCTGGGTCAGGTGGATGTGGCGCGCCGAGATGGCCACTGGGATGGGACGCTGACCACGGGGGCGGCCAAGCTCCAGGACCACGCGCGCCACGTCGCGGGCGATCGAGCGGGCCTCGTCGGTGGCCACGACCAGCAGCCGGGTGCGGCTGGGCCGCGTGGCGATGTCAAAGACAGGGTCTTTGTGGGAGATGGCGCACTGGCGGTTGCGGTCTTCGTTGAGGTTGGCCCCCAAGAAGCCCAGGCGCTGGGCGATGCGGTGGCGCACGGCCTGGGAGTTTTCGCCGATGCCGCCGGTAAAGACGATGGCGTCGGCGCCGCCCATCAAGGCCGCGTAGGCGCCGATGTACTTGCGCACCCGATGGCTGAAGATCTGGAGGGCCAGGCGGCAGCGCTCGTCACCGTCGGCGGCGCGCGCCTCGATGTCGCGCATGTCGTTGCCAACGCCGCTGAGCCCGGCCAGCCCCGAGCGGCGGTTGAGCAGGTGGTCCAGCGCGTCGGCGTCCATGCCCTCGGCGCGCATGAGCTGGATCAGGATCCCCGCGTCGATGTCGCCCGCGCGCGTGCCCATCACCAGACCCTCCAGCGGCGTCATGCCCATGCTGGTCTCGACCGAGCGGCCATACTCCACCGCGCAGACGCTGGCCCCGTTGCCCATGTGGCAGGTGATCAGGCGCAGATCGCGCACATCGGCCTCAAGGTACTGGGCGGCGCGGCTGGCCACATAGCGGTGGCTGAGCCCATGAAAACCATAGCGGCGCAGCCCGTGGGCCTCGGTCACGTCCTGCGGCAGGGCGTAGAGCTTGGCACGGCGAGGAAGCGTGGCGTGAAACGCGGTGTCAAAAGACACCACGTGGGGGACGCCCGGCAGCAGGGCGCGGGCTGCGCGGATTCCCGCCAGGTTGGCCGGGTTGTGCAGCGGCGCCAGCGGCACCAGCGCCTCAATGGCCGCCTCCACCTCGTCGTCCACCACCGTCGGCTCCACAAAGCGCTCGCCGCCGTGCACCACGCGGTGCCCCACGGCGTCGATGCTGATCCCTTCGGGCAGACGCCGGGTCAACTCGGGCATCAAGCACCCCAATGCCTGCGCGTGGTCCGCCCCCTGACAAGCCCCCGCCGGTTCATCATTGAACTTCATCGTCGACTCGCCGCCGATCCGCTCCACACGCAGCGTCACGACGTGCTCGCCGCTTTGGTGGTTGATGACCGCGCCCTTGATGGATGAGCTGCCGCAGTTGATGACCAGGATGTGCATGTCTGTCCCCGTCTGTGGCGGTCGGGTGAGCCTGCCGCCGTGATTATCGTAAGTAGGATCTATGCCTTCAGATGCCTGTTTGTTGCCATGGGTGTACGGGGCTCTTTTAGATGAGATCGACCCCGGGTGCAACGTCAGACGGAACCTTGCGCAGGTTCTGTCCAAAACGGCCACGTACAAGACAGCCTGGCCTGCCATTCGGTCAGGACGCAGGGGTGCGCTGCGGTTTGCACGCAGATGTGTTTGGGAATCTGGAAAGGGGAAGGAGGGGGCGGTGAACCCGCGCTTTGGTGTGCGAGTTCACCTCAAGGCGCCGGGCTCATTATGGAGAGAGCCCGAGAGCGCGCAAATCACGCGTTTTTGCCCAGCGGCGTGGCGCGGGGAGGGGCGGCGGCCAGGCCGCGGCGCTGGCGCTCGATGCCTTCGGTGATCTGCGTGATGATGGTCGGGCGCAGGGCCGCCGGGGCGATCACGGCATCCAGTGAGCCCACCTCGACGGCGCGCTGCACGGTGTGGATGGCGTTGAACTCGCGGGCGACTTCGCCGCGTTTTTCCAGTCGCAGCTCGGTGCGCAGGGCGTTGAGGCGCTCGCGCAGGGCCGGTTTCTGGTTGGAGGGCGCCTCGTCGAGTTCTTTGAGGGCGGCCTCCATGCGGGGATCGGCCTCGGCGCGGCGGCGGACCTCTCTGGGGAAGACGACCGCGGCCGCGGGCGCACCGCCGATGACGGAGGCAAAGGTGCCTTCAAGGGCGATGGCGCGCAGTTCGGGGTTGAGTCCCTTGGAGAAGACCACGTAGGCGCCGCCGTGGTAGCGGCTGATGACCACAAAGATGATCGGGCCCTGGAAGTTGACCACCGCGCGGCCAATCTCGGCGCCGTACTCAAGCTGGCGTTTGCGCAGCGACTCGGGGCTGCCGTCAAAGCCGCTAAGGTTGGCCAGCACGACCACCGGGCGGTTGCCGCTGGCGGCGTTGATGGCGCGGGCCACCTTGCGCGAACTCTGGGGGAAGAGCGTGCCGCCGGTCCAGGCGTCGGGACCGTCCATGGGGATGCGCCCGTAGCGGGGCAGCGGCCGGGACTCGATGCCCAGCACGCAGACCGGGTGTCCGCCGATGTGGGCGTCCCAGACCACGGCGGTTTCACCGTCGCGCAGCGTGGCAAAACGCTCCAGGTGGCCGCTGTCCTGGTCGATCACGGCGCCCATGACCTCGCGGATGGCAAAGGGCTTCTTGCGCTCCGGGTTGGTGCGGTCGTCGAAGATCTCACCAATGGTCGAGAAGGCCTCGCCCGAGGTCGCCTTGTACGGGTGTCCCATGACCGAGCGGTCCACCGGGTCGGTGGTGGCAAAGAGGCGCGGGCCGTCTTCACCGGGAGCGCGGTAGGTCAACTCGTAGTGGTCAAAGAGGATCTGGTAGGCGTGCGAGAGGTGGATGGCGAAGTACTGGCCCTGACCGTTGGGGCCCATGATGCGCTCGTAACCACCGATGCCGCGCTCGTCCTCGGCCGCCACGCCGCCAGAGAACTCCAGGGCCTTTTTGCCGGTCAGGACCATGGACCCGGTGGGGGTCATGATCAGGATGCCGCGGGTGTGGGTGAGCATGGTCGCCTCGGCGTTCCAGTAGGACTGGGCGCCGACGTTGACCCCTGCGACGATGATGTTGATCTCGCCGCCGAGCTGGGAAAACTCAACGATCCGGCGCAGGACGCGCGCGGTCCAGTCGAGGTTCTCGGTGCCGCTGTCCATGGCGATCTTGGCACCAGCGGAGACCGGCAGCCATTCCACCGGCAGGCCGCGGGCCTCGGCCAGATCGATGGCGGCCAGGATGCGGCGGCACTCGGGTTCGGCCAGGGCGCACATGGCGTGGGTGGGGTCGGAGGCGATCCACACGCGGGCCATGCCCTCGGGGAACTTGGGCGTGTAGTTGGTCACCACGCCCACGACCACACCGCAGCTGTTCTGGCCGTAGGGGCGATCGACCGGGGCCAGGCGGCCGTCGGCGTCGAGGTCGTACTCAAGGAATTTGCCGCGCAGGCGATGGTTGCCGGCGTTGGCGCTGTCGATGAGCTGGCCTTCGAGCATGCGGGCCACTTCGTAGGGGTAGAAGAAGTTCATGCGGCGAGTGCGCACGACGCGCATCTCGTAGTCGCTCATGGCGCGCACCGGCTCGGTGGGCGTGGAGCGCATGCCGACTTCAACGCGCTGGGTGCCGCGCTTGCGGATCTCAAAGCAGGTCGAGGGGCTGACGTTGCCCTTGCTGTCCTTGAGGCGCGCGTGGATGACCACCGCTTGCAGACCCAGGCCGCGGCTGGCGGGCTCAAGCAGGGTCGAGAGGCGTTCCAGCGCCGCCGGGTCCAGGTGGATCGGGGGCCGGATGTGGATGGTCAGCAGGTTCCAGTGCAGGCGCTGGCGCGTGGCACGGCGAGCCTGTGCCTCACGAAGGACGCGCATGGATTCGAAGTAGACCTGTTCAAAGGCCCACAGACCTTCCTGCTCTTCTTCGTTGTCGCCGGGACGGTTGATGTCGTGGACTTCGGCGTAGATGAAGATCCGCTCGTCGCGGGGGTTGGTGCGCGCGGTGCCGGTGAAGGCGTGGATCTGCTCGGGGGCGTCGATCCGCTCCAGGGCAAACTCGCGCAGCTTCCACAGCTCCAGTCGGTGGGCCGCTTCGGGGTGGACGTCGCGGTGATCGGCGTCCTCCACCAGATGACCGTGGCTGGGGCGGAAGGTGCGGTGGTGGAGGCCATCGCGCCCGTTGCACCAGTTGATCGTCATGCGGTCAAGCGTGGTGTTGTCGAGCTTGAGCCGGGTGATGATCTCGGTCAGCTGCTTGGGCAGGTCGGGGCAGGTGTGGCCGCTTTGCAGGGAGATCTCCACCACGTCGGGCTTGAACTCGGCCATTTGGGCCACGGCGGCGTCCATGGCGGCGCCGATGTAGTGCGCGTTGCCCAGCACCGAGACGATCTTCTGGGCCGGACGCTGGGCGTCGTCGCCGCGAGGGGTCAGATCAAAGGTCACCACGAGGGCCTGATCGGCCTGGATGGTTTCGACGGTCTGGACCCGATGGTCGGCATAGAGGCGGCGGATGATGGCCTCAGCCACAAAGGGGGTCTCGCTGGCGGCGGGGTCGGCCCGGTGCAGCAGGAGCGGGAAGAGGGAGTGGGGCGACCGTGCCAGGGTGTCCATCCAGCCGCGGGCTTCGGGGCTGTCGGGGGCGTGGCCGGTGAGCGAGCCCAGGAGCTTGCTCAGCATGGCCTCGACGACCTGACGGCGCTCGACGTAGCGGGACTGGTCAAAGAGGACGTAGATGGCCTGGCGCGCGTTGTCGGCCACGAAGGGGTACTTCTTGTTGAGCGAGACCTGAACGATCTGCTCCAGCACGGGGCGCAAGGTGGCTTGCTCGAAGGCCACGCCAGCGCGGTGCAGCTCCATCACGGCGCGCAGGAGTTGCGAGCACAGGCGGTGGGGCAGGGCGCTGTGGACGTGGGCCACGGCCAGACGCCACAGGGAGGCGCGCAGGTCGTCGGAGGGTTCGAGCGAGTGGACGCCGTAACGGGTCAGGGCGTCCTGGAGCTTGGGCCGCATGGCGACGTCGGCGCCGTCTTCACCCTCGTGGTGGAGGCGGCAGAAGTCGTAGAAGGCAAGGTCGACGGTGACGGCGGCGCCGCCTTCGGCGACCTCGGAGTTGAGCATCCGGCGGTCAAAGAGGGCCTCGCCGTTGGCGAAGGTGCCCAATTCGTCGGCCAGCGCAGCCCAGCGCTCGGGGTGGACGGTGTTTTCGTTGATCAGCGCGCCGTCAAGGAGCTTGACCAGACGCTCGACCAACTGCGGGGGCTGGTCAAAGCCCTGGAGCAGCGAGCGGATGGCGCCGGTCAGGTCGCCGATGACCTCGCTGGCCAAAGAGGCGTCCATGGTGTCGAGCGCTTCGGGCGTGGGGTTGCCCTGGTAGTCAAAGAGCAGCGCCAGAGGGCGCGGTTGGCTGGTGGGCACGTCCCAGGAGGCGGCCTCTTCTTGGGCTTCTTCGCCGTTGGCTTCGGGTTCGAGGACCACCAGCGGTTGGCCCGCGACGACCTGCTCGTTGGGCTGGATGAGGACGGTCTTGACGGTGCCGCCTTCCTGGGCAAAGACGCCCATCTCCATCTTCATCGCCTCAAGGACGCAGAGGGTGTCGCCGGGTTTGATGACGTCGCCTTCCTGCACCGAGACGTGCACGACCATGGCGGGCGCGTGGGCGCGGACGGTGCCGCCCGAGGTGCGCTCGATGGAGTGCATGACGCCGTCGACCTCGACGATGATCCCGGCGCGGCCGTAGGAGTAGAGGACCTGGTGGCGCTTGCCGTTCATCTCGACGGAGACGGAGTGGGCGCCGGTGGGCTCGACGGTGATGAGCTGGCGAGCACCTTCAGGGCCGGCAAAGTAGCGGTCCTGGCCGAGGTCAAAGACGTCCACGGTGGCGCGCTGGCCGCGCAGGCGAAGGTCGATCTCGGCGCCTTCGGGCTGCGGCAGGTTTTGCGGGATGCCGTTTTGGGCCTGGGCAAAGAAGCTCTGCTCCTGGGCGTGGCGTTGGAGGCGGTATTCGATGATGGCGGCCACCAGGAGGGCTTCAAAGCCCCAGGCGGGGGTGCCAAAGGCCCCCGCAGCGTGGGCGCGATCCACCCAGGCGGTGTCGGCGCTGCCGTCGATGTAGGTCTCGTGGGCCAGCAACTCCAGCAAGAAGGCCTTGTTGGTGGCGCCGTCTTCGACGACGACCTGCAACTCCTGGAGCGCGCGGCGCAGGCGAGCGATGGCTTGCTTGCGGGTGGGCGCGTAGGCGATCACCTTGGCGATCATGGAGTCGAACTCGGGCGCGATGGTCATGCCTTCGGCGATGCCGCTGTCGACGCGGATGCCGGGGCCTGCCGGGGGTCGGAAGACGCGCACGGTGCCGGGGGCAGGCAGGAAGCCTTTTTCGGGGTCTTCGGCGTTGAGGCGGACCTCGATGGCGTAGCCGCGGCCCTGGTCGGCGGGGCGAGCCCAGGCCTGGCCGCGCGCGATGTCGATCTGGGCGTGGACCAGGTCGGCGCCGGTGAGGCATTCGGTGATGGTGTGCTCGACCTGAAGGCGCGAGTTGACCTCCAGGAAGCTGGCGTCGCCGGTGGCGGGCTGGTAGAGGAACTCGGCGGTGCCGGCGCCGTGGTAGCCGGCAAGCTCAGCAAGGCGCACCGAGGAATCGCACAGGATCTTGGCCATCTCGGGCGGCAGCACGGGGCTGGGTGCCTCTTCGATGATCTTCTGGTTGCGGCGCTGGATGGAGCAGTCGCGCACGCCCACCGCCGTGGCGCCCTGGGGGCTGCCGATGAGCTGGATCTCGACGTGGCGAGCGCCCGTGATGCAGGACTCCATAAAGAGGCCGCCGGCACCAAAGACCTTGCGGACCTCGTCGCGGGCCTGGCTGATGGCGACCATCAGGCCGTCGGCGCTCTCCACGCGGCGGATGCCGCGGCCACCGCCGCCTGCCGAAGCCTTGACCATCAGCGGGAAGCCGATCCGTTCGGCCGCCTTGCGGATGTCGTCTTCGCTGGCGCTGTCTTCAATCAAGGACCAGGGCGCCAGCGGCACGCCGGCCTGCTCGGCCAGCTCCTTGGAGGCGATCTTGTCGCCCAGAAGCTCCATGGCGCGGCTCGACGGTCCAATGAAGGTGATCCCGACCTCTTCCAGGCGCGCCACAAAGGCGATGTCCTCAGAGACAAAACCCCAACCGGGCCAGACCGCGTCACAGCGCGAGCGCATCAGGTGCTCGATCACGTGATCGTGATGGCAGTAGGCGCTGACCAGCGCGCCGTCGGCGCCCGGGATCATCGCTGGTCCCAGGTGCACGGCGTCGTGGGCCATGCGCACAAAGGGCGCCTCGGCGTCCGGGTTGGTGTAGAAAGCCACCGCCTCCAGCGAGGTCCCCCGCTCCAGGTTGTATTCGTGCAGTGCCCGCAGAAAACGGACGGCAGCCTCGCCGCGGTTGACGACCGCGATGCGGCGGATTTCAGTTTGGGTTTGTTGCCTTGTACTCATGATCCACTCATCCATTTTAACTGCTTACAGTGCAGATCCCCCTTTTCGATCCGCGAACAAGCATCGCGTTTTGACACGCTGCCTGACGGGATCAGTCAAGCGTTCTAGTCGCATCTGTACCCATCATTCAACCCCTTTGGCGAACCTTCTGACGATGTTCTTTATGTGAACAATGTTCAGACCCGATTGTGTGGGGGATTCTCTTGATCCGTCTGGGGTTCTGGGAGACTTTTAAGAAGACAGACATCATCAGGATAACGAAACGATACGAAGTGCTTGTGGGAGCGGGGATGCACGACGCTGTCGATTTGATGGAGAAGCTGCTGGGGCGCACGGCGCTGCTGGCGGGGATGTCCGGCGAGGACGTCGCGGTGCTGGCCCAGTCATTTGAACTGGTCGAGCGCGCTGCGGGCGATGAACTCTGTGCGGAGGGGGAGCCCGGTGAGGCGCTTTACATCGCGGAGAGCGGCAAGGTCAAAGTCCAGAAATACACCGCTGGGGATTTTGAAGGCGAGCTGGCGGTGCTGGAGCACGGGGCGGTGGTGGGCGAAATGTCGTTGTTGGACGGGCAGCCTTGTTCGGCGACGGCGGTGGTGGTGGAAGGGGGACTTTTTCACCGCCTGGACGCCTCGGAGTTGATGCGGCTGCGGTTGCGCTGTGAGCCGGTCGTTTATGTGATGTTGCGCAACGTGGCGCTGACCCTCTGCGAGCGTTTGCGCAAGCTCAACGCCTTTATCGGGGAGTTGCAGGCCGATCCTGAGCGTCTGCGTCAGGTGCGCTTGAGCTACCGGCGTCGTGCCCAGCGCCCCATGCAGGTCAGCGGCTTGATGCAGGTGCCGACCCACGAGAGCACAGGGCGCGGCAGCGGGGTGGTGGAGCGGCGCAAGGCCCCCCAAAAGCGTCGCACCTCGGGTCAGACCGCGCCGGTGCCGCTGGTGGTGGCCGACTATGAGCCGGGACCCGATCGGCACACCGCGCTGCGGACTTTTTTGAAGCAGGTGCTCTTGCTGCGCAGCCTGAGCGAAGACGATCTCTCGGTGCTGACCGGCCTCTTGAGAGAGGTGACCTTTGAGACGGACGATATCATCTGCCAGGAAGGTGATCCCGCCGATGAGCTCTACATCGTCGCCAGCGGTGAGGTGGCGGTGTGCAAGCAGTTGTTGGGTGATCAGGCCAAGGTCCTGACATCGCTGCGCTCCGGGGCGATGGTGGGGGAGGTGTCGCTGATCGACGGTGGGCGCCGCTCGGCGACGCTCCTGGCCAGGCGCCCCACGACGGTCCTGGCGCTCTCCAGGGCCGACTTCGACAAGCTCTTTTTGGCGCGCAGCCCGCTGGCGTTTCGTTTTGTGGAGATCATCGCCATCGACTTGAGCTTGCGCATGCGTGCGGCGGCCGATCTCTTTGCCCAGATCTTTGGCGATGACCACGCCCCGCAAGCCCCCAACCCACAAGACGAGGAGCACATCACGCTCAAGCTCGACCGCGTGCGCACCACACTCTCCACCGGACAACGTCAAAAGCCTCGGCTGATGGAGATCCTGGGCCGGTTCTTTGGTCGCGGTGGTGAGGCCTCGTGAGTCAAGGCGAGCAAGGTGAAGAAGAGGACGCGGTCGAAGCGTTTTTGCGCCTCCTGCGCGAGGATGACACGCGGCTTTTTGTGGGGATGGCGCTCGACGGGCTTCATCTGGAGCGCGCCCCCATGTCCGAGGCCGATTTTCGTGCGTCGAGCTTTGTGGGGACCACGCTGGCGCTGGCCGATCTGAGCGAGTCCATTTTTAAAGACGTGGATTTGAGCGGGGCCAACCTGCGTCGCGCCCGCATGCGGGAGACCGACTTGAGCGGCGCCAGCCTCCAAGGCGCCGATCTTCGCGGCGCCGATCTGCGCGGCGCCGTCCTGGACGACGCCGTTTTGCGTCTGGCCCTCTACGACAAGGACACGCGCTGGCCCCGAGGCTTTGATCCAAGGCGAGCCGAGGTTGGGGCGCTGGGGCCTGGGGCGAGCCTTCAGGGAGCGCAGCTTGTGGGGTTGGCGTTGGAGCGAGTGGCGCTGCAAGACGCCGATTTGCGCCACGCCGTCTTTGATGGATCGGTGCTCAAGGACGCCCAGCTTGAAGGGGCAGACCTGCGAGGGGCGGACTTTCGAGGGGCCGAGCTTCAATGGATTGACCTCAAGGGGGCGTTTTACGACGCCGCCACGCGTTGGCCCGACAAGTTTGATTTTCGCAACCAGGGCATGTTTGGCCCATACACCCAGCTCAGCGGCGCCCGAATCCTGGTCAACTTCCCCGACGGGCTGGATCTCTCGGGCGCCAACCTGGAAAACGCCCGCTGGGAGGTCCCCGCCCGCTGCCGAAGGGTCTGTTTTGATGGGGCCGACCTGCGCGGGGCCACCCTCAGGGAGATCGACACCGCAGGCGCCAGTTTTGAACACACTCGCTACAGCGCCCAGACCGTTTGGCCTGCCCACATGGAGGGGGCGCCCGACGGCGCGGTGGGGCCAGGGGCGGATCTGCGCCGCAAGCGCCTGCGCGGCGATGTCCTGGTGGGGGTGGAGCTGCGCGGGGCGATGCTTCAGGGCGCCGATCTGACCGAAGCCAACCTGGACAAGGGTGTGTCGCTCTTTGGCGCGCTCTACGACGCCGCCACGCGCTGGCCCGAAGGCTTTGAGTTTCAAAAAAGCCGGGCGCTTGGCCCTGGCGCGGACCTTCAGCGGCTCTTTTTGCAAGAGATCCACCTGTCCGAGGCCGATCTGACCGGCGCCGACCTGCGCAACGTGTGGCTCAAAGGCGTCCAGGCACAAGGGGTCAGCTTTCGCGAGGCCGATCTGCGGCGCACCGATTTCTCTGGGGCCGATCTGCGCGGCGCCGACTTCAGCGGCGCTCGGCTCCAAGGCGCCGATCTGCGCCAGAGCCGACTGGACGACGCCAGCTTTGATGGGGCCTTCTACAGCCGCTCAACGCGTTGGCCCGAATTCTTTGAGCCGCGCGGGCTGGGAGCCTTTGGGCCCGGCGCAAGGCACCACTCGATGCGCCTGGAAGGCGTCCGGCTCGACAGCGCTGAGCTTGTCGATGCCCTCTTTGAGAGGGCCCACCTGCGCCGCGCGTCTTTGCACAAAGCCGATCTGCGCGGCGCCAACCTCCTGGGGTGTGTTCTTCAAGAGGCAGACTTGCGTCAGGCTCGGCTGGAGCGCGCCAACCTTGACCGCGCGGACCTTACGGGAGCCCTGCTGCAAGGGGCTGATTTGGATGAGGCCGCTCTGGATGATGCGCTCTTCAAAGGGGCCTTCTACAACGCCGAGACCCGCTGGCCCAAGGGCTTTGAGCACACCACCATCAAGGCCTTTGGCCCCAAAACGGTCTTGTCTGGCGTCAACTTGAATGCCCAGCGCCTCTTTGGCGCCTCGCTGCGCGATGCCGTCTTCTACAAAGCGACCCTTGACGATGCCGATCTGCGCACCGCCGACCTTCGCAACGCCAACCTGGACTCAGCCCGGCTTGAACGCACCGATCTGCGCGAAGCTCGCCTTGACGGCGCCAACCTCCACGAGGTGCAAGCGCCCGGCGCGCGCTTTGAGCAGGCGCGCCTCAACCGCGTCCAATGCGAACGGGGCGACTTCAGCGGTGCCCTGCTCTCGCAAAGCGAAGGCCGCGGCGCCCAGGCCACCGGCGCCACCTTCTGGAAGGCCGATTTGAGCCAGGGGGTTTGGTCAAGGGCCCGTTTTGATGAAGCCGACCTGCGCAGCGCCGATCTTCGCCGCGCATTGCTGGAGCACGCCTCGCTCTACCACGTGGCGGCTGAAGGCGCAGACGCACGCGAAGCTTTCATGACGCGCGCGTTGATGCAGCGCGGTGATTGGCGCCGCGCCGACTTTCGCGGCGCCAAACTGCGCGGGGCGTGGCTGCACATGGGCGATTTCAGGGAGATCAACGCCGAAGGCGCCGATTTCCAAGGCGCCCTCTTTCAAAACGCCCAGTTCTCCCAAAGCACGCTGACCCACGCCTCGCTTCGCAACGCCAGACTCAATGAAGCGATCTTTGACAACGCCGACATGCGCGGGGCGTCGCTCCAAGATGCCACGGTGATGGGTGCGTCGTTGCGCGGGGCCTTGATTCAAGGGGCAGACATGCGCGCGCTTGGACTCGACAAAGCCGACTTGCGCAGTGCGGTCTGCGACGCGCAGACCATCTGGCCCGAGGGCTTCAACTGGCAGCGCGCCACCAGCCCCAAAGGCGGCGGTGAGTCGTTTCTGGCTGGGCTGTGGTCCGCGCCCAAACAAAACCCGGCTGGCGCCGATCACCGCAGCTACGTTCCCACGCAGCCGCCAGCGGTGCAGGTGTCCAAGATGCGCGCCTCAAGCCATGCCCTCTATGACCGGTGCCCAGACCAGGCCTCCTGGTGGGACAAGCTCACGGGGAAAGGGCAGGGCACATTTGAGATCCGGGAAGCCGAACTGAGCCACCGCGACAAACAAGGTGCCCAGGTCGCTTCGGTGTCTTTGGATGAACCCTACGCCCTGCACCTTGTGGCCTGGCCCATAGACGCCCAGCGCGTAGAGCTTGGCGTCACCTGGGTCCCCCTGGTTCGAGGCGGCGCAGGTTCATTGCTCCGCATCCGCGTTCAAGCACCACCCTCCCTGGTCAGCCCAAACCTCCCCATCCAAGCGTCCCGAGGGCCCTGGATGGCCTGGTCAGATTGGACCGAGCTGTGGCCCGTCATCTCTTTCTATGAGGATTACCACGGCCGCCACCTACACCGAAGTTTGGGGCGGCCCTAATGGCGTCAGACACCACGGAGGTCGCTCGCAATAGCGCTGCTATGGCTTCACTCCCACCGAGGCGTCTGACATCCATTATTGCTCGCCCCAAACCTGTGGCTTCTTCTCTTTTCTTTTTTGAATTGGTTGGGTTTTGGTGTGGGGACTGCGGCGGTTCAGTCTCGGTGACTCAACAACGTCACCTGTGGGAACAATTGCGTTCAATTCTGCGGAGCTGCCTGCTGGAATCAACCGCCATCTGCTCAACAAAGCCACCTCCCTGAATCGAGCGCGTTCTCCAACAAAGTCACCTGTGTGAATCAACCGCGCTCCCCAGCGAAGCCACCAAGCGAACAAGGGGCTTGGAGACTCCAGCGGAGTCTCTAGAGAGCACGGCCGCAGGCCTGCTCCGTGACCCCTTGTGAGCGCTATAATCGCTTGACACGACGCT
>CAKZKQ010000451.1 GCA_937123825.1 uncultured Pseudomonadota bacterium
CGCTGGGTGTGGGCGGCGGATTCGCCCTGGACCTGGGTGTGGCCCTGTTCGACGGTGGGTTGGGCGTTGCGCAGCGGCTCGCGGCTGATCTCTTCAAGCTGCTGGTGGCCCTCGTCGCAGGCGGCGTCGAGGGTGGTGTTCAACTCGGCCTGGGCGTCGGTGACCAGGCTGTCCTGGGCGGAGGCTTCGTTGTCGAGCGTGCGCGAGAATGCCTGGGTGTCGTTGCTCAAGTCCGGGGTGGTGGGCGCGTAGCGGCGCACGCTGGGCAGCCGCTCGGAGCCTCCCGGGTAGGCAGGGGTCGCCACGTCCACGTCGCCCAGAGTGGGCATCTGACCTCGGGGCGTTCCTTTGGCGTCGCCCTCCTGGGCGGTGGCCGCGTCGGCTTGGATGGCGGTGGGGTCTTCGGGTTCGGGGTTTTGGACGGTGCTGGGCTGGAGGCTGCGCGCGGCGTTGTTGCGCGAGGTCTGGCCGTTGCCGCCGCCGCCGTTGACCTGCCCGGCCAGCGGCGCGGTGCCCGCTGGGGTTTGGTCGTTGCTGGCCCCGTCGATCTTCTCCTGGACGGTTTGCTGACCCGTCACCAATCCCTGGGCGCCTTCGACGTCAATGCAGGTCTCATCGCCGGGGATGGCCCCGTCTCCCTGGCCGTGCAGCTCGCTGGCGGCGCGGCGGTTCACCTCGGTGGGCTGACGCGTGAGCGCGTCGGCGTTGGCGTCCATCAACGCCTGACCCGCGTCCACCGCAGGGGTCACTGTGGGGGTCACTGGGGCGTTCTCCAGCACCGGCGCCTGGGTTTCAAAGTCGACCACGGACGGATCCGGGGTCCATTGGCCCTCAAAGTTGGCCTCGATCGGCGTCCCGGCCGGCACGGATTGCTCGGTCTCGTCGGTGACGCTCTCGCCTTCGGCCATGGTCTGGTCTGGCACACCACCGCCCTGGACCTCGGCCTGAACGGGGGCCACGCGCGGCTCGCCGGTCGGGGCTGCGGTGCGCTCGACGGGGGCATAGGGAGGCGCTTTGGAGACCTGACGTTGGGGGGCCTCGGGTGTCATGTCCAGGTCAATGGCGCGGGTGACTGCGTCGATGGCGCCCCCCAGCCCCGAGTTCTGGGCCAACTGCGACACCCCCATGGCGCCCACGGCGCTCAGACCGCTGGCCAGCGGCCCCGCGATCCCCATGGGACCGGCGGCCAGCCCCACGGCGCCCAGGGCGCTGGTCATCGCCTCAAGGCCCTGCATCATGGTCTGGGCGACCTGCTGGAGGCCCTGGCCCATGTTTTGAGACTCATCCGCGGTCTTTTGCGGATCCTGGGTGGTTTGCCCCTGATTGACCTGGGCGTTTGGGTCTTGTTGGCCGGTGCCGTCGCCCTTGGCGTTGACCCCTGTGCCGTCTTCCATCTGGGCGTCGATCGGCTGGCCGTTTTCGTCGGTCAGCTCCTCGCCCTCAACCCCCTCTTTTTGCGCTTCGACGTCTTCTTCGGGCGTCTCTTCGCCCTCGATGGCTTCCTCGACGACTTGCTCCGGATCCATCAACTCGGGGTCTTCGCAGAGCAATTCGGAGTCTTCTTCGCCGTCTTTCTGAGGGTCTTCGGTCTCCTTTTGAGGATCTTCGGCGGTGATGTCGACGGGTTCACCGGGGTTCTTGTCGGCGTCGAGCTTGTCTTTGGCGTCGGGGTTTTGCCCGGTGACCTCTCCAAGGAGGCGCTGGCCGTTGTTCTGGTCGAGGTCCAGGGCGGTCTTCTGGGTGTCTTTGCGCTCGGTGGGGGGCAGGAGGTTGCCATCGACGCTCAGCGCCGTGGGCATGTCGGTTTGGACGCAGACGGCCTCTTTTTGGCTGGCGGGCTCGATCTTGTCGCCGGTCTGGGCGTCGACGTCGTCGTCTTCATGCTCGGGCTGAAGATCGGCTTGTTCGTCTTGCGGGTTTTGGGCCTGAGGATCCTCTTGTTGGGATTTGTCCTCGGTGTCCTTTTGGCCGGGCTGGGCAAACTGGGCGCGCTGGAGCCTGGCCAACTCGCGGGGGTCGCGTTGGGGCTGATCGACGGCGTCATCGTCCTTCTCGTGGGCGGGTGTGCGTCGCTCACGGAGGGCATCGGACTTATGGTCGTATGTCGATAGCATGGCGTCCTCAGTCTTTATCGCGGATGAGCATGCCCATCTCGCGGCTTTCGGCGATGCTGGCGTTGACCAGCATGATTTGATCGATGGAGCGACGCTGGCTGGCGGCCTGGATTGAGGCGCGCAGCACGGCGTTCTTGATGTGGCCGCCGCTGAACTCAAAGTTCTCGGCCAGCGCGTCCCAGTCGATCTCGGGATCCACCGGGGCGTCGGGGGGCATGAGTTTGCGCCAGAGCGTCAGCCTCATGGCCGGGTCCGGCATCGGGAAGGCCAGCTTGAAGCGGATGCGTCGCTGGAAGGCTTCGTCGATGCTGGAGGGAAAGTTGGTCGTCAGGACGCTGATGCCGTCAAAAGACTCCAGACGCTGCAAGAGGTAGTTGACCTCAAGGTTGGCGTAGCGGTCGTTGGAGCTTTTGACGTCGGTCCGCTTGGCAAAGAGGCTGTCGGCCTCATCAAAGAGCAGCATGGCCTGGGCGCGCTCGGCTTCGTCAAAGACCCTGCCGAGGTTTTTTTCGGTCTCGCCGATGTACTTGTCCACGATCCGGGACAGGTCCACCTTGTAGAGCGCGCGACCAAGCTCGCGGGCCAACACACCGGCCAGCAAGGTCTTGCCGGTGCCGGGCGGGCCGCTGAACATCACGGGCATGCCCTGGCCGGTCGGCGAGCGCTCCTGAAAGCGCCATTGCTCAAAGACCTGCTCGCTGTGGCGAGCGTAGGTGAGGATCTCGTGGACCTGTTTGCGGACGTCAGAAGACAGGACCACGTCGTCGAGGCTCATGTTGACCACGACCGCGTCGGCCAGCCAGCCCAGGGTGTGGTCAAACTGCTTGCGGATCGATTTTAGCAGCGAGGGCATTGAGACCGAGCCGCGCCGCCCGCGCCGCTCGTCGATCCCAGCGTTGATC
The DNA here is from genome assembly GCA_937123825.1 of uncultured Pseudomonadota bacterium. Taxonomy (GTDB): domain Bacteria; phylum Myxococcota_A; class Bradymonadia; order Bradymonadales; genus CAKZKQ01. The sequence continues at coordinate 3,017 of CAKZKQ010000451.1, forward strand.
GAGCGGTGAATGGCGCCGGGGAAGAGGCGGTAGCTGCCCGAGAGTTCTTCGGCCATGACCTCGGCCTCGGTGGCGTCGATGACGCCCTTGAGGGCGCCGAGCCAGAGGTTGCGTTGGCCGTCCCGCGACGGCGGCGTCAGCGCCAGCGGCTCCAGACCCTGCACAAAGACCGAAACCAGGGTGCGCTCGGTGGTGGCCATGAAGATGGGGCCAGGGAAGTCTCCAAGCAGACTGCGCACGGCGGCGGAGCGGGCCTTGATGGTGTCCAGCAGCGGGTGGTCGCTCAGCCCATCGAGGCGTAGCAGCAGCGCCCCGTGGTGGAGGCGCGCTTCGCGCAGGATCTCGGCCAACTGGACCAGCAGCGGCCGATTGCTGTCGAGTGCTTCGGTCAGCGAGACCGTCAGGAGTTTTTGCCCGGCGCGGGTGGTGAAGCTGCGCACGATGGTGCGCCGCCCAGCCCCGACGGTGCCCAGCAGGCAGACGCGGGCCTGGGGCTTTCGCAGCGCCTTGAGCATCTGGACCTGGATGCTGGCGTCGAGCACCAGTTGACTGGCGTCCAGGCCGTCGTCGGTCAGGTTGCACCCCTTGAGCCCGGCCTCGGTGAGCAGCTCGGCGGTGATGTAGTCCAGCAGACGCTGCGGGACGCTGATGGGGGCGTGCACCCTGGGGGTGTGCGGCCGCCAGTTGGGGTGCTCCTGGGCAATCAAGAGCCGGTAGCGGACCAACCTTGAGCGCGGGCCCATCAACGCCAGAATGTCGGGGATGTCTTGGGGGTCTTCGGCGATGACCTCGGCCAGAAAGCCTGCGGTGGGCTGGCGCTGGGAAAAGTCGGCCCATGCCAGCGCCAAGAGCCGGGACAAATCCACCGTCAAACGCGGCGCCGCCGCCAGGACCAGCAGATCCAACTCCTGATCGGTCAAGCCAAAGCCAGCGCGCAGCTCCTCCAGCGGCAGGATGACCCCCTGCCCAAGCATCGACAGGCGCTGGGCCAGCTCCCGACGCTGCTTTTGCAGGGTCTCTTCGAGCGCGCTCAGCGGCGGCACGCCCAACTGATCCAGCCGACGCTGGGCCTCCAACGCCTGCGGCGCACCAATCAAACGGCCCAACTCCAGCGGCCCAATGCACATGTCAGACAGTTCGCCTTTGGCATCAAAAAGCCGCTCGGCGTATCGCCGCATGTGACGCTGGATCAGCACGCGGACCCTGGCCTTGCACGCTTCCAGGTGGGTGCGCGGGGTCAGCGCCTGAGGCGTTGGCTGATGATTCTGGGCTGTCTGGGTCGAGTTGGACATCTGACTGTCCCAGTGCTGGAACCGCAGGCATGTGCTGGGCGAACGTCACCGGGGCGCGCAGGCGCCTGTTGGGTGATGTTCTTTGTGCTGCGCCGTGTTTGGGTTCCGCTGCAAAGTGGTGATGCCTTTTGCCAGCCTGGCATTCACCTTCGCTTGTCCCATGTCCATGGTCAGGACAAGCAAACTTCTTTATTTGCCAATCCTCCTAATAATGATGCAAGAGGCCGCCGCGGTCAAGGTTGGGGCGCGGCTTGCCCTGCGGCCAGCAAGAGCGTCAGCGCCAGCCCCCGCGAGTCGTGTGCGTTGTGGACCTGGGGCAGGTGGGCCTTGATGAAGCCGACGGCGGCGGTGCCATCAAAGGCCTCCAGCAGGTAGTCGCCCATAAATCGCCGCGTGGGTTCATCAAGCCGATAAGCGGGGGCTTCTGAGCCGTAGAGGAGCGTTTCGAGCCTTGGGGCCACCTTTTGGATCAGCGTGGAGGGCAGGGTTGAGCCCAGCGCGCGGGCCTGGGCGCGGCGATCGGGTTTAAGGCGGCCGTGGACCCCTGGTTCAAGGAAGGTGCTGGGGGGCCAGAGCGCCGGCGGGGTGCTTGGCGGTTGTTCTTGGGGCTTCCAACTGATGGAGCCGTTGCTGGCGGTGTTGAAGAGCGTCCAGCGCAGGCTGTCGGTGAAGGCGCCGGGGAAAGAGCGGGTGATGGTCATCACCTTTTGGGCGTGGACGAGGACGAGGACCTCTTCGGTGTCGGCCCCCGAGGGGTCAAAGCGCTTAAGGGGGTAGATGGCGCTGGCGGCGGCTTCGACGCCCCAGGACCGGCGCTGGGTCTCCTGGGCGGGCTGGATCTGGAGCGCCTCTGCCCGGGTGCGGTTGGCGGCAAAGGTCTGGGCGAGCGCGCCGGCCAGCGCGGTGGCCTGGATGGACTCAGGGCGCGGATCCACGCGGAGGCGAACCTCGACTGGGACGTCCTTGATCATCACTCGGGCGTCGTGTCTGGGCAGCTCTGGGTGTTGGAGCGTGACGGTCTGATAGGGGTGGCCGGCCAAGGCCATCGAGAAGCCGTTTTGGGGGTCCACAAGGAGCCCTGTTTCATCGTTGTTGCTTAAGATGAGCCGCATGGTCCTGCCCCCTGTGGTGTGTGGTCTGCGCAGGCAGGCAAGATACCACAGTCAGGGGGTTTTGGGTCAGGTGCCCTCGTGGGCCTGATGCAGGGCGGATTTGATTTGCTGGATGGTGAAGGGTTTTTTGATGAAGGCGGTGAACTGGCTGCCGTCGACGGCGGCCGAGAGGGTGGAGTTGGAGTAGCCGCTCATGAGGATGACGGGGATGTCCGGGTTGACCTCGTGGATGCTCTTCATGGTCTCATGGCCGTCTTGTTCGGGCATGATGAGGTCCAGAAAGACGACCTGGATGTTCTGGGGGGCGCCGCGCAGGATGTTGAGCCCCTCAAGGCCGCTCTTGGCGGTGATGGCCTCGTGTCCCTGGCGCTCGATGATGCGGCCAAGGGCTTTGCGGACCATGGGATCGTCATCGATGATCAGCGCCCTGGGAGGTCCCTGGCAGGCCATGGAGGCGTTGGGGCTGACCGGAAGCGCGACGGTGAAGCTGGTGCCCTTGCCCACGACGGAGTCGACAGCGATGCCGCCGCCGTGGCCGCGGACAATGCCCAGCACCGCCGAGAGCCCCAGGCCTCTGCCGGTGAACTTGGTGGTGAAGAAGGGGTCAAAGATGTGTCCGAGCTTCTCTGGGCAGATGCCGTGGCCGGTGTCTTGGACGTCGAGCAGGACGTAGCGGCCTTTGGCCAGCGGCTGCTGGGTGTGGGTGGCGAAGCGGGCCTCGTCGCCGCCAAGCTCCACCATGCTTGAGCGCACCGTGATGGTCCCCTCTGCCTCGATGGCCTCGGAGGCGTTGAGGATGAGGTTCATGACGATCTGCTGCAGTTGGCCTTCATCGGCCATGACCTCGGGCAATTGCGGGGCCAGCTCCAGTTGAATGTCGATTTTGGAGGGGATGGTGGTCTGGGCCAGCCGGGCGCACTCTCGGGTGATGTGGTTGAGTTGAAGGTCGCGGGACTCAAACTGACCTTTGCCCGAGTAATCGAGCATCAGCTTGACGAGCCTGGTGGCTTGTCCCGAGGCGCCCAGCGCGTCCTGGATGAACTCGCGGGCGCTTTCGGGGCTGTCTTCGAGGGCCATCTCAAGGTTGCAGACGATGCCCACCAGGAGGTTGTTGAAGTCGTGGGCGATGCCTGCGGCCAGGACCCCCAGGCTCTCCATTTTCTGGGCGTGGAGCTCTTCGCGCTCTTGCTCCAGGTGCCGGGTGCGGTGTTGGACGCGGTTTTCAATGCGCCGGTTGAGGTCGGAGACGCCGCTGACGTACTGGATCATGTGCTCATTGCTGGTCATGGCGGCGTCATGATCAGATTCAAGGGTGAGCTCTGGTTCGGGCTGGGCGATGATGCCTGCGGTGTGCAGCGGGGCCAGCCCATCGACGATCAGGCCGTGGTGCATGGAGGCGTTGAGGACGGCGTCGATGAGGCCCGCGGCGGTGTGCTCCGGGGGCATCATGCCTTTGTAGCCGGGGTTTTTTCCGTCGGTGTGCACAAAGGTCTCAAAGTCCGCGCCGAGTTTTTCCACAAAGGGGATGATGGAGTCGTGGACCAGCTCGGTGGCCACTAGCCCCGGGGCAAAGCTGAAGACGTGGACGCCGCAGTCTTCGGGCAACTCGGCCGCCAATGAGAAAGATGTGGAGCGCAGCGCCGCCTTGGACGCGCAGTAGGCCGAGAGCGCCGCGGCGCCCTCCAGAGACATCTGAAACACCACCGTGCCGTGGCCTCGCTCCAGCATCCCTGGAACCAGTTGGCGCGCGGCGATGACCGCCGAGCGAGTGTTGAGGGCAAAGGTCGCGTCCCAATCCTCCATGGACATGTCCAGGATGTGGGTGATCTGGTGCATGTAGGCGGCGTTGTTGATCAGCACATCGACCTGCCCCAGCGCCTCGGTGGCGTGTTGACAGGCCCGCAACACTTCATCTTCGCGGGTTAGATCGGCGATCAGCGTGTCGAGCTTGCCTGCGTGGGCGCTTTTGAGGTCTGGGTCGATGGGGCGAATGTCCACCACGCAGACCGTGGCGCCAAGGTGGAGCAGGCCTTCGAGGATGCGGCGCCCAATCCCTCTGGCGCCGCCAAAGAGGAGCACGCGCTGACCCTCCAGCGCGTCTGTGGGATGTTCAAACGCCGCCAACAACGCCTGCACGCTGGGGGTCTCCAGCTCAAAGAGGTGGCGCCATTGGGGCAAAAACGGTGAGTCCGTGGTCATGACAGTGCCCTACGCGATCTGAGATCGTGGCTTTGGATCAATCGATGTTTTGAGTCGCCTTGGATAAAATCCTAGCACCCTTATCGTCATTGCGAAAGCCAAACCCTGAACTTCAATTTTATGACTGCGCTATATCGTTGGTTGGGGGGCATCGGTTTCATGGCCGCGGACCGTGGCTGGCCCAGGCTGTCAGCCTTGCGTGATGCGGCGCACGCCTTTGTCTTTGAGGATGGCGGCGGCGCGCTTGCGTTGGTCGCCCTGGAGCACGATCAAGGCGTCGTCTTCCACAGCGCCGCCGCAGCCAGCCTTTTGGCGCAACTGGGCGCACCACTGGGCCAGCGCCTCTGGGTCCAGCCCCAGGTGGCTGATGACGGTCACCTTTTTGCCGCCCCGGCCTTTGCGCTCCAGGCGGATGACGGCGCGGGCGGGAGGGGTTGGGGTCGCTGGGGTTTGTGGAAGAGAAGGTTCTGCGGCTGGTTTGGGCTCTGGCGGCGCCTTGGGGAGGTTGGATTTGAGGTTGCCCAGTGCCGCAAAGGGGTTGTGGGAGAGGTTGGAGGTGTCCTGAGCGTCGGTGGAGATTTTGGCGGTTTTTTTATTGCGCTTGGCCATGGGGCGGCTCCTTTCGTGATGGATTCATACCAAAGTGCAGACGCCCGACTTACTTTGTGACGGCCCTAACGGCGCCAGGAACCACGGAACTCACTTGCGGTGGCGATGCCACAGCTGCGCTCATCCCGAGGTCCCTGCCATCCGTTATTGCTCGCCTCAAAGCAAGCCTTTCATCTGCACTTTGGTATCAGAGCGCTGCCCTGGTGTTTTGGGCGGCGTTCACGGGGTTGGAGCGTAGCGCTTGTTGGGGTCTCCGCCAAGGGTCGAGATGAGGGGATCCTCCTGAGCGGTCTTCCAGGGCACGTCGGGCCACCAGCGCTCAGGTTGTGGCGGCGCGTCGATGTCCATGACCTGCCCGGGGCGCGGGGTGGCGAAGGTGGCCTTGGCCTTCTCGGCGGCGACCCAAACGCGCTCAATGGGCTCGGTCCAGCCGTGCGAGGCCAGATCAAAGAGTCCCCAGTGGATGGGCACAAAGAGCTTCCCCTTCATCATCTGGTGGCCCACGATGGCCTGCTCTGGGCCGATGTGCCAGTCGGGCCAGGTCTTGTGGTAGGCGCCGACCTCGATCATGACCAGATCAAAGGGCCCAAAGCGCTCACCGATGGTGCGCATGTCGTCGTGCAAGCCGGTGTCGCCCGAGAACATGACGCGGCGCTCAGAGCCGAGGATGGCGTAGCTGGCCCAGAGGGTGCGGTTCTGGTCGGTCAGGTGACGCCCCGAGGCGTGGCGCGACGGGGTGGCCACAATGCGCACGGGGCCGATCTTGTGCTCATCCCACCAATCCAGTTCGATGATTTTGGACGGATCCACGCCCCAATACTCCAGGTGCGCGCCGACGCCCAGAGGGGTGATGAAGGTCGTGTCCCACTGGCTCATCTGGGCGATTGTGGGGTGGTCCAGGTGATCGTAGTGGTCGTGGGAGATGAGCACGGCGTCGACGTCCTGGAGCTTTTCCAGCGCCAGGGGCGGCTCGTACCAGCGCTGGGGTCCCAGAGCCGGGACAGGAAAGGGCGCGCGGCCAAAGATGGGGTCAGTCACGATCCGCTTGCCGTCGAGTTCGAAGAGCACCGTGGAGTGACCCAGCCAGGTCACCCGAAGCGGCGTCTGCGGCGGCTTGGCCAGGCGCTCGGCGGTGTCGGTGGCCACCGGCAGTGGTCCGTCGGGGGCGCTGACCGGGCTTTTTTCAAAGATGGAGGCGATGGACCCCCAGACGTCGTTCCACAGGGCCTGTTTGTTGACAAAAATGCCGTCTTTGGAGTTGGGCGACTTGGCCATTCGCGCGGCGCGCTCGGGGCTGGGGGCGCCGCCCATCGGCACCCAGGCCTGCGCCAGCCCGATGGCCAGCAGCACGCCCAAAACGACGGCGGTGCCCAGCGCACCGCGCTTGATCCAGCGCCAGACTTTGGACAGGCCCGAAGGCGCGTCGGCAGCAGAGGGTTGTTCGGGGGTCTGTGTCATGATCTCTCGTCTCGGTCGAAGCTCGGTCGGTGAGGTTCGTGAGGTTTGCTCTCGAACACGGCCCAATATAAGCCGTCACATCGGCTCGTGTGCATGCCGCTGGTGCCATCCTTCTTGCCAATGGCGCCAGAGTGAATCGGCCAACGCCGCCATCAGTCGTCAAACATCTTGGCCAACATCACCGGCAAGGCCTGCTCGACCCGCAAAATCCGCGCGCCCAGCCCCACCGGCTCAAAACCTCGCGCCCTGAAGCAGCGCACCTCGTGCTCGATCAGGCCGCGCTCCGGGCCGAGCGCCAACACCGACGGGGCGTTGACCTGATGGGGGCAAGGCCGATGGTCGGCCGACGGGTGGGCCACAAAACAGGCCTTGCCTTCGATGATCTCTGCCAGCGCGTCGTTCACAAAGTGGCTAAAGAGCCGGTGCAGCGTCACGCGCGGCATGAGGGTGTCTTTGGCCTGCTCAAGGCCAAGCATCAAATGCTCCTCAATGGCCTCCTGGTGCAGCTTGCGCGACTGCCAGAAGGACTTGTCCACCCGCGAGGCGTTGTAGAGGTGCAGCTCCTTGACCCCCATGGTGGCGATGAGTTGCAAGCTCTTAAAGAGCGACTTGGGCCTTGGCAGCGCCAAAAGCACCGTCACCGGCAAAGGCGGCGGCGGCGCCGCCCCAAACACCACCTCCATCTCCACCGCCTCGCGGTCCAGGCTCAACACCGTCGCCTCGCCCAGATCCCCATCGAGCATCCCCACAGTGACCGTATCGCCCACTTCGGGGCGGATCACCTTGCGGATGTGGTCCAGACGTCGGTCGGTGATGCGCACGCGGGCGCCGTGGATGAAGTCGCGCTCAAAGAGCAGCATCATGTTCATAAGAATCTCGCGCCAAATCACAGGGGGAGGGGCAGATCTCAACAGTTCTTGAGCCGCAACGCGCTGCTCAAGGCTGTCATAGTGCTCGACACCTGGGCGCGGGTGCAAATGGGGCAAGCAAGCATCGGTCTGATGTGTTGGACGGGCGCTTGATGGGAGAGCCGTGTTCAGGCTGGGGGGCGTTGTGGGCCGGTGTTATGGGCGCTGTTGGCGCTCAAGTCGCTCAAGGCGAGCGATGATTTCGGCCTGTTCGAGGCTGCGCAGCTTGTTTTGGCGCTCGATGTCCAGGCGGAGCCTGTCGACCCACAGACGCCCCAGGTACACGGCGCCGCTCAAGAGCCAGAAGCAGGCCAGGGCTGTGAAGTAGATCCCTTTGAGGGTTTCGGCGTGCATGCCACCGATGACCAGGAAGATGGTGGAGAGGAGCACCAGGTAGATCCACAGGCCGCCGGTGACCAACTTGCTGATGCGGTGGCGCTTTTCGCGCTTGGCGATGTCCTCCAGGGCGCCCGTGCGGGCTTTTTGCAGTCCGCTGGTGAGCGGTGGGCCAAACATGTCGTAGAGTTCGTCTTGGGGTTTGGTCATCGGTGGCCTCCTGCGGTGTGACTGGTGTCGGGCGAGCCCATGAGGGTCTTGCGCAGCGCCTGTCGGGCGTGGTGGATGCGGGATTTGACGGTGCCAGGGGGCACCTCCAGCGTCTGCGCGATCTGAACCACGCCGAGATCCTCAAAGTAGAAGAGCACGACCACCGCGCGGTGGTGCACAGGCAGGGCTGCGATGGCCTGGTGCAGCGAGCGCGCGTCGGCGTTCACGTCGAGGGGTTGGGGCGGTGTGTCTGGGGTGGGCTCGTCGGCGACTGCCTGAGCGATGGTCTGGGCGCGCCCCTGGGCTCGCATCAGGTCTGCGCAGCGTCGATGGGCCAGCCGGTAAAGCCAGGAGCGCAGGCCCTCGGGGCGCTCCAGCTTGGCCAGCGACGCGTAGGCCGACAGCCAGACCTCTTGCATGACATCGGCGCAGCGCTCAGCGCCGACCTGTTGGGCGACGTAATACCCCAGCGGCCTTTCGAACCGCTCAATGAGCGCCTCCCAGGCCCCGTCTCGGTGGGCCAGGCAGTCGCGGGCGATCATGCCGTCCCGGGTGCGTCTAAGCTCAAGTTCTTTGTGTGTGCGCGTCATCCCACCCCCTTGTCAGGCCCGACCCGCGTTGAAATCAACCAACGGGTCGATGCATTGTTGACCGTAAGTCGTTGAACACGGCGAAATGGTTCATTGCGTTGTGAAAAATGGTTCGATCTCTGAGACGTCACCCGCAAAATAGGCTCCTGTACAGGCGCCACGGGGAGAACACGCAAGCACCGCCGACTCATCTCGTCCGTAAGATTCAAAGCCCTTGTGGTCTGGGGTTTGAATTGATTTGCGAATCATGTTCACATGTGTGTGGGGAAACGATGGGTTCGTATTGTGCCCAAGTGACTCGTGTTTGATAAAGACATGAACACCAAGCACATGCAGTCCCTTGAGTCGAAAGCGTGTGGTGATTGACGTCGTGAGCTGCAACGCATCCGCGTGGTCTACAACGCCGCCAGCGCTAGAAAGACCCTGAATCACGCCACCCTGGCGCGCGCGGCCCGTGCCGAGGCCGTCGCCGCCGGGCAGCTTGTACGAGACGAGGAACCGTGATCCAACACCACCCCGGGGCGCGCCCTTTTGTGGACGTCGAGGCGCTGGCGCTGCCCAGCTTCGCCCTCGAAGACGAGCACACCGCCTTTAAAACCGACTTGCACAGCCACTGGCGCCATCAACTCCTCTTTGCCTCCTCAGGCACCCTGCGCCTGGAGGTGGCCGACAAGGTCTGGCTGCTGCCCCCGCAGCGCGCTGCCTGGCTCAGCGCAGGCACACCCCACATCACCAGCGCCGGGCGCGCCGTCTCGCTGCGCACCATCTACCTCGGACCCCACATCAAAGGTGCCCCCGCCGTGGACGCCTGCGTCTTTGAAGTCACCCCGCTGGCTCGAGAAATGATCCTCTACGCCATGCGCTGGGGCCCCCAACACCAACCCTCCGACCGCCTCGCGACCGACTTCTTCTCACTCCTTGTCCGACTCTGCGCCCAGTGGACCACCTCGCCCTCACCCTCCCACCTCCCCAGAGCCCAAAGCCCCGAACTGGCCCGCGCCATGGCCTTCGCGCTCGCTCGCCTCGACCACCCCCTGACCCTGACCGACGCCGCCCGCGCCGCAGGCCTCTCCCCCAGAACGCTCACCCGGCGCTTCTCCTCCGAACTCAACTCCTCCTGGCGCGACTTCATCCACCGCGCCCGCATGATCAAAGCCATGGAACTGCTGGCCCAACCCGACATCCAAGTCACCCAGGTCGCCTTCGCCGTCGGCTTCGAAAGCCTCGGCGCCTTCTCCCAAGCCTTCAAACGCCACACCGGACAACCCCCTTCTGCCTACAGGCGGAGCCTGTAGGCGGTTCGCCCCCTTGTGGGGGCTTTCGGTTCGCTTGCTGGCGCTGCGCTTTTGGTTCGCCCCTTTGGGGCTTTTGGTGCGGTCGCTGCGCTCCCTTATGGGATTTGGGATGGGTTGGGTTCTTGGCTTCGCCGGTGGGAGTGGGGCATTGAGGCGAAATTGGTTCGTTTTTGGGGGTCGGATGGGGGAGTGGTGGAGGCTTGAGGGGGTTTCCTGGGG
>CAKZKQ010000452.1 GCA_937123825.1 uncultured Pseudomonadota bacterium
TGGTCGGTTGGGTGGTGCTCGACCAACGCCTGGACGCGCCCGCCATCCTGGGCATGATCCTGATCGTCTCAGGGGTGGCGGTCATGAACCTCTTCTCCAAATCCATCGAACACTGATACAGGCACTCAAGGAGCCACGCCCCATGTGGGATCAACGCTACGACACCGACCAATACATCTACGGCACCAAGCCCAACGACTTCCTCGCCGCGCAAATCGACGCCCTGCCCAGCGCCGGCAAGGTGCTCTGTCTGGCTGACGGAGAGGGTCGCAACGGCGTCTTCCTGGCCAGCCGTGGCCACCGCGTCACCTCCGTGGATGCCTCGGCGGTCGGCCTGAACAAAGCGCGCCAGTTGGCCGCCTCGATGGACGTGGAGATCGAAACCATTGTGGCCGATCTGGCCCAATTCGACCTGGGGCAAGGCCGCTGGGACGCCATCGTGTCCATCTACTGCCACCTGCCCCCAAGCCTGCGCCAACAGGTCCACGCCGCCGCCGTCCAGGCGCTGGCCCCAGGCGGCGTCATGCTCCTTGAGGCCTACACACCAGCCCAACTCCAGTACCGCACGGGCGGACCCCCAGTTGAGGCGCTGATGATGACCGCCGACGGCCTGCGTCAGGAGTTTGAGGGGCTGGATTTTGAAATACTGCACGAAATCGAGCGCGACGTCGTCGAAGGCGTCGGTCACAAGGGGCACGCCGCCGTGGTCCAGGTTGTCGCGCGCAAAAAGGGGTGAACCCATGCCCAAAGAGCCCCGTGTGGTGTGCCACACCCCCACACCAGGAAAGAAACCCACCAGTGTCCCGGTTTGGAAATACCGTGCCGTGTGTGCCGCCGTCCTCCAGGCGGTTCCTGAAGCCGCCCCCGGCGTAGAGGCCAAGACGCTGCCGTCCCGCGTGGCCGAGCTTTTGTCAGAAGACGTCCGCGGGCGCCTGGGTTCGGTGGCCTGGCACACCACCACCGTCAAGCTCGACATGGAAGTCCGGGGACTCATTGAGCGCCTGCCCAGCGCTCGCCCCCAGCGGCTCATCAAAACCCCGCTGGGCGCAGCATTTGATCCCAGCACCGTGGCCTAAGACCCCCTTTGGCCTGGAGCCTCACAGCCGCTCTCCCTGCCAGCACACACCACATACAGAACCGGCACACAAGCATCACACGCAAGCTGCTTTTGGGGCGGTTTTGTGTGACAAAACCATCTGTCCAAGCGTGATATGAGGCCATTTAAGCGCCTTTAGAAGCATGGTCTTGTGTTTTGTAACACGCTCGTGATACATGTGTGATGCGTTTTGTGTGGCTTTGTCGCACAGACGTGTTGCAAACCCACGCTGGAGCCTGCCGATGAGCCCATCCAAAGACAAGAAGCAAAAGGTCATCCACACCCGCGTGTCCGAGCCGCTTGACCGCGCGCTGCGCGAAAAAGCCGAGGTGTTGGGGGTGTCGGTCTCCACCATGGTCCGCAACCTGCTGACCAACACCGTCGATCTGGTCGAAGAGATCGTGGTGGACAGTGCCCGCGTGGCCGACTCGGCCCGTGGCGCGGTCAGGCCCGGACCCGCCAGCGCAGCCTGGCCTCCGCTCCACCCCCAGGAGCCCGTCGGTCAAGCCGCCCCGCAACCCGTCGCCCCCACAGGCCCAACACCCGCGCCCACCATCATGGGCTGGCACACCTTCCGTCTGGCCCGCAACGCCCTGTGCAGCCAGTGCAATGACATCCTGCCCAAAGGCACCCGCGCCGCGGTCAGCGTCTTGGATGGCCCCGGCCCGCGCGTGATCATCTGCCGCAAATGCCGCGACCGCGTCTGTCCTCGCGTTGAAGATCCCTCCGAGCCTTCTGCCGCCCACCAGGAGTGAACCATGACCACGCATGCCCACCCCAGCCCTTTCTTTGCAGCCCTCCAGGCCGGACTCGAAGAAGCCTGCCGCGCCACCGCTGGCGCCGCCCAGGCCTGCGCTCGCCAGCTCGACGCCATCGATCCCGATGCGCGCCGATTTGCCGCCCAGGTGCCCCTGATGGCCGCCGCGCGCCTGTTGCCTGCGCCCAGGCTGAGCCGCGACGCCGCCCATCACACCAACAACACCGCCAGCACCGCGCCGCCACCGGTCATCTTTGTCCACGGCCTTGGCGGACACCCCCGAGACTTCTCGGCGCTGGGGCTCTACTTCTCCCACCGGGGCTGCACCCAGGCGCTGGCGCTCGACGTGGACGGCTGCACCAGCATCGACGCCATGGCCAGCAGCCTGACGTTGGCCATTGATGATCTCCACCAACGCATCCAGCGCCCCATCGCGCTGGTTTGCCACAGCATGGGCGGCCTGGTGGCCCGCACGGCGCTGCTCGACCCTGAGGCCGCTGCCAAAGTCGCCAGCCTCACCACGCTCGGCTCTCCCCACCACGGCTCAGATCTGGCCCGCTGGGCCCGCTCCGAGCTCATTACCCCTCTGCGCCCCGGCTCTGAGCTGTTGCAGCGGCTCGACGCGCAACTGCCCTGGGACGCGCGTCGAATGCCCCCGTTGACCTGCTTCTGGAGCCCCTCCGATCTGGTCATCATGCCCCCGCAGTCCGCCTGCATCCCCGGCGCCCGCAACATCCAGGCACCCACCGGCACCACGCACCTGTCCTACCTCCTGCAACCTGGCCTGTGGCGCCAGATCTTTGAAGCCGTCGACACACCGCTTGCCGCATCCTATGCTCCGTCTCATCACTGAGACCTTTGTCAGGAGGGCACACATCCCATGCACGTCGTCTTTCTTCATGGCATGGCCGCCGTTGGGCAGTTCACGGGGGGCACCGAGCTTGGCAACATCACGGGCCTGCCGCTC
>CAKZKQ010000453.1 GCA_937123825.1 uncultured Pseudomonadota bacterium
AACGACGCCGTCACCATGTTCCACAACGTCCTGCTGTCCTCCGCCGCATGGATGGAGGTCACGACAAGCACCTCGGGTCCGTCACTCACAATGGGCACACGTTTGATGCCGTGCTCGTTGGTGACTTCCAACAGCTTCAATCCATTCTGCACAAGGACGTGACCGCAGAATACGAGCTCAACGAGATCATCTCTGCCGAACACGGCCTCGCCAAAGACGACACCCTCTCGGGCATGTTCCCATTGGCCGATGGTCAAATCGCCGTGGATGGCTCCGTCCACAATGAAACAAAGCTCGACGAGCACCTCAGCTTGCTCGACATCTACATTCAGAACGGGGCGGATTTCCTTGCCATCACAAGCGACGAGCTTGGACACAAACCCGCCGTGGGCAGTAGAATCAGGATTGTTGGCAAAGGATTGCACGTGTATCCAACTTTCACTTAGCGACCGCGACGCCGCATGACAAAGCCGCGAACCGGAGCAACTCAATCACGCGGCAAGTGCAATCAAAGTCTTCCGCTCATGCCCGGTTGCGGCAGACGTCGGGCGCGGTGTTGCGCTTGACGATTGGTTTTGAGGGCCACCTGGCCTGCGGACTTCGATGAGCACCAAACGCTCTTTCAAGGCAGCCCTGTTGATGATGGGGCGATTGCTCCAGACGCTCTCGATGCTGGCCATCGCGGCGCTGCTCTCCAGGCTGCTGCTCAAGGAAGACTACGCCGGTTATCGGCAGACCTTTATGGTCTTCAACCTGGCGCTGCCGCTGCTGACGCTGGGCTTGCCCGAAGGGCTCTACTACTTCCTGCCGCTCAAACCCGAGCGCGGCCGCCAGCTTTTGAGCACCAACGTGACGCTCCTGATGGGTTCGGGGGTGATCTTTGGGGTCTTGATGTGGCTGGGGGGCGCAGCGATGCTGGCCCAGCACTTCAACAACGCCGTGGTGCAGGAGCTGTTGCTCATCTTCAGCCCCTACCCGCTGCTGATGCTGCCGCTCTACTCCATTGACTCGGTGCTGGTGGCCACCAACCGGGTGCAGGAGTTGACCGTCTTCAACATCTGCAACCGTCTGGCGCTGCTCTGCGGGGTGGTGGGCGGCGCGCTGGTGGTGGGGACGCCGCAGGCGGCGGTCTGGGGGGCGGTGATCAGCTCGGGGGTGATGCTGGGGCCGGGGCTGTGGCTGATGTACCGGGCGGTGGAGGGCACGGCGTGGAAGCCGTCGATGGCCTCCATGCGCACGCAGCTTGGCTACAGCGTCCCGCTGGGGATGGCCAGCGCGTTGGGGATCGTCTCGGTCAACCTGGACAAGCTCCTGGTGTCGCTGACCGACACCCCAGAGGCCTTTGCCGTCTACGCCAACGGCGCCATGCAGGTGCCGTTGGTGGGGATCATCACCGGCTCGGTGACCTCGGTGCTGCTGCCCGAGTTCACGGCCTGGTTTGCGGCGGGCAACTTTGAGCGCCTGCTGGTGGTCTGGAAGAGTTCGATGGTCAAGGTCTCGATGATCATCTTCCCCACGGTGGTCTTCCTCTTTGTCATGGCCCCAGAGGTCATGGTGGTGCTCTTCTCCGAGGCCTACGAAGACAGCGCGGTGCCCTTTCGAATCTACCTGATGATGCTGCCGGTGCGGGTGACGACCTTCAGCGCCATCCTGATGGCCGCCGGAAAGAGCCGAGTCATGCTCGCGGGCGCGGCGGTGAGCCTGACGGGCAACACCATCCTGAGCATCATCCTCATCCAGGCCATGGGCAGCCTGGGGGCGGCGGTGTCGACCGTGGCCATGGTCTACCTCTGGGGGGTGCCCTACCCCGTCTGGCACGCCCGCAAACTCCTGGGGACGCCGGTCAGCCAGATGTTCCCGTGGGGCAAACTGGCGCAGGTGATGGCGCTGGCGCTGGTCTCGGCGGTGGCCTTTGTGCCTGCGCTGTGGTGGGACGGCCCGCAGGCCCCGCTGGCGCGTCTGGCGCTCTACGGCGCGCTCTACGGGGCGATCTTCGCAGGGATGTGCGCGCTCCTTGGCCCGCTGCCGCTCGACGAGCTGCGCCGCTGGGTCAAAAACCGCTTCAGAGAGACGTAAAACCACCATGCTCCAACACACTCGCCTTGTCTTCACCTCCACCACGGGGCGCAGCGGGACCGGTTTTCTGGCCGCCGCCGTCAACCGCAACGCGCTCAACGCCACCGCCGAGCACGATCCGATGCCGCGCGGCTACGGAGAGCCTCGGATCTGGCGAGACGAAGGACAAGACGACAAGCTGCGCCGCCTTGCCCAGCAAAAACTGGCCCGGTTGGCGCACGGCCAGCGCCTGGCACAGCTCTACCGCCACCCTTTGGTCCAGTGGTTGTGGGGCACCGAGGCGTTTGGGCCGTGGGGGAAGATCGGGCGGCGCCTCTTCAAGGTCATCCCGAAGTGTCCGGTGGGGGAGGTCTACGTCGAGTCCACGCACGCCTTCATCAAAACATATGCGGACGCCATTTGCGCGCTGCACCACGACGTGCACGTGGTTCACATCGTGCGCGATCCGCTGGTGGTCGCGCGCAGCTTCTGCAACCGGGGCTCGATCCCCGCCGCCGACAACCCCTACCTGCTCGACCCAGACAGCCCCAGCAACCTCCTGACCGCCCCGGGGGGCCTGACCGACTATCAAAAGTGCCTGTGGTACTGCCTGGAAAGCGACGCCCGGCATCAGGCCTTTGTCCGCGCCCACCCTCATGTGCGGGTGCACACCATTCAAACGGCCCAGCTGGGGGATCCAGCGAGCCGGGGAGCGCTCTTTGAGGCCTTGGGCATCGAGTTCAGGCGCCCGCTCCAGATGGAGGTGTATCGAAACGCCAACGCCGTCGCCAGCGTCATCGATGCGCAGGATGAGGATGAGGCGAGCACGCTTTTGGCTCGTTTGGCGCCAGAGGTTTTGGCGCGATCTGCGTTGGCTTCTGCGCTCGCGCTGCGTTTGTGGGCCTGAGGCGAGGGGGCGCGGGCGTGCATCTGGCATCGGTTGAGTTTCTGGTCTTTGGGGTGGCGTTTGTGGCGCTCTGGCCGCTCTTTCGCGGGCGGGAGCGGCTGCGGTGGGGCTTTATTTCGGCGGCGTCGTTGGTGTTTTACGGTGTGCATGACCCCAGCAGCGTCCTTTGTTTGTTGTTGTGCACTGCGGCCAGCTTTGGGGCGGCGCGGTGGATGGAGCAGCGGCCGCAGGCGCGCCGGGCGGCGCTGTGGAGCGGCGCGGGGGTGATCCTGGGGGCGCTGGTGGGTTGGCGGCTGGTGGCCGGGATTCAAACCCACGCGGGCGCGCTGGAGGGTTGGATTGTGCCTGCGGGGGTGGGGCTCTACAGCCTCCAGGCGCTGGGTTATGTGCTCGACGTCTACCACGGTCGTGTCAAAGCGGCGCGCGATCCGCTGCATTTTTTGGCCTACATGTCGATGTTTGGGCAGTTGATGGCGGGGCCGATTGTGTCGGCAGGTTCGATGTTGCCTCAATTGCGTGCGCGCCCGGCGCCCTCACCGCAGGAGCGGTGGGACGGCTTTGAGTTGATCGTCGTCGGGGTCTTTAAGAAGGTGGTGCTGGCTGACCACTTCAACGCCGTGGTCCAGGAGGCCTTTTCCAATCCGACGGTCGCCTCGTCGCCGCTTTATTGGTGGCTGGTGATGACCCTCTTTATGCTGGGGCTCTACTGCGACTTCAGCGCCTACTGCGACATCGCCCGAGGGGTGGGATCGACGCTGGGTTATACGTTGCCGCGCAACTTTGAGCATCCGCTGACGGCGACCACCTTTGCCGGGTTCTGGCGGCGCTGGCACGCGACCTTTACCCAGTGGTTTGTGTGCCGCATCTACAAGCCGCTGGTCACGGACAAGGAGGGCAACGGGCCGGTGGTGATGGCGGGACTGGCGACGGCGTCGTTGGTGGCGCTCTGGCATGGCTTTGCGGTGACCTTTGTGGTCTGGGCTTGCGTGCACGCGCTCTACCTCATGGTCGAGCGGCGGCTGGGTTGGCCGGCGTGGTCTCAAGAGCGCATGTGGGGAAGGTTTGTGGCGGCCGCCGCGGTCTTTGGGCTGGGTTTGCCTGTGTGGGTATTCTTTCGGGCCGAGGGCGCAGGGCAAGCGCTGGAGATCGTGCAGACGATGGCGGCGCTGCCCATGGAACTGGGTTTGACGCTGAGTCACGGTCACCTGGTGCCCACCAACTTTATGGTCACCGCCAGCACCCTGAACGCCACCCACGGAGTCTTGCTGCTGGGCGTCCTGGCGCGCCACGGATGGGTGCTGGCTGGCCTGGATGAGCGCGTTCGGTGGCCAATGTGGCTTAAAATGGCGGCGCTGGGGCTGATGATCGGCGCCTGTGTCTTCTTGAGGGGTCCCGCCGATGGGTTCTACTACACACAGTTCTGACGCGCAGACGCCGCCCGCGCAGACGCCGCCTGGGCTGACCCACACCCGCGTGACCCTCAGGATGGCCGTCGTGGTGGCACTCGGAATGGGCTTGATCGCCGCAGGCGTGGTGCTTCGCCCGCCGCCCCGCGACGGCCTCTTTTGGAGCGGCGGGGATCGCGAGAGCTACTTTGAACACAAGCTCCAAGCGACCCAGCGCGCCGACGTCGTCCTGGCGGGCAACTCACACGTCTACCGGGGACTCTCCCCCAAGGCCATCGAAGCGGCTCTGGGCGACCGCCGCACCGTCTACAACTTTGGCTTCAGCGCCGCCGCCTTCACCCCCGACTACCTCGCCGCTGTGCGCCAGCAGCTCTCTCCCGACGCCAAACGGCCCACCATTGTCCTGGGCCTCTCCCCCATCGCCTTAAGCGACCGCACCGCCCACAGCAACGGCTTCACCAAAGCCAGCCGCCGTGCCCGCTCCACACACATCATGGGCTGGTCACTGCCCACCCAATGGACCTTGCCGCTAAGCCCCTACCGACGCATCACCGACCTGAAGCGCTTCGGCCGCCCCTGGCCCCAATGGAACCCCAACACCCCCCACACGATCGATCAGGCCGAGACCGTCTACTTTGAACAAGCCCACCCCAACGGCTGGGTCGCCAGTTGGTCCGAACCCCAACTCCAAACCGACTTCGAACGCACCCATCGCGCCTACCAGAAGTACACCCGTGGCCCCATGATCCAACCCAAGCTCCTGGCCAACCTGCTGGAAACCATCGAGCGCTGGACCCAGCAAGGCATCACCGTGGTGGCGCTGCGGCCCCCCGTCGACGCCTCCATCAGGGCACTCGAAAACGGCCCCGGGCAATTCAACGAAGACGAACTTGCCGCCAAGCTCCAAAAGGCCGGGGCGCGCTGGCTCAAGCTCGACCCCGCACAATACCCCACCTACGACGGACACCACCTGCGCCGGGACGGAGCGCTGAAGCTCTCACAAACCCTGGGCACATTTCTGCGCTGAGCCCTCGATCTTGTGTGAGCCGCCACAATGGCGTATACCCTAAACAGTCACCATTGACGGTTTGAGGCCGACGAACGACACCTATAAACCGTCAATCCTGACGGTTTGTGCTCAATGCAGCCCAAAACAAACCCGGCACAACGCCGCACAGAGCCCCAAAAGCGCATGGCCACACCCAACCCCAACGCCCTCCAGGGCCACGCCGACTGGATCCGGGTCCAACTGCCCGAGATGATCAGCTCGCGCTCCTTTGTCTCCGGCAACCCACAAAGCCAGAGCCTCCAGGTGCGCTACTTCTACGACGGCACCGAGCGGCTCCAGACCCGCGCCTGGTTCGGCCCCGACGCCAGCGGCCCCCCCGGACACGCCCATGGCGGCAGCCAGGCCGCCGTGCTGGACGAAATGCTCGGCTCCTCATCCTGGATGACCGGCAACGCCGTGGTGGCCGGAGAGTTGACCGTGAGCTTTCGCAACATGCTCCCGCTGGGCACCGTCGCCCACGGCCAAAGCTGGGTCGAACGCATCGACGGCCGCAAGATCTTTGCCCGAGGCACCCTGACCAGCCCCGACGGCGCCATCACCTACTCCGAAGGCCACGGCACCTTCATCATCCTCGGCCCCGACAAGTTCAACGGCATCCCGCACCGCGAAGCAAAGGCCCTGCGCCAACGCACCCACGAGCGCTGGCAACAACAATCCACCCCCTGACACTTCGCCCCCTTGCATCGCGGGCAACACTGACGCATATCATAAACCGTCAACGTGGACTGTTTATGATGGAAACAACACCGAGGACCACACCTCCTCCCCCAACACAGGCGGAAGCAAGCACATGTTGAAGTTCACCGAAGAACACCAGATGCTGCGCAAAAGCATCGAGTCGTTTGTCTCCAAAGAGATCAACCCCAACGTCGACGCCTGGGAGCGCGAAGGCATCTTCCCGGCCCACGAACTCTTCAAAAAGATGGGCGACCAGGGCTTCTTGGGCATCACCAAGCCCACCGAATACGGCGGCATGGGCCTGGACCTGTCCTACGCCATCGCCATGGCCGAGGCCGTCGGCACCGTCCACTGCGGCGCCGTCCCCATGGCCATCGGTGTCCAGACCGACATGTGCACCCCAGCCCTGGCCCAGTTCGGCAGCGACTTCCTCAAGCGCAACTACCTGGCCCCGGCCATCTCGGGCGAAATGGTCGGCTGCATCGGCGTGAGCGAGTCCGGCGGCGGCTCCGACGTCGCCGCGCTCAAAACCACCGCGCGCCACGACGGCGATGACTACGTCATCAACGGCGAAAAGATGTGGATCACCAACGGCACCCAGGCCGACTGGATGTGCATGCTGGCCAACACCAGCGAAGGCAAACCCCACCGCAACAAGTCGCTCATCATCGTCCCCATGGACGCCAAAGGTGTCACCGTCGCCCGCAAGCTCGACAAAATGGGCATGCGCAGCTCCGACACCGCCCAGATCTTCTTTGAAGACGTCCGCGTCCCCCGCAGCCACCTCATCGGCGAAGTCGAGGGCATGGGCTTCATGCAGCAGATGAGCCAGTTCCAGGACGAGCGCATCTGGGGCGCCGCCAACATGGCCTCCAGCCTCGAACAAGTCATCGAGCTGACCAAAGACTACACCCGCAACCGCAAAACCTTCGGCCAACCCCTCATCGACAACCAATACATCCACTTCAAGCTGGCCGAACTCTCCACCGAAATCGAAGCCCTGCGCTCGCTGACCTACCGCGCCGCCGGCCTCCACATCGAACGCAACAACCCCTTCGACATGGACGTCGTCCGCCTGGCCTCCATGGCCAAACTCAAAGCCGGACGCGTCGGCCGCCAGGTCGTCGACACCTGCCTCCAATTCCACGGCGGCATGGGCTACATGCACGAAACCCGCATCAACCGCGCCTACCGCGACGTCCGCCTCGTCTCCATCGGCGGCGGCGCCGACGAAATCATGCTCGGCATCATCTGCAAACTCGAAGGAACCCTGCCAAAGCCTAAGAAATAGGCTTTGGCAGTTCGCGGCGCCGGCGCTGCGCTTGGCTTGCTTTCGGTTCGCGGCGCCCTTTGGGCTTGCTTTTGGTTCGGTCGCTCGCTTTGCTCGCTTCCTTTTGGTGCGGTCGCTGCGCTCCCTGATAGCATTTGCGATGGGTGGGTTCTTGGCTTCGCCGGTACGAG
>CAKZKQ010000454.1 GCA_937123825.1 uncultured Pseudomonadota bacterium
TCGTCGTCGGTGTCGGTCTGGGCGGCGTTGGGTTCGGTGGGGCAGTTGTCTTCGTCGTCGATGATTCGGTCGCCGTCCTGGTCTGAGAGGACGGTCAGGGTCCAGCGCTGCTCAACAAAGCCGCCATCGTCGTCGCGGGCTTCGACGGCGATTTCGTGTTGGCCGATTTGTTCTGTGGAGGGGACCCAGCGCAGGGCGCCCTCGTGGAAGAACATGCCCGAGGGGGATTGGGTGAGCACAAATTCGATGGGGTCGGCCTCTCCAGCGGGGTCGCTGGCCTCGATGGCGTAGAGCCAGGGCACCAGCGGTTGGGCCTCAAGGGCGGGTTCTGTGGAGATGGCCGGGGGCAGGTTTAGTATTTGGAGCGGGCGAGTTTCTTGAATGGCGGAACGGAACCGGTCTCGGGCTTGGATGCCGATGAGGAGGGTCTGGTTTCCGTCGACAGCGGTGAATTCGATTTCCTCGCCTTGGGCGTCGTCAAACTCGCCGTCGTTGTCCAGATCCCAGCGGATGGTGACCTCTTCCTGGTCGATGTCGAAGCCTCTGGCGCGCAGGATGGTGGTGTCGCCTTCGGCAACCTGGGCGGGGACTTCGATGTATTCGAAGATTGGGGGCGGGTTGTCGAAGCCGCCTTCAACAAAGCCCAGGTATCCCTGGAAGAAGGGGATGACGAAGTCTTGGTTGATCTGGGCGTTGCCGTAGTTTCCAAGGTCGAAGGCCATGTAGGTGAAGGTGCCGCCGCTGGGGAACTCGCGCGTGGTGATGACCTTGTTGGGGTCCTCGTCGCAGGTTTGTCCCACGGAGGTCTGGCCTTCGCGCTCGGGGTCTGCCGGAAAGACCACCATTTTGTAGGTGGCCGATTGGTTGGAGAAGTCATACACTTCGGGCAGAAACGCAGTCAGCGGGTGCTCATCGGAGTTGGTCCAATCCGGTTGGCAGGGGGATTGCCGCCATCCCTGCCTGGGGTTGATGTCGATGAGCCCCTGGAGCCAGGTGTAGTAGGGGCCGCTGTTGGTGCCGCCGATCATCAGGATGTGGCCGCCGTTTTCCAGGTGGCCAGTGTAGTCGGGGCCAGTCGAGGTGCCGCCGTCCCGACCCATGATGAGGATGTCGGCCGAGCCGGGCTCGGCCCAGTCCCCCGGTTGGACGGTGTATTCGACCTCCAGCGCGTCCAGGCTCTGGGTCAAATAGGTGGTGGCGTTGCCCGAGACCACGACGGTCTGGGCCGCAACCGGCGCGCTGAGCGCCACCCACAAACAAAGCGTCCACGACGCGATGATGGTTTGCTTCATGTCATCTTTCCTGAGTGATTGCCACACCAAGACCATAGCGCAAAAGACCCAGGTCCACCAGCGGGCTTTGTGGTTGGGCGCGGCGTGGTTGTTGGCGGCGTGTCACCCCCCGGTGACCTCGATGGAGTCCGCCGCGGCGCCAAAGGGGTTGCAGCCAGGGCTGATGGACGTGCAGGTGTTGGCTCAGATGCTCAAGCGCGCCCACGGGCCGGACTTTCGGTTGGACTGTTTTGCGCCGCAGGCGTGTGAGCATCTGGTGGAGCTCGATGGCGACGGTGTGGACGATCGGGTGATGACGCTGACCAATGATGGGGCCTGCGGGCAGGTGGAGGCGGAAGCGCACCGCTGTCGCCAGGGCCTGGCGATCTTCTTGTCTTCGGGGGCCGTCGAGGTGGTGGGCGCCGGGAGGGCGGTCGAGGCGATCTATGTCGATGTCTGGTTTGGCGATGGTGGCAAGCCCGAGGTGGAGCTGGGTCCCCATACGATCGAGGGGGATTTGGAGGCGCTCATTGGCATGGGGAGCCGCGCTTTGACGGGTCCGGCCAGCGCGCGAGTGGCGGCGCGTGGGGGCTTGCCGCACCCGGGGGCGCTGGGGAACATGGTGACGTTGAATTTTGGCGACGTTTTTTATGGGCTTTACCTGACATCTGATGGATGGAGCTGGGTCGATATGGGATACTGACCGTCATGAGCACGGCACACCATAGACAGATGGTCCAGCAGAGGGTCTGAGCGCAGAACGTTCATCTTCAGGATGAAGGACGGGCGTCTGGGTGTTGTGCTTGGCGCGATGCCGCTTTTGAGATGGGTCAGTAGAGGGGTCCGGCGCTGATGCCAGGTGCCCTTCTTAAGGAGAGAACATTGACACGATTGAGACTGAAGGTCGCGGGCCGCGCAGGGGCGTTGATCTCGCTGGCTGTGCTCCTGGCGCTGCTAAGTGGGTGCGAGAAGGACAATCCAGCGCCCGATGACAAAGCGCAGCCCGCCGCCGGAGCGTCCGACGCCGACAAGAAAGCGCAGCCTGGCGCCAAGGCCGACAAGGCGCCGCCGACCGCGCCCGCCGCGGACTACGACACGTCGCTGTCCAAGACCGAGTTGGCGCGTGAGCAGCTTCTGTCGCGGCTTGTGCGCGAGATGCTTGAAAAACAGCACCTTGGGCGCAAACCCATCAACAATGACGTCTCCAAGGCCGCTTTTGACCGCTACCTGGAGCGCCTGGACCCCGGCAAGCTCTTTTTGCTTGAGGCCGACGCCGAGAAGCTCAAGACCCACGCCCAGAGCATTGACGAGCAGATCAAGGTCGGACGGCTGGAGTTGGCCGAGGACGGCGATGAGATCCTTGACGCCAGGCTCAAGGTCGTCCAGGGGATCATCAAGGAACACCTCAAGACCCCGCTCGATCTGACCATTGACGAAGAGCACGAGACCGACTCCGAGAAACGCGGCTGGTGCAAGACCGACGACGAGCTGCGCGAGCGCTGGCGCAAGGTCCTCAAGCTGGGCATCATGAGCCGGATTGTCCGCATGGAAGAGGCCGACAAGGCCCGCGCCGAGACCGGTCAGAAGCCACCCAAGGACAACCCCACCACCTTCGAGGGCCGCGAGAAGGCCTCGCGCGAGAAACTCCTCAAGGACTGGGAGGCGCGCTTTGTCCGCATGGAGAAGGAGACCCACACCGAGCAGGTCGAGCTCTTCATCAACGCGCTGACCTCGGTCTTTGACCCCCACACCATCTACCTGCCCCCGGCCCGCAAGGAGAACTTTGACATCAGCATGAGCGGCTCGCTCGAGGGCATCGGCGCCGTGCTGGGCATCAAAGAACACTTTGTGGAGATCGTGCGGATCGTGCCCGGCGGCGCCAGTTGGAAAGAAGGGCGCCTGGAGGCCGGGGACCTTGTCCTGAGCGTGGCCCAGGCCGGCAAAGAGCCCGTCGACGTGGTCGATATGCGCCTGCAAGACGTGGTGCGGCTGATCCGCGGCCCCAAGGGCACCATCGTGACCCTGACGGTCAAGAAGCCCGACGAGCGCATCATGGTCATCCCGATCACGCGCGATGTCGTTCAACTCGATGAGTCCTACGCCAAGGGCGCTGTCCTGCGCCACCCGTCAATCAAAGGCGAGATTGGCTACATCGACCTGCCGAGTTTCTATGGCAACACCCGCGCGCGTCGCGGCAACACGCCTCCGCGGCGCTGCAACGAAGATGTGCGCAAGCTCCTGGAGATCTTTGCTCAGCGCAAGGTCGCCGGCGTGATCCTGGATCTTCGCGGCAACGGCGGCGGCCTGCTCAGTGCGGCGCGCTCCATGTCCGGCCTCTTCATCAAGACCGGCCCCATCGTGCAGACCAAGGCCGTCGAGGGTGAGGCCGAGGTGCTCAAGGACTTTGACCCGGGGATCTCCTACGACGGGCCGGTGATCGTGATGGTGGACCGCTTTAGCGCGTCGGCCAGCGAGATTGTCGCCGGTGCCCTTCAGGACTACGGCCGCGCCATCATCGTCGGCCCCGAGCAGACCCACGGCAAAGGCACCGTGCAGTTCCTGACCAGCCTGGATGAGCTTGTCAGCGGCGACCCTGAAGCCCAGAAGCTGGGGCGGCTGGGTGTGCTCAAGATCACGCGCCAGCAGTTCTTCCGCGTCAACGGCGCCTCCACCCAGCACCGCGGCGTTGTGCCTGACATCATCATGCCCGACCCGGCCCAGCACGTGGAGTCCGGCGAGCGCTATCTGGACTTTTCGATCCCGTGGAGCTCGGTCGAGGGGGTCAAGCACGACAAGTGGCCCGCTGGGCGCGGCGACGTGCAGGCGCTGAAGCAAAAAAGCGAGGCGCGCCAGGCCAAGGTCGGCGCCTTTAAGCGCGTGCGCCAGCGCATCGACCTGCTCAAGGCCCAGCGCGAGCGCACCCTTGAGCCGCTCAACATGGAGAAGTGGCGCGCGCTGCGCAAGCAGGAGATCGACGCCCTGGAGGCCCTCAAGGACGATCCCGACAAGACCCCCGAGCGCTTCAACGTCGAGCAACTCAACTACGCCGGCGACGAGGCCCAGCCCGAGCGCCCCAAGGCCACCGACGGCACCGAGCGCAAGACCGACAAAGATGAGGTCAAGCGCAAAGACAGTTGGAAGAAGAGCCTCAGCCGCGACCCCTGGGTTGAAGAGAGCGTCTTCATCATCCAGGACATGATCAACGGCTAATACCAAAGTGCAGGCGTCCGACTTGTTTTGTGACGGCCCTAGCGGCGCCAGCAACCACGGAACTCGCTTGCGGTAGCGGTGCTACAGCTTCGCTCGTCCCGAGGCTCCTGGGGTGAGTTCAGCCAGTTCAGCACAGTCATTGGCGGTTCAGAACGAGCATATCGTCGTCGCAGGTGCTCAACGA
>CAKZKQ010000455.1 GCA_937123825.1 uncultured Pseudomonadota bacterium
CGATTTGTCGTTGGCGTACACGCCGGGGGTGGCGCAGCCGTGTCTGGCCATCGCCGAGGATAAGTCCAAGGTTTATGATTATACAGCCAAGGGCAACCTTGTGGCTGTGGTAACCGATGGTACGGCGGTGCTGGGGCTGGGCAACATTGGCCCGGAGGCCTCCAAGCCGGTGCTGGAAGGCAAGGCGGTGCTTTTTAAGCGCTTTGCGGACATCGACGTCTTTGACCTGGAGTTGAGCACGTCGTCGGTCGATGAGTTGGTCAACGTGGTGGCGGCTTTGGAGCCGACCTTTGGGGGGATCAACCTGGAGGACATCAAGGCGCCGGAGTGCTTTGCGATTGAAGAAGCCCTGCGGGAGCGGATGAAGATCCCGGTCTTCCACGATGATCAGCATGGCACGGCGATCATCGCAGCGGCGGCTTGCGTCAACGCGGTGGAGTTGGCCAAAAAAGACATCGGTCAGGTCAAGTGCGTTTTCAGTGGTGCGGGCGCGGCGGCGTTGGCGTGCGCGGAGTTGTTGGTGTCGGTGGGCGTCAAGCGCGAGCACATCACGCTCTGTGACAGCCGCGGGGTTGTTTATGAGGGGCGTCAGCAGGGGCTCAACCCCTACAAGGCGCGCTTTGCCCGTCAGACCACCGATCGGACGCTGGCCGACGCGATGAAGGGCGCCGACCTCTTCTTTGGCGTGAGCGTGGGTGGTTTGGTGACGCAGGACATGGTCCGCTCGATGGCGCCCAAGCCCATCATCATGGCGATGGCCAACCCTGACCCGGAGATTTTGCCGGAGGACGCGCTGGCGGTGCGGGATGACGTCATCATGGCCACCGGCCGCAGTGACTACCCCAACCAGGTCAACAACGTTTTGGGCTTCCCGTTCATCTTCCGTGGGGCGTTGGACGTGCGCGCGACCACGATCAACGAGGAGATGAAGCTGGCGGCGGTCAACGCCCTGGCCCAGTTGACCCGCGAAGAGGTCCCTGAGGAGGTCAAGCGGGCTTACGGGCTGGAGACGCTCAAATTTGGCCCCGAGTACATCATCCCCAAACCCTTTGATCATCGGGCGCTGCTCTGGGTGGCCCCGGCGGTCGCCAAGGCGGCGATGGACAGTGGTGTGGCGCAGGCCCCGATTTCGGATTGGGTGGCTTATCGCCAGCGCCTGGAGCGCATTTTGGGCCGCGAGCGCGAGATCATGCGCAAGGTCATGAACAAGGCCGGCAGCGCTCCCCAGCGCGTGGTCTACCCCGAGGGTGAAGACCCCCGGATTGTGCGCGCGGCGCAGATCGTGGCTGAAGAGCGGATCGCCAAGCCGGTGCTGCTGGGCCCCGAGACCAAGATCCGCACGCTGGCCAAGGAGCTTGATTGCAGCCTGGAGGGTGTTGAGGTCATTGATCTTTACGGCACCGATCGGCACGAGCAGTACATCGACGCTTACTGGAAGCGTCGCGAGCGCCAGGGCGTGACGCGTCAGGACGCCGCGCGCGAGCTTCGCAGCCGCAACGTCCAGGCCACCATGATGCTCTCCCAGGGGGACGTCGACGCCATGGTCACCGGCATCAACCGCGCCTATCCGGACACCGTCCGCCCGGCGTTCCAGATCGTGGGCACCCGCGATGATCGTGCGCGCGCTGCTGGCGCCTACCTGATCATCCTGCCCGACGGCGGCCTGAAGCTCTTTGCCGACACGACGGTCAACATCAACCCCAGCGCCGAGGTCCTGGCGGGCATCGCCCTGTCCACCGCCCGTTTGGCGCGGATGTTGGACATCGAGCCCCGCATCGCCATGCTGAGCTTTGGCAACTTTGGGTCGGTGCGCGGCGAGCAGTCGCGGAAGGTGGCCAAGGCCGTGTCGTTGATCAAAGAGCGCGATCCGTCGCTCAACGTCGATGGTGAGATGCAGGCCAACATCGCGCTCGACGAGGCCAAGCGTCAGAAGCTCTTCCCATTTAGCGAGCTCAGCGGCGAGGCCAATGTGTTGATCTTCCCGGACCTGTCCAGCGCCAACATTGCCTATAAGTTGCTTGGCAATTTGAGCGACGCGGACATCGTCGGCCCCATCCTGACCAACATGGCTCAGGCGGTCGGGACGCTCGAGCGCGACTGCTCCGTGCGCAGCGTCGTCAACATGACCGCCATCACCGCAGTGCAGGCGCTGCGTCACAAGGGTTGAGCCCCCCACGGCGACGTGCTATAGGGTCCGCTCATCTTTGAGGGGCAGGGATAAATCGGTCCGTGCCCCTCAAGACCACATTGCAGGCTCACGGTGCCTGGCCAGGCACCACCGTCCCCGTTGCCGAACCCTGCGTCCAACGCGC
This sequence comes from uncultured Pseudomonadota bacterium, assembly GCA_937123825.1. Lineage (GTDB taxonomy): Bacteria > Myxococcota_A > Bradymonadia > Bradymonadales > CAKZKQ01. The sequence continues at coordinate 2,313 of CAKZKQ010000455.1, forward strand.
CCACGAAGTACATCAGCGCCCGGAAGGAAGATTCAGTCATGGCCACCAGAGAGAAACTCATCAAGCTCATTCTCAAGGGCGACCCCGTCGCATTTCACATGTTTTGCCGGGATCTGGACGAGTCCGAGTTGGACATCTCAGGGGCCACCTTCAGGACGCTGAACCTGCCGGGTTACGATCTGTCTGGTTTTGATCTCTCCGCCACCGAGTGGGAAGACTGCACCATGACCGGCGTTCGGTTTGAGAACACCGATCTGAGCAACAGCTACCTGCACGGTTGCACGCTGATCGACGTCCACGCCGAAAACGCCAACTTTGAAGGCGCGGCGGTTGAAAACTGTGTGGTGCGCCACGCCCACATGATCAACCTCGACTACACCGCCTCCGAGTTCAGCGGCACCCGCTTCATCCAATGTGAAGTGGAAGGCGGCACATGGTCCGAGGTCGATTGGGGCCAGTTGACCTTTGACGGCGGGCACTTCAAAAACGCCCAGGGCGGCGACGGCACCTTCAAGAACATCCAGTTCAGAGAGATGGTCCTCGACGGCGTCGACCTGACCAAGCTCGACGCCTCACGCAGCTTCTACTACCGCTGCCAGATGACCGACACCAACCTCGGTGACGGTTTCAAGGAAAAGGCCGGCCGCCGCCGCACCGTCTGAGTTGGCGGGTTCAAAGGGGGCATATGCTCCTGGAGCGCGCTCGCAATAGCGCTGCTTGTGTGGGTCAAGGATGGCCAGGTCTCCCATCGCCATGCGGCCTCAAAACGCCGATGCCGTCGTTGTCGATGCTCGACGATGCGCTGCATCGTCTGTGCTCGCCGCCTCGGCCTCAACGCTTTGATGCTCGCCTGGCTCGGTCCAACCTGACCATCCTTGACCCTGCCCTCACTCACCCCAGTTCACATCTGCCCCCTTTGACCCTCGCCAACTCCCTGGTTGTGTTGGTTTTTTGTGGCGCTCGTCACGGCACACCACCTGCGAGAATCGACCGCAGTCCCTGCGACGAAGTCACCTGCAGGAAGAATTGCGCTCTCCCATCAAAGCCGCCTGCTTGAATCCACTGCGCTCTCCAACAAAGCCCACTGCTCGAATCGAGTACGCCCATCCAACCCCGCCCACAAGCGAACAAGGGGCTTGGAGACTCCGCAGGAGTCTCTAGAGAGCACGGCCGCAGGCCTGCTCCGTCACCCCTTGTGAGCGCTATAATCGCTTGACACGACCCTAA
>CAKZKQ010000456.1 GCA_937123825.1 uncultured Pseudomonadota bacterium
ACGCGGCGGGCCACACGCTTTGATGACAACGTTTTGAAGGGAAATCGGCGCAGACAGCCAAGGCCCGATCACTGCACCTGAAGCTGCTGGAACATCGCGTAGGCGCGCCATGTCCCCAACGCTGAGATGATCCGCAGGCTGAGCAACTCGGCGTTGTTGTACCTGGCAAAAAGCTCCAGGTTGGCCAACGGAGCCTCGGGGTTGGGAGAGCGGGCCAGCGACTCAAGCAGCGCGTAGGTGGCTTCGACCGAAGGATCTTCGATGGTGTTGTAGAACGCCAGCGGATCTTCGCGCCGAAAGAGCAGGCCTGCGGCGGCCGCTCTGGCGGTCGGATCCTCGGACGCCACCAGCGCCAGAATCTCCTCATCCAGGTTCTTCAACTGGGTCTCAAGGCGAGCCAGAAGATCGGTGTCTCCATCGATTTCCATGCGGTGGGCTGCGGAGATGAGGACCTGGAGGCCACGGCCAGCGTTGCGCGGATTTTTGAGGACCTCTCGCAATGAACCCGACATGGCGGTCGGGTTGGAGGTCACCATGCCCCGCACGGCGGCGATGGCCACTTCGGCGTCTTTGTCCGTCAAGCCGCGCTTGAAATCCACCACGTCGGCGCTGGGGTGGTTGGCCAGCGCCTTGTAGGCCGCAAGACGAACCGCAACCCGGCTGTCGGCTCGGTAGGGGCGGATGATCCGCAGCGCGTCGCGCTCGGGCGCGTGCCCCAGGGCATAGAGGATGGCCAACGTGGTCTGCTCATCGGCACCGGCCAGCGCGTCGCGCAGCGTTGACAGATCCCGCGCCTGACCGATGGCGACCAGCGCCACCTCAGCGTCCACCTTCAGCGAGCCTTCGTTGGAGGCCACGACAGACTCCAACTCGTCCTTAAGACCTTCATCTCTGGTGTAGGTCAGGATCCGAATGGCGCGGCGACGATCTCCCAACGCGCCACCGCGCTTGGCCTCATGGACAATCTCTTCAAGCCGGTCTCGACGACCGTGGTCCAGCATCGCGCGCAGCGCCTTCCCTGCCAACTGCGGCAGCTCATCATCGACCGCATTGGAGAGCAACGGCAGCAACTCTCGATCAAGGCGCGCCTTGTCTTTGATCAGCTCCATGCGCTTGATCAAGCCAAACTCCAAGGCGCGTCGGCGCACTTCGGGGGTGGGGCTGCGCAGTGCAAAGCCCACCATGGAGTCTTCGAGGCTTCCGATGGTGTTGGCCGAAAACGCCTCGCGGGCGATCAACCCCGCCACCTCTTTTTCGTCCCCGGCAAAGACCTGCTGGAAGAAATCCCTTGTGGTGTCGGGCTGGTAGGGAAAGAGGTGCACAGCGGCGCTGGCTCGGACGACCGGATGTTTGTCTTTGACGGCCATCTGCAGCAACGGCAACATCTTGGGACTGGCCGCCATGCCCACCACGCGCACAGTGTCCGCGCGCAGCACAGGCTCGGGCGCCTTGAGACCCTGCTCAAAGACCCGCGCGATCCGCTGGGCTTCCGCATCGGGCAGTTGGGTGGGGTCTGAGCACCCGGCCACCAACGCCAAAGCACACACCAACAAACACCAGACCACCATGCGAAGACTTGCCAAGGAGTTCATCACCAGCCCTGCGCCGCAAACACATGCACTGTGCCGGCAACCATCACCGACACCCCATGCAGGAGGAAAACACGGGCCCAAAAGACCGCCCATTTTGTGTTTTGAACGAAATCGCACAACATCCCACATGTCAGACCACATCCTGGGGCAGCGTTCGTGGCAGTGTCAAGCGCGCGTGACCTTGCCAGAGGACCGTGGCTGACTTACCCTTGCTCACATCCGAGGCTCCACATGTTGTATGTGTTTGCCGTCCTGGTGCCGCAGAAGACCAAGACCAGTGTCCTAGTCTTCAACGCGCGCAACCAACGGGCCCATCGGGCCAACCCGGCGCCGCGATTGCGCCAGATGACTCTTCGTGCCAAGTGCGAGGCCAGCTCTAAGATGAACACCACCAAACTTCTGATTGCTCTGTCCGCCACCGCTGCCATCGCGGCGACGATGCTCTCGGGCTGCTGCGGCGGCTGTGGGGACGCCCTGAAGACCACCGAAGGCCGCAGCGGCTTCATCGAAGGCTTCAACGACGACAACACCGAAAAATGCTCCCTGGAGGGCAAAGGCGCCGACCTCAAGGACGTCGTCTACACCTGCGAAGACCTCTCCCTGGACGAGATGGAAATCGCGTTGACGGCCACCTGCGCCGGTTATGACCTCGTGGGCTTCTCCAACGTCACCATCGTGGCCAAAGACGGCACCAAAGAGTGCAAAGTGGCCAGCAACTGCTCTTGCAAAGAGGGCAAAGAAGAGAAGAAGTCCAAGAAGAAGAAAAAATCCAAGAAGAAAAAGAAGGGCAAGTGAGTCGCGTCAGTCGCCGATGACCACAAACGGGGCCCAATAAAACGGGGTCCGCGCTGCGCTGCGGCCTCTGGGACGCGCGCTTGGCGCCTCATTGGTGACCGCCTCCACGCCTCTGATACCGCCCACCGGGGCCTTGCGCCCGGACAGCGCCTCAAGCTGCGCGCGACGCATCGCTTCATCTGGCGCCGCTCCCCCCAGAATCTGCCTGTAGAACGACACCATCAAAGCGCTGGTGGCTTTGTCTGAGACACTCCACAGACTGGCCACCGCGCGGCGTCCCCCTGCGATCAAAAACGCACCGCCGAGCCCGTAAGCCGAAGCGCCCATCTGCTGCCAGCCACGACCGGTGGAGCACGCCGAGAGCACCACCAACTCAGCGTCGAGGTCGAGCGCCAGGATTTCATCCAGGCGCAAGAGCCCGTCGCCCTGATCGGCAGGGTTGCGGCTGAGCACGAGCGCCGGGGCGCGGCGCACCAGACGCGCGGCGGCCTCCTGACCAAGCTGCTCCAGGAGCCCCAACGGCAACATCGGCTGCGCGTCGGTCAGGCCGTGGGTGGCAAAGTGCACATAGCGCGCCTGCTCAAGGCCTGCGCTGCGCAGCTTGTCCTCGGTCGCCTCCTGCCCCAACAGCACCTCGGTCGCCCCAGCGGTCATCATCCCCGCAATGCCCCGCAACTCTCGGCGGCTGTGCTTCAAGTCGGCCAAAACCGACAGCTCTGGATGATCGGCGGTGAAGGTCACAGCCCCATCATGGAAAGCCACGTCGATCTCAAAGCGCTCAGCATCCGGATCGCCTCCGCCCGATGCCGCGCCACGGCGAGGATCCCCAATGGCCACAAAGGGTCCGTGGCGCGGGGCGTTGAGCCATTGGGCTGTGGGACGACGGGCCAGGACCAACCAGGCCGCCGCCGAGGGCACATGCGTCAGCGCGCCGTGGTGCAAGAGATAGTCGGGCACGCCGCCGCGCCGCAGCTCGGGCGATGCCAGGAGGGTCGAAAATGGCACCCCTCGCAGCGGCCCATCAGGCGCCACGATCAAGCGCTCGGCACCCTTGAGGGCTCCCATCGCAGGGATCAAGACCCCTTGCGCCAGGGACCATGCAGCATCGCGGTGTTCGCGCACGGCGGCTTTGTCTTCAAAGCGCAGTTTGAGCATGGCGTTCATATGCCGCTCAACGGCCTGCTTCAACACCGCCTCTCCTGGCAAATGGAAAAGCTCCAAGCGGTCACGGCGCGCCACCCAAAGGTAACTGCGCCCAGGCCCAACAAGGTAGCTCAGGAGCGCAGCGTTCTTGGGGAGGGTCCGTCGCAGCGCTTCGGGCACCGCCTCAAAGTCCATGACCACGGGCTCGTCGGTGGCCGCCTCGGCGCCGCTCCAGCGCATGCCAGACCAGACCTCGCACAACTGCGCCGCAATGGGCACCACTGACCAGACGCCGCCTTGGGTGGGCCCTGCGAGCGCCGCCTGCGCTTCCATGTCACCAAGGAGGGCCGTGGCCACATGTTGGTGGCGCACCGCACGGGCCGCAGAGCGCTCACCGTCGATCCTCGGCTGCCCCAACAACTCGGTCACGCCGCGCGCCTTGAAGCGCTCGGCGGTGGCCATCGCCTCGGCCACATCGACCGAGGACGGCGGCGGCAAACTGCGCCCCACGCGCACATCCACAAGGTCCTCGTACACAGCACGGCGGCTGCTGGAGAGGGTCTGGCGCAGGCCGTGCACATCGACCGAACCGCGCAGCGTCTCCAAGGCCCACTGGGCTTGCTCAAAATGGCGGCGCGCGTTTCGCGCCGAGCCCATCTCTCGCCACGTCAACCCCACCACGTGGTGAACGCGCCAGGACATGGTCGGCGAGAGCGGGACCACGAGCAATGACTCGATGCCTTCGAGCAGGCGTTCGGCCTGGTCGCGCTGGCCTCGCGTCAGAAGCTCTCTGGCCACAAGCGCGGTGCCCAGGAGTGTGAGCGGCGTCAGCGGCGGACGGACCACCTCGGGGTCTTGGACAAGGTGCAGACCGCTGGGCAGAACGGGAAAATCAAAGCTGGCCGGGGCACACTGTCGGCTGCCTTTGCAAAGGCGCCATCCGGCGGCCTGAGCCCAGAAATGCTGACCTGCGGTCAACGGCCCCGCGTCGGTGGACAGCGCCTTGAGGTAGTGGTCCAGGGCTTCATCCACGCTGCCGAGTTCTTCGGCGATCCTGCCAAGCAGGACCTGAGCCTGGGTCGCTTCGGGCAAGACGGGCGCTTGCTGGGCAAGCCCGGCCCCGTAGGAGGCCATCCTCCAGGCCACATCGGTGCGTCCAAGATCCACAAAGAGTTCGGCGATGCTCAGCAGTTCACGGGTGACCTGGGCGCGATGGCCTGCGCGGCCTGTGGCCGCCAGCGCCAAACCGTGCTCCCCGAGCGCCTCAGAGAGCCGCCCGCGTCGGTAGAGCAGTTGTCCACGGCGGCGGTGAACTTCGCCCTGAAAAGCATCGGGGTCTTCTTGCTCGGGCTTGGGGATGGCGCGCTCGGCGTCGTCAAAGCGACCCAGCGCCAGCGCCAGACGCGCAAAGAGCAGATCCACCTCGGCCAAGTCGGGGCTGTCCCCCAGGGCCTTGCGCAGGCTGGTGGCCTGGGCATACTCCTCCAGCGCGTCGCCGGGCCGCCCCAATCGCAACATGGCCAGCCCGCGCACCAGGTTCAGTTGCAGCGCAGAGGTAGCATCGCCGGTTCCCTGAAGGATCGGCAAGCCTTGTTGGCTGCGCTCAATGGCTTGCTGGGGGCGGCCAAGCTCAAGCAAGAGCCTGGCTTCGAGCGGAATGAGACGGGCAGCGCGCCAGTTTTGGCCGGTCAAGACCCAGAGCGCGCGCGCCTGAGTGACGTCGTCCAGTGCAGCGTGGAGTTGTCCTTCGCGCAGCCGCTCGGCGGCGCGCTCTCCCTTGAGCGTGGCCTGGGCGGACATCCTGGAGGTCAGCCTTGGCAAGAGGGGTTCGGTGCCGGGGCAGGTGGCGCCGGTGGCGCGGCAAGAGGCCACGCAGTGGGCGCGGCGCACGGGGTTGGCGTAGGCCCGGCAGCCTTCTTCGGGTGAAATTGAAGACAGGGGCGTGGACAAGGACGGCGTGGGTGCAGGGGTGGCGCAACCTGTCAGCCAGAGCGCTGTCAGGGCCAGACACCACAACCAGGGCTGGCGAGCATGGGCCGCCTGAAGCACCGCCGTTTACCTCACGTGGATGTAGGTCACCGCCTGGACCACCTCGATCCCTCGGGACGTGGCCATGGTTTGGATGTCGACCAGTTGCCGGGTGCGCTGGCCGGTCTTGTCGCGTTTGCTGGGGCGGCTCTTGCGGCCTTCTTTGAGGCCACCGACGCCGCGCACGACCACACCGCCGCTGCGCCCTTTGTGGCGCCGCGCGGCTTTGCCGTACATGGCCACTTCGTCGATGAAGTCTTCGAGTTCGCCAAGCGGCTGGCGAGAGGCCAGCAGGACGAGCGTTTCCACACCGGGGTTGCGATCGAGGCGGTACCAGAGTTGATCGCCGGGCAACTGAAGGGTTTGGCCGGCGGGCAGGTGGTTGCCGTTGGGGTTTCGCACCGAGGGGTGGGGGAAGAGGAGTTGGGGTTTGTGGCGGCCATCGATCATGATCAACGCCACATAGACGTCGCGATCGGCGTCGAGGGAGACGCGCAAGTTGTCGCCGCTGCGCAGTCGCGTGCCTTCGTTGACCAGGACCTCCACGATGTCTTTCTGGGAGGTGCGGGTTTGGGCAGTGACGGCAAACTCGACCCTGGGCGGCGTTTTGCGCTGGGCTTCCTCTTGCTCAAGGATGTGCTCGGCCACCGCAGGGTTGGGCTCAGGCGCTGGCGCGCGATCTTTGGGTTCATCGATGGGCTCATCGATGGGGGCGATCATGGCCACGGACGGCGTCGGACCCGACGGTGGGGTCCACATGGACCAGAGTTGATGGGCGATGGCGGCCACCAGCAGCGCGCTGGCCACGGCGGCGGTGATCATCAGCGGTCTGGTAAGATCCTGAACACCGCCAAAGACAGGACCGCGCAAGGCGGCCTCGCTGCGCAGGTTGGGGTTGAGCCCAAGGCCACGGCCAGGCTCCGGCGGGGCCTGGTTGATCAACTCGGCCACCGGGACATCCATGGTGTGGCGGATGGGCCTGATGCGTTCGTCTTCTTCGACATCGAGCACGGGCAGGTCATCGTCCCAGCTCTGGTTGGTGTCAAAGTCCCCGGCTTCGGGGAAGTAGACGTGGTGCGGATCACCGTAAAGGCAGTAGGAGCCCCAAAGGATGGCACCCTGGCCATGGGTGACGCTGATGGCGGCGCGGGCCTCGCGCATGGCGCTGCCGATGGAGAGCCCGGCGCACAGGCCTCGGTAGAAATGCTCTGCAAAGTCGCTGGCGATGACATCGGGCACGTCCCAGTGGGTGCCGATAAAGTGGCGCACCCCGGCTCCCAGGAAGGTCCGGGCCAGCGACCAGGTGGAACCAGCGCCGTGGATGGCGCGTCCGGAGCGGCCCGAGCCGCAGGCGTTGGCAAAGACCAACGAGGGGAAGGGTCGGCCGCCCGTCAACCGAGCGACGTCTTCCTGGGCAAAGCGCCCATCGCTGAGCAACCAACCGTCTCCTTTGCCCGCCACCTCCGCGTGACCGGCAAAGTGCAGGATGTCCACCTCTCTGATGTTCTCGCGCACGTACGCGCGCGAGACCTCAGAGGATTGCAGCGTCACCCGCAGGTAGGGCTGACCATCGAGTCGGTCGCGCAGCCGAATGCCTTCTTCGTAGGCAGCATCCAGATCGCCACACGGATCGGCCAGAACCAGCACATCGTAGGGCGCGCTCAAGGTCCGGGGCGTGGTGGGCGCGAGCACGTCGGGCGAGGCGATCAGCCGCCCGATGTTCATCTGCATGGCCAGAAAATTCTGGCCGGTGTGGAGCATCTCCCAGGGCACATCCACCAACGACTCATCGGTGCGGATGAGCAAATCCCCACCGTCGCGCGAACGCAGCCAATCCTTCACTCGCCCCGGCAACAACTCATCAAAGAGCAGGTGCCCCAGCTTGCGGATCTCGGCCACGGTGGCGTCATCAAGTTGGCCGCGCATGTTGGCGCGACCAAGGAGCACGCGCAACTCGTAGATGATCCGTTCAAGCTCTCGCCGGTCGAGGGCGATCTCGTCGTAGCCGCTGAGCGTGGCGGCCAGGGGGGTGTGCGCAGGCCAGAGGCTCACCCGCGCGGCGTTGCCGGCGGAGAAGATCTCCAGGAGGTGGGCCTGTGGGGTGGAGGCGTTGCTCACCGGGGCACCTCCGGCGCGGGGTTGGCCTCGACGTCCACCTCAATGAAGCCCATGCTGGCGTGGTTGTTGCGCAGCTCCAGGCGGTAGGTCGCCGGCCTGAGGCTCTTGAAGGTGGCCGCACCTCGGTCGATGTGCTGGGTGGACAGCTCGCGGTGGCGGCGGTGAAGCACGGCGCGGAACCGGCCATCGTCGGCGGCTCCGCCCAGGCCAACCACCAGGTGGAAGGTCCCGTTGGGGATGCGCACCAGGTGCACTTCGACCTCCAGGCTGCCAAGCTGCCTGAAGAAGGTCACCCCGCCGGCGTGTCCCGAAGGATCGACGCTGCGCGTGGCGACCTTGCGGGCGATGCGCACCTCGGTGTCGGTCTCCAGCACGTGGAGGGCGCCGTGGCGGAACGCCACCCGGATCAGGGCGGAGCGCTCCTGCTCGGGCTCAATGGCACCCACAGCGGTGAGCCGATCCATCAGGCGGCTGACGCGACTTGGATCGGCGCGGCGGCGAAAGGGTTCGATCTGGAGCAGCGCTCTGGCGGCCTCGACGCGCTCGGCGCAAACCGAGCAGTGGGCGACGTGTTCCACCAGGAGCGGATCGCAGTTGGGATCGTCGTGGGCCAGGAGTACCACGTCCTCTTCATCAAGGTGAAGCAGCGCGTCGATCATCTCGGCGCTCTCACTTTTATGCAGTGGTGATCGGGCCATATGAATTCTTCCTTGCGTTGTGGCGTTGGGCCGCACCAAGCGATGTGTCTTGGCGCCCCGTCCCCAAACTAGACGCATCAGGAGTCCGAACCTGACAGCCCACCCCACGCTTTCCATACATTATATGCTCATGGGCCAGGATTGAGCGTCGATCCTGGCCAGAACAGTGTCTTGTGGCGGCTTTAAAGTGCCCTCAAGACCCATTGCATGCAGCGGTGGTGTGCCGTGCTCTCTTGCAAAGTCTAATCAAGACCGCGGGCGCGCGCCAGTGCCAGAAGCTTCTTGCGCACGCGATTTTTGCGGGCATAGACGGCGGCCACCGTGGTCTTCATCTCGGCGGCGACCTGTTCAAAGGACATCTCGCGCTCAAAAAAGAGGGTCACAAAACGGCGATCTTCTTTGGGCAGCGCGTCGTAAAGTGCCCGCAGCGCCTCCAACCGATCGCGTCGGCCCAGGGTCTCTTCGGCGGACTCCTGAGGGCAGCGCAGCGAGGCGTTGATCGAGGCGGCCACGTCATTGCCGTCGTCATTGAGGCTGATGGAGGGACGGCGGCGGCGCAGCGCGTCGATGGTCAGGTGGCTGGCGACGACCTTGAGCCAGGAGCCCAGGCGGCAGCGGCCCGAGTAGCGGCGCAGCTTGCGGCAGTCGTCGCGCACCAGCGCCACAAAGACATCGGACTGGAGATCTTCGAGCAGCGCCGGGTCGTGACGCACGTGGTGCGCGCGCAGCGTGTGGGAGATGGCCAGCCCGATGGCGGGCTCATAGCGCTCGATCAGCGTCGCCCAGCAACGCCGATCGCCCCCAATGCAGTCCTGCACCAGGTTCCAGTCCTCCATGTGCGCCGCCGAGGGCTGCTGCACCTGGGGGGTGTTGTTTTGTCCGCTGCGATCCTTGGTCGTCATTGGGTTTGTCCGAGGCATATGTCCAAGGTGGTCCCGACCTGAGTTAAAGTCTACGGTCTGGCACCGGCGCTTGCCAACGATCGAGTCACTTTTCCCAAGCTCGCCTGTGCAAAAGCAGCACGCTGCCCCGACACCACCGAGCGTTCACCGGAGATGGCCCATCGCCTGCGTCGAAGGGCAGGCTCTGAGTCAACCGATCGGTCTGACGGCCATGAAACCTTATTTATTGGTCACAAAACCCCGCCCGACCCGCCTTCAAGAGAGAAATACGGCCCTGATCAAAGGCCCGGTCTACAAAAAGACACGTCGAATGCCGATTTTGGGCACCAGAAAACGACGTTTGTGCGTCATTCACATACACGCCCCTGGCATAAGGGGTTTGGAATGAGGGCAAGGGTCGGCTATACTCGTGCGCCGTTAGTAGTGATCCGGGTGTCGTCGGTTAGGCCGATAATGTGTAAATCCTGATGCAAAGCTTGAAGGTGTAATTATGTTGGAGCGGGTTTCGGGGGCCATGAAGTACTGGACATGGGAGCGCGCGGCAGTGGCGCTCTTTGCAGCGGCCCTCTCGTTCTCGGCGGTGGGCTGTAGTGATGACGGCGGCGATGGCGGAGACTTCGCGGCTGTTGAAAAGGTGACGCTCATCGCGGACCCGCAGACGATTACCTTTGAGTCTGTCTCGCTCAACGAGACCTCAAGCAAGATCGTCACGGTCTTCAACCAAAGCAGCGCCACCGCGCAGATCAACTTCCGGATTGAAGAGAGCCGCACCGAGGACCTCAACCGCGAATTTGACTGGGACCCGGCCATGCGCGAGCGGCTCAGCAAGACCGTCACCCTTGAGGGCGGCGAGTCGATGCAGCTGATCGTGACCTACACGCCCAGGGACAACACCAGCGACTCTGGCAGCATTGTCGCCGAGTACAACGGTGGTCAGAGCCTGGTCATCCAGCTTGAGACCAACGAAGTCTCCCCCGACATCGACGGCCCCTCCCGTCTGATCTTCGGGCGCGTGCCGGCCAACAACACCGTCACCAAGACCATGGTCATCCAGAACGTTGGCCGTGCGCCCCTCAAACTCAACGACATGTACCTGGGTCAGGACGCCGAAGAATTCTCCTTCTGCTTCCCCCGCGGTGAAGGCGACGACGCCCAGTGCCTCGGCATTGACGAAGAAGGCGCCTACCCCGAGACCCTCGAATACCTCGACACTGTCCAGGTCCGCGTGACCTACTCGCCCACCAACGACGGCGAAGACAGCACCGAGTTCATCGTCGAGTCCAACGACCCGATCGAGAACCCCTTCTCCATCACCATCAGCGCCAACGGCGCCGAGCCCTGCATCATCGTCAGCGATGAGAACGGCATCGACTTTGGCGCCTCCTTCATCGGCGGCGTCTCCCAGCGCACCATCACCATCCAGAACTGCTCCCCCAACAAAGAACTTGAGGTCAGCTCCATTGTCATGACCCCCGAGAGCGACGAGCAGTTCTTCATTGACCCCGCCGATCTGCCCAACCCCCTGCCCGACGAACTGCGCGTCATCGATCCCGAAGAGAGCGCCAGCTTCGTCATCAGCTACGCCCCCGAGGCCGAAGCTGCCAACCAGGGCTCGGTCCAGATCCGCTCCAACGACGCCGCCAAAGACCCGCTGACCATCCCCGTCACCGGCCGCGGCTCGACCAACTCCTGCCCCACCGCTGTCGCCAGCGCCCGCGTCCAGGGTGACGGCGGCCCCGCGCTGACCCAGCTCGAAACCATCCCGCTGGCCACCATCCAGTTTGATGGCACCGACTCCAACGACCCCGACAGCCCCAACGGCATCGCCTCCTACGAGTGGACCATCGTCGAGCGCCCCGCCGACTCCACCACCCGCTTTGTCCCCAACAACTCCGTGGCCAACCCCTCGCTCTTCATCGACCTCGCCGGGCGCTACACCGTTCAGCTGCGCGTCTACGACCAGCAGAACACCGCCTCTTGCGAAGTCGCCGAAGTCACCATCCTGGCCACCCCCAACGAGGACATCCACGTCCAGCTCGTCTGGGACACCGACGGCACCGACGTTGACCTCCACCTGCTGCACCCCAACGGCCGCTGGAACGCCTCGCCCTACGACTGCTACTGGCTCAACCGTGAGCCCAACTGGGCCAACGTCAACGCCAGCGACGACAACCCCTCGCTCGACATCGATGACGTCGATGGCTTCGGCCCCGAAAACATCAACCTCGACAACCCCGAGAACGTCACCTACCGCGTCGGCGTCCACTACTACTCAGACCACTTCCTGGGCGCCAGCAACGCCACCGTGCGCATCTGGCTCGCCTCTGTGCTGGTCTACGAGTCGGGCAACCGCTTCATGACCGATGGGCAGTTCTGGGACGTGGCCACCATTGACTGGGGTGTCAGCCCCTCCGTCAACGAAATCCAGGCCCCCAACTACCCCACCTTCCCCTGAAGCACACCGGGCCGCCCACAAAGCGGCCCAGCCCCACTTAATGTCAGCCCCACAGCACACCCGCTGCGGGGCTTTTGTCATTCTTGCCCCACACAACCCCCATCGAGGTCCTGGCCGTGTCCCCAAGTGTCCCCTTGAGCCAACGCCTGCCCAACCCCCCGCACCCCTTTGTGGGTCGGGAGGCGTTGCTGGATGCGCTGGTGGACACAGCGCCCTTTGCCATGGTTGTTGGTCCAGAAGGCAGCGGCAAAACCGCGCTCTTGTGCGCGGCGCTCCATCCACACGCCAACCGCGTGGTCTACGTCGACGCCAGACGCCAACCCAGCCACACTTTTGGCCGCGCCCTCATCCGCGCGCTGCACGCCTGCCAGGGCACCACCCCCGATTGGCCCAACATCAAAGACAAAGTCGAGGTCTGGGCCGCGCACGCCATCGACCTGGCCGATCAACTCACCCGCCGCACCAACACCCCATGGTGGGTGGTGCTGGATCACCTTGAGGTCCTTGAACAAGGCACGCTCGCCACGCTGACCCAAGCCCTTGAACGGTATCCCCGCGCCGCCAGATGGCGAGCCACCATGCGCGGCCCGGCGTTGAGCTTCCAACCCGGAGTCGTGGTGCTCCCCCCGGCGCCGGAGGCAGATTTCATCGCCGCCCTGGTCGCCCAACTCCCTTCCAGCGACGCTGCGTGGCGCCGCAAGACAGCCGCAGCCAGCCAGGGCTCTTGGAACGCCTTGGCCGAAGAGGTCAGAAAACGCCGCGCCAGCGCTTGGCTTGATGCCCTGCCAAACCTGCAGCGCCAGGCCTTGGCATTCGCGCTTGAGCATGACCCCATCACCGATCTCTTCCCAGAACTGGAGGACGGCCTGAGCGCCCTTGAGCGCAGCGGCGTGCTCATCCGGCAGGATGGCCGCCTGTCCGTCGCCCCACAAGTGCGCCAGGAACTCAGCACCCTCTCGGCGCGCCCCCGATTGCCGGCCCACTTTGCCCTCCACCCCAACGGCCACGAACCGCGCCATCACCTGAGCAGGCTGCGCGCCCTTTTGAGCAACGCCGAGACCGAGCACAGTGATCTCACCGTTTGGCTCGACGCTCACGTGACCGAACTCATCGACGCTGGCTGGGCCCCAGACCTCCACGAAACCTTGGAGGCGGCTGCCAGCACCCACCCCGATCTGGACACCGCACGCCTCCTGGCCGCAGCCAGCACCCAACGCAGCGTCGAGGATGCATCCATCGCCCCACCCAGAAGCAACGCACCAGAGGCCTGGATGCGCTGGGCAGCCCTTGAGATGGAGCGCGGCGAGGCAGAGCGGGCCTGCAAAGCTGCCGGACGGGCCATTGCCTTGGGGGCGCTCGACAGCGACGCGCCGATCTGCCGCTACGCAGAGGTTTTTATGGCCATGACCATGGTCGCAAGGGCCGATCGCGCGGATTACCTTGGGCAGCTCATGAAGCTCGATGGGTTTGGGGGGTGGACGCAGGCGCTCGGCGCGGTGGGGCTCTTCTGGTCGGGCGACGCCGAGGAAGCCGCGCGCCACATTGAGCCCGTCCACGAGCGCTACGCCACCTCCCCCGTCGATGGCAGCATCCCCGACCATTGCGGGCGCATTGACACCGCCAGAGTGCTCCATCTTCTTGGCCGAATCCGTGAAGCGCGCGCCCTGCTGGTCACCGTCATGGAGGCCCCTGCCCCGCCAGATGCCCACCTCTTTGAACTTTATCAAAGCGGACCTCTGACCTACCTCAGGGCGTTGGTGGATTATGGCACCTTGGACGTGGCCGGGTGTGAGGCCGCTTGTGAACGGCTGCTGACCAGCTCGGCGGCGGCCAGCGCTCAGGGGCTCCACACCCGCAACCTGCTCATCGAGCTGCTCTCATTCAGGCGCCAACCGAGCGATGAAGACAGGCTTAGCCAAGAACTGGAAACCCAAGAGCGCGCTCTTCAACTGATGCCCGTGGCCATCTTTGAGGTCGCCTGGGCCGCCTACCACTTTGCCAGGCAAACCCGCACCGCCTCGTGGCTCAGCGCCGCCCACCCGCCGTCCACAGCCAGCCACACCCACATCGACCGCAGGCTCGACCAGCAACGCCTCGCCCAACAATGGCGCCAGGGCCACCCCATCGAGCTTCCGCCAAACCCGCCCCCCAAACTCGCCGCCCTTGTCGAACTCGATCAGGCCCCCGGCCAAGCTTTGGACGCCCTCAAAGGGGCCTACACAGAGCACATCAACAAAGGCAACCTCCACAGCGCCTTCACCTGTCTCGATATCCTCTGGCAGCTTCAACTCGCCCACCGCCAATACCACCAAGCCCGGGGCAGCCTCCAACAACTCACCGCGCTGGCCAAAGAACACAGCGCCCACCGGCCTCTGGCCCACAAGGCCCTGACCTGGCTGGAAACCCCCATAGCCCCCTGGGAGTTGAACAACGACAGCCGCTTTGAGTCCATCCTCCTTGGCCTCACCGAGCCCGACCGCCTCGAAGCCCACATGGCCGCCGCCCTCCACGCATCCTGGGGCTGGCAACCCATCGCCAACCCTCTTGAAGACCCCGCCGACCGGTTCTGGCTCGACCCATCCCAAGGCTTGCTCTGGACCCTCAACGGCACCCAACTCAAGTGGCGCACCACCAACCGCTCACTCGCCTGCCTCGCCTGCCTCCTCAAACACCCACAAGGCGCCGACAAGGCCACCCTCCTGGGCAATGTCTGGGAGATCGATGAACACCACCCTCTGCTGCATGAAAACCGCCTGCGCATGGCCATCTTCAAGCTCAGAGCCAAGCTCGAAAAGGCCGGTCTACCCGCCGAACGATGGATCCAAACCACACCCGAGGGGTACCGAGCGCCTCATGGCATCCTCATCGTCCGCTCATAGCTCCAACGCCCACAAATCCTCATAAA
Source organism: uncultured Pseudomonadota bacterium (assembly GCA_937123825.1). GTDB lineage: Bacteria > Myxococcota_A > Bradymonadia > Bradymonadales > CAKZKQ01. Next base: position 14,637 of record CAKZKQ010000456.1, read on the forward strand.
TCACGTTGCTGTTGCCGTAGCCCACGATCAACCTGCCCGCGTTGGCGTCAAAGGCCCCCAGACAAGAGGCCCTCGGCGGCGGCTCATCCGCCATGACCTGCACCCACCGGGCCCCTGCCCCATCCTCGTTGAGATTCAAGACATAAAGACCAGCACTGGCAGTGCGCGCATCGGGAGTTCCGCCCCACACAAAGAGCCGCTGAGAGGCCTGATCCCAACCCCCACAACCATTGCGCCGTCCAGGAGCAGGCGTGCCCTCAGTCTCGATTTCGGTCCACACCGGCGCGTCCTGCGAGAGATCCAACAACCAGGCGTCTTCATGCGGATTGACGGGGTCAATGTTGGTCCCGCGCCCAGCCCCCGACGCCACCACCAAACGCCCCCGCTCCACATCGTGCCCATAAAAAAAGCCGTAGCGATCCGCGGGAGCCTGCGACCTGGAGAGCGTCGTCCAACGCTCACTCTCCGGGCTCCACACCGTCGGCTCGCAATCCATCTCGCCGTCCGCAAGACCACACACGCTCACAAAACGATCCCTGGGCGCGTCGTACACCACCGCCCCAAGCGAGCGGTTGAAATTGGAGGGCGCTCGCTCTCTCCAAACCCCACCGCCGTCACTCACCGACAGGGCGTAGATCGAGGTGGAAGCCACGCGCTCCCTTGGCACATCTCCCCCAAAGAGGAGCAACTCACCGTCGGCGCCAATGGCATGACGCCCGCCCCCAAAACGGGGGATCTCTCCCTCTTGCGGGATCGCCTCCCACCGCAACGTCTCCAAATCCAGACGCCACAGATCATCGGTCGGCGTAAAACTCTGCGGCTCGTAGGCAAAACCACCAAACATGTACATCAACGTCGGATCTTCTGGATCAAACCAGGTGTGCGGATGCTCGCGCGCTGGCGGAATCTCTCCCTCGATCTCCAATGCTCGCCATTGAAGCCTGCGCAACGACACATCGCGCTGCGCCGCCACGGTCTCACCCCCAGCACAAACCACGCTGGCCGAGAGCGTCACGTCGAGACCCTCGGGATTGTACGGCGCCCGCAAAGTCCACTGACCCTCACCAGTCTCGGCCCAGAGTTCCCACCCATCGGGCAATTCCACAACAGGAGTGCCCTCGGCTTCTCCGCTGACATCCACCGCAAGCTCCACCAAGGCCCCTTCGCCAACCTCCAACGCGCTCTCGCCGCTTTCCCACGCGACCGCGCATTGCGGCTCGACCACGTCGTTGTTGTTCTCATCGCCGCCGTCGTCCTCGGCCACAGGAGAAGGCGTCGCCGCGTCATCTCCACAAGCAGCCGCTGCCGCCACGCACACCACACCACAGAGCATCACCAGGAAGGTTCGCTTCATTGTCATCACCTTGCGTTAAGCTCGGACCAGCGGGGGCCGGCCCATCTCAATGTTGTCTTGAGACAAACCTAAAACGCCAAGGCACCACAGGCCAGCGCCACGCGATTTCCATTGATTTCCATTCGAGCTTGGGAGGCTTTGAAGGGCAAGCTTTGGGACAAAGAGGCTGTGTGGGATGAGGGGGAGCGGACTTGATGCTGCTCAACCCCTGGCTGTTGGTGGCCCAAGAGCGGTGGAGGGGTGGGCTTCAGACCAGACCGCGTTCGCGGGCCATGGTGGTGAGTTTTTTGCGCACGCGGTTTTTGCGGGCGTAGACGGCACCCACGGTGGTGTCCATCATCTCGGCGATCTCTTCAAAAGAGCGCTCCTGGCGCACGTGGAGTTCGATGAAGTCGCGGTCGGCCTTGGGCAACTCGTCGCACAGCGCCCAGAAGGCGTCGCGCTGCTGTTGGCGCGCGATGGTGTGCTCGGGGGAGACGGTGGAGGCGGTCAAGCTGCGGCGAACGGCCTGGGCGCTGTCGGCGTCATCATCCAGACTGACGGTGGGACGCTGATGGCGCAGGTGATCGATGGTGTGGTGGCTGGCGACGATCTTGAGCCAGTGGCTCAGCTTACAGCGGCCCGAGTACTGGGAGAGCTTGCGGAAGTTGTCCTTGACCAGACGCGTAAAGATGTCGGCCTGGAGGTCGAGCACTTCGTCTTCGCTGGGCTGACCACGGCGAGTGCGCAGGGTGTGGAGGATGGCAAAATAGACGGTGGCCTCGTGGCGCTCAAGCAGCTCCATCCATCGAGCCCGATCGCCGTTGACGCAGTCCTGAACCAGGCGCCAGTCATCGTGGTAGCGCTCCGAGATGTGTTCGGGGACGTTGAGGTGTTTGGCTTTGGGCGCGTTGGATGGCTTCTGCATGGCTTCTTTTCCCGTCGGCTGGCGCGGCATGGTTGCGGCGCGTTGCGTCTGAAAGCTTAGAGGCCACCGCCTGGCAAAAGTTCCCGGCGAGGATCAAAAATATCCATCGCCATCCTTCAGCAGGCCCACGGAGACGAGCTTGATCCGCAGCATTTTGACCAGACTGGGGTCTTTTTCGTATAGTGTGAGCGGACTTCATGGGTGACGAGGGGTTGATCACCAGTCTTGACATGGGTTCACCAAAAAACAATCGCAGATTGAGGTTGTGGAGATGATGACGAGGATGCACACCGGGGCTTGCCTGAGTTTGCTGGTGGCGACGGTCTTGGTGGGTTGTGGCGGCGGCGGTGGCGGCACCGATGACTTTGCGGCCATCGAAGAGGTCACATTGCAGGCCGAGCCTACGACGCTGACCTTTTCATCGGCGGGCATTGGCGAGACAGGCTCCCAGATCATCACGATCATCAACAAGAGCAATGTCCCGGCCACGCTGACCTTCCGGCTCAATGAGGACACCACGGACGAGGACCAGTTGGCCGAGTTTGCCTGGGACGAGACCCAGGGTCGGTTGCTGGACGGCGAGGTGGTGTTGGAAGGCAACGCGACGCTGCCGGTCATCGTGACTTACACGCCCCAGGACCGCTTCCGCGACACGGGCAACGTCACGGTCTCCTACAACAACAACCAGAGCCTGACGATCCCGTTGGACACCAACGAGGTGGCCCCCGACATCGACGGTCCTTCGCGCGTGATCTTTGGGCGCGTGCCTGCCGGTGGTCGCGCTCAGAAGATCATCTCCATCCAGAACGTTGGACGCGCGCAGTTGGACATCAACGACATCTTTCTGGCCAACGCCAGCGATGAGTTTGCGTTTTGCTTCCCCGAGGGGGCCGGCGAAGGTTCGATTTGCCTGGACCCCGAAGAGCCCGGCGCCTATCCCCCTTCATTGGATTACCTTGAGACCATCAACATCCAGATCCTCTACACGCCGACCAACGACGGCGAGGACTCGGGCGAACTGAAGATCCAGTCCAATGACCCGGACGAGCGGCCGTTCAACATCACGCTCAACGCCAACGGCGAAGAGCCCTGCATCCTGGTGGACGGGGAAGGCGGCCTGGACTTCGGCCTGGGCTTCATCGGCGGCGTCTCCCAGCGCACCATCACCATTGAAAACTGCTCGCCCAACAAAGATCTGGTCATCGACAGCATCTTGTTGACCGAGGACAGCGACGCCGAGTTCTTCATCAACGACGGCGACCTGCCCGGCGATCTGCCCGGCGAGCCTCATGTGGTGCCGGTTGATACCACGGCCAACTTTGTCTTGAGCTACGCGCCCGACGCCGAGGAAGGCAACGAGGCCACCATTCAGATCATCTCCAACGACTCGGCCAAGAGCCCGCTGCAGATCCCGGTCACGGGCTTGGGCAGCACCAACGAGTGTCCCACGGCGGTGGCCAAGGCCAAAGAGGCGGGCACGGCGCAGCCTTTGACCGACACCATCGAGACCATCCCACTGACCACCATCCAGTTTGACGCCAGCGAGTCCAGTGATCCCGACAACTCCGGGGCCCAAAACGGCGGCATCGCCGCCTACGAGTGGGTCATCATCAACCAGCCGCCCGACTCCACCACGCGGTTCATCCCCAACGCCGCCACCCGCAACCCCCAGCTTTTCCTGGACCTTGCGGGCACCTACGAGATCGAGCTGCGCGTCTTTGACGAGCAAAACACTGCCTCGTGCGAGACGTCCCGCGTGGTCATCCTGGCCACCCCCGACGAAGACATCCACGTCCAGCTTGTCTGGGATACCCCCGGTGACCCTGACCAGACCGACACCGGCACTGGCCTGGGCGCCGACATGGACCTGCACTTCCTGCACCCGGCGGGCAACTGGAATGAGCCCCCCTGGGACTGCTTCTGGCGCAACATCGAGCCCGACTGGGCCACCGTCTCCGACGGCTCGGACAACCCCTCGTTGGACATCGACGACACCGACGGCGCGGGGCCTGAAAACACCAACCTCAACAACCCCGAGAACGTCACCTATCGCGTGGGCGTCTACTACTTCTCGGACCACAACTTTGGGCCCAGCTACGCCACCGTGCGCATCTTCCTCAGTCAGGTGCTGGTCTTTGAGTACCCCGACAAGTACATGGAGCGCACCGGCGAGTTCTGGGACGTGGCCACCATCGACTGGGGCGACGCGCCCAGGGTCAACCAGATTGACCAGACCTACGACGGCTTCCCCTGAGGGTTTGACCCACAAGGCTCCAAAATCAAAGGCCGGTTGATGCATCAACCGGCCTTTTTTGTCTCTGCGCACAGCCAAAAGATCGTATTGCTTTCAGCGCCGGTGCTGCTTTAAAGCGCGCCGAATGTGTGTCCGGGCCGTTTGATACTGCCGGGCGGTGTTGATGGAGAGCCACCGCGACACCGGGTACTTGCCTGCCCAGGCGTAAACCCCCACACCAAGCAGTTCAGCGTCATTCAGCGCATCAATGGTCCGCATCACGCGCTCAAAACCGGCGTTGAGCCTCACACAAAGCTCGTCGTAGGACTCGCCCTGCGCTGCCTGGATCACGTCCGCGTTGAGCCTGGGGGTTTCATTCCACCGGTAGCCCGGCGCGGGCGTCACCGGCTCCTCGCCGCGTACCCCAGCCTCAATCCAGTCCACCACGCGCTCGGTCCACCAGACCCGCACCGCCAGCAAATCTCTCACGGTCCAGTCATCCACACACACCAACCCACCCACCTCCGGCCCTGCCCCCTCAAGCTCAGCCCAGAGTTTCTCAAAATTGGGGCGGATCAGTCCCACAAGCTCAGCGCGCGTTTTTGGAATGGGCATATGCTCTTTTGATGTGGTTCGTGGTGAGGAGTGAGTGATGAGTGTGCCGTCAAACCTGTGTGATTTGAGGCTGTTCCAACCTCAAACCGCACTCAAAAGCTAAGGTTGGTACTCAAAATGGACGTCATCTAAACCTGTGTGTTCGCATACAGGCTCAGTCCCAACAGGAGGCATCTCACCCGTGTCTCCGACACATCTGCACAGAGTTTGAGGCACCAAGAAGAGTTCAGGGTTGCTGGCAAGGTGCTCCAGAGCATAAGGCCACGGCATACGAACCTTGAAGCCACCATTGTCAGCGTCCAAATGGCTCAACAAACCGGGGCGCAACGATGGCAAAGACAGCAAAACATCCCTGAGCCCGTCGGCCCTCATTTCAGGGCGCTGCGCGCGGACAGTGAAGAGCATCTTCTCTTCGAGTGGATAAACACGAAGCCGCTGGGCAACATACACGGGCAATGTGCCCCATTGTTCTCTGTGTCTTTGCTCAAAGAGCGCACGCGCAGCCACTCTCTCAACCAAACTCCCATCAGACAAGTGGTGGTTTGTCTGCACACGTCCATCTTCATGGACATACTGGGCCTCACTGAAGGTGTGCTCACCGTCGGCCTGGCAGTGGTGTTTGGTCTCCACCAAACTCCACTCCGGCTCCATAAACTCGGCAATGGCCCGGCTTGTTTGCGCGCTGGGCACGCACTCAAAAGCCTCCACCACCGCATCAACGGCAGCATCGATTGGACTGGGACACAGGCCGCTGGTATTGGTCGAGATCGTTGAGCCCGACCTTCCTGCGTCATCACCGCAAGCACCGACAAAGGGCACCAGAAAAGCCATTGAAATGAGGGTTGTGTGTTTCATGCTTCAAAGCCTTCGCGCTTGGATGCAATCTGCATCTGTCGCTTGGCGGCCATGCTCGGCGCCATAAATGCACATGAAACCCTACATCTTTTATGGACAGACACCAAACCACGCCCTTCAAAAACCAGAAAAGGCCACTTGGGGATCCAAGCGGCCTTTGGGGCATTAAAAGGGGGCTGTCAGCGGGGGCTTATCAGCCCATTTTGACTTCGTCGATCTTGATCTTGGCCGGGTCGGCAACGCCGAGGCCCAGGCGCGCGGCGGCGTCGATGTGACGCGGGGCGCGGCGACCACCGAGGTCTTCTTCGATGGGCTTGAGGGGCTTTTTGTAGTTGGCGCGGTACTCGTTGACGATCTGGTGGATGCGACGATCGATGGCCACCGGGTCGGTGGAGGCCATGATGGTGTTGTGGGCGGCCTTGTGGGTCATGTTGTCCTGGGGACCGCCGTTGAAGAGCACACGCAGGGCGTCACAGACAACCACGCGAACCAGACCACCCATCAACTCGTGCTTGTAGAGGCGCGAGACGTTGCACTCGCCGTGGGAGCACTTCGGGTTGCATTTCTGGGTGCAGTGGTAGACGGGGACGCGGTCGATGTTGCCGTAGGAGACGTTCTTGAGCGCGCCGGTGATGCCGGTCAGGTCGTGGTCTTTGGGGACGCAGACGTTGACGACGGCGGCGATGCGGTTGAGGACCTTGGGCACCGCCGACTTCATGGGCTTGTTGTTGTTCTTGTTGATGCCGCCCAGATCGAGGCGCTCTTTGGTGTAGCCAGCAGTCTCGTGGTTGTGAACCAGGAAGCCGTTGTTGGGCTTGAGGGGCTTGCGGCCGCCTTTGGGCTGCACCTGGAAGCCGGCTTTGCGCATGCGCGAGCCGTACTGGTCGTAGATGACGATCTGCTCTTTGGGGATGCCCTGGGCGTGGACCAGCTCAGCCAGCGCAAAGGCAGTGGCGGGGTGGACGGCGGCAAAGGGCGCACCACGGCTGTTGACCTTGATGCCGATGCGGTCTTTGCCCTCTTTTGCCGTCACATCATCCTTCTTGATGAAGTGGCCCATGGCCTTGACGGCGTCGCTCTCGCCGGTGAGCTTTTTGAGCGCCTCACCGACCATCTGCTTGACGACGTCTTCGTTGGTTTTCTTGATCTTCTCGGTGGCACCAGCGTTGGTGACCGAGACGATGTAACCGTCGCGCTTGAAGGGGAAGGCCTTTTCCTGAACAGGCTCAGCTTTGGGAGCCTCTTCCTTCTTGGCTTCCTCTTCTTTTTTGGTCTGTTTGGCTTCAGCGGCGGGCGCCTCTTCCTTCTTCTCGGCCGCAGGTTCCTGCTTTTTGGCCGGCTCCTGAGCCGCAGCGGGCTCCTGGGCGTTGGAAGAGTCGCAGGCCAAGAGACCCGTGCTGACGGCGATGCCAGCAGCAGCCGCCGTGCCAAGGAACTGGCGGCGGTCGAGGTTCTCAAGTTGGCCATTGGCCTCGGCAAGGTCTTGGGTCTGGTTTGTCTTGTCGCTCATGGGTTCCTGGACCTGTTGATTCAACAATCAGTGCGGTGGCCACCTGGGGCCTGGCGTCCCTAATCATCCACCGAATCACTCCCCCATCTGGCCAACGCAAAAGCTCAGACAAGTCACGGTGGGAGTTTGAACCAGGGATTAAAGCGTGGGTGGGTCCACGCGTCAAGACAGACGGTGCATTTGTGCACTGATCAAGCGCGGACCCCCGCCTGGAGCGGGCATTTGACGAATCCCCAGCACACAGACCATAAACAAACGCTGATGTTTACGGCTTTGAACCACAAAGCTGTGTGATGCAAGAGGTGCCGATTCCAAGGACCGGAGCAAAGACCCTGACGGAATCTGGACCGCGGCACAGGCCTGGAAGGTTACAAGTAATGATGAAGAGCACGATGGGGATGGGCGCGCACCGCTGGATGGTGGCGCTGCTGGCGATGGCCATGCTGGCGGTGGTCGGCTGTGGTGACGACAACGACGGCGGCACGGTCGATCCGGCCAACAACGCCGAAAACAACGACACCAACAACGATCAGAACAACGACACCAACAACGACGAAAACAACGACGAAAACAACGACGCCCCCGAGTGCGGCAACGGCGTCTGCGAGACGGGCGAAGACGAGGCCACCTGCCCGGCCGACTGCGCCACGCCCAACAACGACACCTGCGTGGACGACGATCTGGCGCCCAACCAGAGCCCTGAGGACGCCACCTCGATCGAGGTGGGCCAGACCATCGAGAACCTCTTTATCTGCCCCGAAGCCAACGACTTCTTCACCGTGGAAGCCGAAGCTGGCCAGCAGATCGCCGTCAGCATCTTCTTCTCCCACGCCGATGGGGACCTCGATCTGGCCGTCTTCCGTCCCGACGATGCGGCGTTTGAAAACCCGGTCGGGGTCAGCGAAAGCACGGACGACGATGAGTCGGTGTCTTTTGAGGCTCCCATCGCGGGCGCCTATGTGATCGTGGTCGTGGGCTTTGACGGCTCCTCGGCCCCCTACTCCATCGCAGCCAACCAGGGCTGCGTCATCGACGCCGAGTGCCCCGACGACCTGTACTGCAACCGCATTGACCAGGCTTGCCGCCCCTACGTCGAACCCGACTGCGGCGGTGACGGTGATCTAGACCCCAACGGCAGCGATTCGCGCGCTCAGTCGCTCGACCCCGCCGACAGCCCCATCGAGTTTGACAACCTGGCCACCTGCCTGGACGACATCGACTTCTTTGTCATCGAGCTGGACAACGGCGACTCGCTCAGCGTCACCACCGAGGTCAGCACCACCTTTGCTTACCTGGGCATCTTCCTGCAGGACGAAGAGGGCTTCATCGTCGCCGCCCAGACCGATGACGACACCGATGTCCGCACCCTCGAAGCGCCCTTTCTGCCCGCCGGCACCTACCACCTGTTGACCGTGCTCTTTGACGGTCAGGAGCGCCCCCCGGCCACCGACTACACCATGTCCATCACCGTCACCCCCGGCGCCTGTGACAGCAACGACGACTGCGAAGACGCCACCAACCGTCCCTTCTGCCAGGAAGGGGCCTGCGACATCATCGAAGGCGACGGCCAGGTGGCCCTGGGTGATGCCTGTGACAGCAACGACGACTGCGTCGAAGGCTCCGATGGCTGCTACACCGGCTCGGTCAGCCCCGAAGGCTTCATCTGCACCATATCCTGCCGCCGCGATGACCAGTGCGCGGACGTGGGCGAAGGCGCTTACTGCTCCCAGGACGAGGGCGTCTGCCTGCTGCCCTGCCAGGACAACAGCACCTGCAGCGACGAGCTTCAGTGCTTTGAGGGCCGCTGCGGCACCTGCGGCGACGACGCCCAGTGTCCTGAAGAGGCCGTCTGCCTGCTGCCGACCTTTGGCGCTGGCGGTCTGTGCGGAGAAGCCCCCGAAGTGGCCTGTGGTCAGGACGACAACGAGCCCAACAACCTCATCTCCGAGGCCACCGCGCTGGAGTTCACCGACGGCAGCATCGAGCAGGCCGGCCTTGGCCTGTGCGACGCCGACTTTGACATCTTCACCTTCACCACCGACGAGCCCGGCACCGTGACCGCCTCGGTCAGCTACGCTGAAGGGCCCGACCTCGACCTGTGGATCGTGCCGCTGGGTCAAAACACCGAGATCGGCATCGGCATCAGCACCGACCCTGGCAGCGAGACCGCCGTGGCCGAGTTCATCCCCGCCGGGACCTACTCGCTGCGCGTGCTCCAGTTCCCCGGCGAGATGGACGCCGACACCAACTACGACCTGACCATCAACTTTGAGGCCGGGACCTGCGACGGTGACGAGGCCTGTTTGGAGACCGGTGTGCGCCGTCTGTCCTGTGTTGAGGGCGCCTGCGCTGGTTTGGAGGGCAACGGCGAGGTCGAGCTCGGCGGCGCTTGCGACACCACCGATGACTGCAGCCTGGACTCGGAGCTGTGCTTTGCGGGCAACCCCGAGGACAACTTCAACATCTGCACCATCACTTGCGGCGGCGACGAAGACTGCGCCCCGATCCCTGGCACGGTCTGCACCGAGTCGGGCTTCTTTGCCTTCTGCCTGCCGGAGTGATCACCCATGGCTGATGTGGTCATCAAACATGCCGCCACGGTGGTCCTGCTGCGCGACGGCGCCGCAGGCCGCCCCGAAGTCCTGATGGTCAAGCGCCATCGCAAGAGCGCCTTCATGGGCAGCGCCTACGTCTACCCTGGTGGCAAGCTGGACGATGACGACACCACCGAGACGGCGCTGGGCTTCTGCCAGGGGCTCAGCCCCCAGCAGGCCGCCCAGATGATGGCGCCGGTCGGCACCCGGGACCCCGAGGATGAGCCCATCACCCCGGCCCAGGCCGTGGGGCTCTTTGTGGCGGCCATTCGGGAGGTCTTTGAAGAGTCGGGGCTCTTGTTGGCCGACGATGAGCACGGCGCGCAGATGGACTTCACCGCGCCCGACGTTCAGGAGCGCTTTGCCAACTGGCGCACACAGCTCCAGCAAGGCAAGGCGTCCATGACCCAGATGGCCCAGCAAGAGAAGCTGACCTACAACCTTGAAGGGTTGGTCTACTTCTCCCACTGGATCACGCCGCCCATTGAAAAGCGGCGCTTCAACACCCGTTTTTTCTTAACGCGGGCGCCCAAAGGCCAAACCCCGCTCCAAGACAACCACGAGGTGGTCGACGCGCGGTGGTTGACGCCCAAAGAGGCCCTGGAGTTGGGCGACTCGGGCAAGATCATGCTGGCGCCGCCCACGGCGCGCACGCTCGAAGACCTCTCGGCCTTTGACACCGTGGATGACGCCCTCAAAGCGGCCGCCACACAGCCCGTCATCACCATCTTGCCCCGCTTTGACAGCGTCGACGGCGAGATGACCCTCTTCATGCCGCGCGACCCGCGCTTTGCCCACCCCGCAAGCGTGCCGGGGATGACCAGCATGGCCATGCGCGATGGCCGCTGGCGCAGCGTCCGCTGACACCTCACCACCCCTTCACAAACACACAACGGCGTCCATCAACGCCGGTGTGTTTCCTCCAGACAATCTTGAAGGCGATCTGGGGCGGGCAAAGACTGCCCCAATAAAAGCGCCACCCTTCAAGAAAACTCTGCCCCGCTCAGAACGTCTATCATTACGCAAGGTGTTGGCCTTGGGTCGCGCGCAGCGCTTGGCCTGGGCCAGAACCTCACCGTATCCAAGACCTGAACGGGAGCCTCCATGGCCTTGAACCTCCAAACCCCCGACCGGGACACCCAGCGCCGCAAGACCTGGCTCGGCGCGGCCGTGGCGGCGTTGGCGCTGGTGCCGATGGCAACCTCGATGCCCTGGGCGTTCTGGTTGCTGCCGCCCATGTTCGTTCTGGCGGGCTGGCTCTCGACCCGGCGATCATTTGGCAGCCGCCTGCTGGCCCATGGGCTATGGTGGCAGGGCGTGCTCCAGGGCACCTTGCTGGGCGTGGCCGGACAGGACGCCCACTACGTCGGTGCGGGCATGATGATGCTCATTGGCTCGGCGCTGGCGCTGCACGGCTCCCACCACCCCAGCCAGACCGAACCGCCGCCGCCCGAGAGCCCCTTTCAGCCCGTGGCCTTCAAGGGCCTGCTGACCGCCTCGATGACGCTGGCCATCAGCGACATGATGGGGTTGCTGATCTTTGGAGGGCTGAGCATTGAGCCCTGGGGCTCTCCGGTAGCGGGCGCCGCGCTGATGACCATGGGTGTGGTGATGGCGGTGGCCGTCTACGGCCTCTACCGGCTCAGGGTCTGGGGTATGGGGTTGAACCTGCTGGCCAACCTGCTCATCGCCGCGCTGGTCACACTTGGCGGCGCGGGCTCCATCGAGCCCATGCTGGCTCTGTGGCTGATGGCCACCACCACCTTGCAGTTTGCGCTCAACGCCCCAGTGCTGCGCGCCATGTGGCGCTCGAGCGCCGCATCCACCGAGCCGCCTCAGCACGCCGCGGCGTCCGCTGCGCACGCGCCAACATCCTCCAATGATGAACGTGACGCCGAGCCCAGCACACCCCAAACCCAAGAGACGCCCTTGAGCCTCCCAGATGAAAGACAATCACCAAACCGCGACGAAGCCTCTCAGCAAGAGCTTCAAAGCGACGCATTGGTGTCACGAAGATGAAGATTCTTTGTTGATCCGCAGGCGATGGCTTTGTTAGAAGGGGGGGATTTTAGACCGCGTCCCCCTGGAGCCTCAAAACTCCGGGGCGGCCAGCGCGGCGCACCCCCACCAATCCTGGTGTCGGAGCGCTCTCCCCAGCGCTCGCATTGGACGTGCGTCTCGCCAGCAGACGCCGTGCCCACAAAGGGACGCAGGAGAGGTACCAGGCATGAACAGCGACAAGCGCCTGATCATTGGGATCGCCGGAGGCACCGGCAGCGGCAAAACGACCGTGGCACAGAAGATCGTCGAGAACTTCGAGCCCGGGCTGGCGGTGATGATCCAGCATGACTGGTACTACCGCGATTTGAGCGCGCTGAGTTACGAAGAGCGCACCTCATTCAATTTTGATGAGCCCGCCGCGCTGGACAACGACCTGCTCCACGACCACCTCCAGGCACTGCGCAGCGGACAGACCGTCCAGTGCCCCCAATACGACTTCACCAAGCACCTGCGCACTGAAGAGACCCAGAAAGTGACCCCCGCGCGAATCATCGTCGTGGAAGGGATCCTGCTCTTCGCCATTGAGCGCCTGCGCGCCGCCTTTGACCTGTGTGTCTTTGTGGACACCGACGACGACGTGCGGCTGATGCGTCGGATCAAGCGCGATCTGATCCACCGCGAGCGCAACATCTCGTCCATTCAGCGCCAGTACTACGACACGGTTCGCCCCATGCACAACCTGCACGTGGCCCCGTCCAAGCGCCACGCCCACCTCATCATCCCCGAGGGCGGCGAAAACCACCGCGCCGTCGATGTGGTCGTGGGTCGGCTGCGCTACTTCCTGCTGGACAACGTCATCCCGGGAGAGTCTGCCTGACGGCGGCGCCCAGGGCGCCTCTTCAGAGGTTGAGGCGCAGCTTCCAGACCAGCTTCAAGGCTTCGGCAAAGATGGCCGAGGACATCTTGGACTGTCCCACCTCGCGGTCGGCAAAGATGATCGGGAACTCTTTGACCCGAAAGCCCTGCTTGATCGCCCGGTACTTCATCTCAATCTGAAAGCCATAGCCGCTGGCGTCGATGGTCTTCAAATCGAGCGTCTCCAGCACGGCGCGCCGGTAACCAATGAAGCCGCTGGTCAGATCGCGGACATGGACACCGAGCACGGTGCGCGCATAAAGCCCGCCGCCGCGGCTGATGAGCTTGCGCAGCGCCGTCCAGTTGCGCGTCCCACCGCCGGGCACATACCGGCTGCCGACCACCACGTCTGCGGTGGTGCTCAGGACCACGATCATCTCGGGCAGGTAGCTGGGGTTGTGGGAGAAGTCGGCGTCAAACTCAAAGATCACATCGTAGCGCGTCGCCTGAGAAAGCGCCCACTGAAACCCCGCAATATAAGCTCGCCCCAATCCATCCTTGCTCGTCCTGTGCAGGACATGGAGGCGAGGCTCGCTGGCGGCCATATCATCGGCGATCTTCCCGGTGCCGTCGGGGGAGCCGTCGTCCACAATAAGGATGTGGGCCGAAGGAACCTGCTCGAGCACTGCGGGGACAATGGCCGGAACATTCTGCGCTTCATTGTAGGTTGGGATGACAATGAGCGCCTGGGGTGATGCGGTGTGGGTCACGGTGATGCCATGGGGATTTTGACACTTTGACACTTTGACATTTTGACACGAGCCATTCAGGTCAGGGGAGTCTACGAGCCAAGCCCCCCAACGTCAATCCGTGGACGCCCCCAACGGGGCTGTGTTAAAGTGCTTTTCGGTGGATAACGCCTATATTCGGGTCGCTGTTGGACAAGATGGACCGTGGTGCCTCCAGGCAAAGCGCCTGTGGATCGATGCGCGGTGCCATTTCCGTCCCCAACGCCCTTATCACGACACTGCGCCAGCGCTGCGCCCCCAACTAGCAAGAGCACACCGCGTCCATGGTCAGCCCCAGGTCCGAAGCCCTGCGTGCAGCAAAATACAAAGTGATCGCCACCGACCGCAGCTGGCACGGGCCGGTGTCGGAACTGGCGCGCTTGCTGTCCACGCGCTTTGGGCTCGACCAGTCCGAGGTGCGCCAGGCATTGGTGGGCAACGGTGAAGTGACGGTGGCCACCGACATCGGCGAAGAAGACGCCGACCTCTTGCGCGACGTATTGGCGCGCATGGGCATCACGGCTGTCCTGGAACAACTCGAAGCGCAGCCCCCCGCAGCACAGGAGCACCACAACCCGCTGGCCAACAACCGCCCGCAGAGCCACGTGGCCACCCTCCTTGACGCCCGAGGGCACAGCCAGACCAAACCCAGCCAACCAGCCTCCCCCGCCGTGCGCAGCACCATGCTCAACTGGGCGCACCGAGAGGCGGCGCTGAAGCAGGACGCCGTGCCAGGGCGCAAGCCGCCCGTCGAGGCCCCGGAACCCAACGCAGAGCCCAAAGAAAAGGGCATCTCGCTGGGCGCCGGGCCGTTGGCGTTGCGCGGTCAAGAGGTTCAGGTCAGCGGTCCCACGCCGCTTAAGGCCATTCCCGTCATTGGTCCCACCGTGGGCGGCGCCAAGGGTCTGGCCAGACCCAACAACCACGACACCATCATCACCCCCGAGCCCTTTCCGGTTCTGCCAAGACACGCTTCCAAGACACAGCCCGAGGCCGCCCCTGCGCCTGAGCCTCCGGCCTCTTCGCGCACCAGACCGGAGCCCCACGACACCTCGATGGTCAACAACCCATCGACCGACTGGGAGACCTTCCTGGCAAGCAGCTCGCGCACCGAAGACCCGCTCTCTCCGGAAGCCGCCGCCAAAGCCACCGCTGGCGACGGCGCCCAGGCCTGGGTCATGGACGCGGTCCCCAAAGCCCAGTCCCCCGACGCCTGGGCGAGCGTCCTGGGAGGGGCGCCGCCAGCCCCGGTGCGCTCGAACCAGCCGGAGGAGGCCGAGCCCGGCGAGCACACCAACCGCTGGGAGATCACCTTCACCGACGCTGCCCCCACAGGGGCGGGCGAAAGCGAACCTGAGGATCTTTTTGCGACCCCTTCGCTGAGCGCCGAGGAGCTTGAGCGCATCGGCCAGGAGGCCAACACCCCCAAGCACGCCCCTCAACGCCGCCCCGCGGAGATGAACGTCGATGAAACCCATCGCGACTCTCCACTGCTGATGAAAGACTTTGCGGTGGCCGTCAACGGCGGCGCCGTCAGCAGCGGCGCCAAGACACCGTTCCCGGCCACGCCAGCGCTGCCCAAAAAGCCGTCGGCAAAGCCCGCGCCGTTTCAGCCCCCTTCGGTCACCCCCGAACCAGCATCTGCCGCCCCGGTCCTGACCAACGCCTCCAAAGCCTCCGCGCACAGCCCGCGCACCGCAGGGCTGCTGAGCACGTTCATCCCAGGCGCTGGACAGGTCTACAACGGCCAACTCACCAAAGGGATCATCTATGGCTGCGCCAGCATCTTGATCGTCCCCTGGGTGTTGGGCATTCGCGACGCCGTTCAAACGGCGCGCTCCATCTCAGAAGGGCTCCAGCGAGGCAAAAACACAGGTCAAAGCCGCACCGTAGCGCTCTATGGACTGGCCTGGTGGCCCCTCTTTGGTCTGGCGCTCTTTGGCATCTTCAATCTGGTGCAGTTGGCCATTCCGCCCAGCACAGACCAACCCGAGCCCATGGACGCCGCCACCCTCAAAGAGGCCACCATCACGGCTCGGGGCGAAGGCATCGTGGCCTTTGAGCGCGCCCTATACCGCGCCACCAGGGCCCAGAACACCGCCGCCGAGGTTCGCCGCACCGCCCACGACCCCAACCCCGGGGAGCCGGGCTACGGCCTGAGCCTGGCACAGCGCCAACGCATGGCGCGCCGCTCGGTCTCCAAAGCCCAGGGTGCTTGCAGCCGCAAGGACTATCTGCTGTGCAAACGCTTTGCCCAGGAGGCCATCCAACTCTCCCCCACCGTTCGCGGCGCATTCCACGAACTGGTCCGCGCCCAGGAGAATCTGGGGCAGCAGTTTGAGCCCATCCCGCTAAAAAACAACAAAGACGACGGCGACACCCCCTCCAAGCCCCAGGACCCCATCCCTGACGAGCCCGTCGCCCCCATCGACCCTCCCGACCCCAAAGACCCCTGAGCCCTTGTCCAAATGCCATCGCGCGCGACACATGGAAGCGAGCGCGGGTGCCCCCTGGCGCTCTTGCCGCCTTGCCCCTGTCGGTGTTAACGTGGACCTGACTGTTACACCGTCGCTGTATCCCGCATAGAACCCGCAGCGACGCTCGCCGGAGCCCGTGATGGCCGAGTCGCCTCACACCAGCATCACCTCCCCTGTGACCGCAGACGGCCAGGGCGCTTTTGCCAAGGGGACCGATCCCCTAAAAGCACAAGCACAGGAACTGGAGCGCCTGCGGGGCCAACTGGCCGCCCAGGAGACCCGCATCGCCTGCATCCAGGAGATCGGCGTGGCGATGGGCTCGACGCTCTCGCTCGATGAGCTGCTCAACG
The DNA here is from genome assembly GCA_937123825.1 of uncultured Pseudomonadota bacterium. Taxonomy (GTDB): domain Bacteria; phylum Myxococcota_A; class Bradymonadia; order Bradymonadales; genus CAKZKQ01. The sequence goes on from CAKZKQ010000456.1 coordinate 31,176, forward strand.
TCATCATGGAGAAGATCACCGTCCTGATGAACGCGGATCGCTCCACGCTCTTTCTGCTCGACCAGGACGAAAACGCCCTGTGGAGCAAGATCATCCAGGGCGATCAGATCAACGAAATCCGCCTCAAGGTCGGCGATGGGATCGCTGGCTGGGTCGCCCGCACCGGCAAGTCCGTCAACATCCGCGACGCCTACCGCGACGACCGCTTCAACGCCTCCGTGGACCTGCGCACCGGATACCGGACCCGCTCCATCCTCTGCCAGCCCATCCGCAACCAAAACCGCGAGATCATCGGCGTCGTCCAGGTCCTCAACAGCAAAAACCCCTACTTCAGCGTCGAAGACGAGAACCTCTTAAGCGCCATCGCCAGCCAGGCCGCCGTCAGCATCGAGAACTCCAAGCTCTACATCTCGGTCGTGTCCAAAAACCTGGAACTGACCGAAACCAAAGAGAAGCTTGAGAAGAAAATCGCTGAGGTCGACCAGCTCTACGACATCCAGTCTCAGTTGACCACCGCCGTCGACCTCGAATCGCTCATTCAGGCCGCCGGCACCCGGATGCTCGACACCCTCGAAG
>CAKZKQ010000457.1 GCA_937123825.1 uncultured Pseudomonadota bacterium
GGGGGGGGGGGGGGGGGGGGGGGGGGGGGGGGGGGGGGGGGGGGGGGGGGGGGGGGAGGGGGGGGGGGGGGGGGGGGACCTGGACTCCGGGGGGGATACGAGGCAGGGTGGCGGGCTTGTGGACCGGAATGTGTCAATGAAGTCAGCATCGGTAAACCGGGTGTTTTTGAGGTATTGAGTTATGGGGCTCCAGGTCAGTCAGGTCGGCAAGGAGAAAGAGGACTTCAGGGTGGCGCTGGTGTGTGTGCATGGCACGCACTGGATGGCGTCGCGCTATGTGCATGCGCTGGTGGCGTCGGCGGGTTACGACACGCACACCGTGTTTTTCCGTGAGACCTTTGAGCAGGTCATGCAGGCTCGCCCCCACGAGATCCGGACGGCGGCCCAGACCCTGGCGGATTTGAAGCCCGACGTGGTCGGCTTCAACGTGACGTCGATGGGGTATCTGGAGTGCGTGAAGATCCTGGCCGAGCTGCGGCGGTTGCTGCCGGACGTGCCGGTGATCTGGGGCGGCACCCACGCGTCGCTCAAGTACAAGCAGTGCTTGACGGAGAACAAGGACGTGGACTTCCTGTGCCGCGGTGAGGGCGACGTGGCCTTCATCGAGCTGCTCGAAGGGCTGCGCCTGGGCACGCCGACGGACAAGATCTCCAACATCTACGTCAACCAGCCCGAGGGCTACATCGAGAACGCGCCGCGCCCGCTGGTGCAGGACCTCGATCCGCTGCCCCAGAACGACTACACGGACCACAACAAGCACTACATCATCCAGAACAAGGTCTACCACGAGAACAACCCGATCCCGTTCCAGCAGCACACCTACTACATCAACACGGCGCGCGGCTGCCCGTTCCGGTGCACGTTCTGCGGCAACTCGGCGCTGGCCAACAAAGAGTTGGGCAAGGGGCGCTACCTGCGCCGCCGCTCGGTGCGCAGCGTCATTGACGAGATCAAAGAGGCCCAGGCCCGCTACCCAGACCTGGACTTTGTCTACTTCTGGGACGACGTCTTTACGGCCTACCCCAAGTGGGTTCTGGAGTTTTGCGACGTGTACGAGCGCGAGATCGGCCTGCCGTTCTTCTGCTACACGCACCCGGAGATGATCACCGAAAAGCTCATGAGCGCCATGGTCCGCGCCGGGCTCAAGAAGGTGACCATGGGCATCGAGAGTGGCTCCTACCGGATCCGCTCGCAGTACATGGCGCGCTTTGAGACCGACGAAAACATCATCAAGGCCTCCAAGATCCAGGCGGGCCGCGGTGTGGACTTGAGCTACGACTTCATCCTCTCGGCCTTTGAGACCGAGGAGGACAAGCGCAAGGGCCTGGAACTGTGCCTGCAGCTTGAGAAGAACTTCAAGGCCCAGATGCACACCATGACCTACTATCCGGGCTACCCGATTACGGTCAAAGCGCTCCAAGAAGGGTTGATTCAAGAGGGCGACGTGGTTGGCGCCTCCGAAGGGCACCGCCGCACGCAGTCCCTCTACGCCGAGGACCTCAAGCGCAACGCCTACATCAACTACTACTACCTGGCGGGCAAGAAGTGGTTCCCGCACAGCGCCATCCGCTGGATGGTGGACAAGGACGTGCACAACAAGCACCCCGAAGTCCTGGTCAAGGCCGTCAGCACCTTCCGCATCCCGGCCAAGCTCACCAGCATGGCCAAAAACTACCTGCACTACGCCCGCTACGGCCACTGGCGCTACCTGCTGATCCTGCTCAAGAGCTACCGCAGCTTCATCGAGCTTCACGTCGGCCACATCGACAAGCAGGAAACCTACGAGTGCAACGAGATCCACGACCGCCTGGGCGCCCCGGTGGCGATGGGCTAGGCCCTGTTGAGGCAAGGGGACCGGTGACGGGAGCTTGCGTCAATGTGGCCAGAAGGTCGGTGCAGGAACGGCAGGTGGAAAGTGTGCCTTGGGTACGAAAGCGCTTGTCACACACCGGCCTGTGGTTATAGTTTGTGTCGTCGGCGCTCCACGAGGGTGCCGGCGAGTCTTTGAGGCTTTTGATCTACTTACACACAGTGGGTCCTCATGGTTATGGGGGCGTCACGGTTTCGACGTGGATTGGGAAGCTGGCGTTGCGTGTCGGGGGCCAGAACCCCGTTAGCAAACTGGAACCTTTATAATTGCCAACGATTACAAAGGATACGCGCTGGCTGCGTGAGCAACCAGTGCACGCTGGAGTCCTATAGTGACTCCCCACTTCTACCGGGAATGTCTGTGGCCCAATAGAAGTGTTATTTAACAGTCTAGCCCGCTGGGGGTGTGCGTTCCGCCCAGTGCCGCGAAATTTAACTCGCACCTCGGACCAGGCCGTCTGTTCATGAACCCACTGGGAAGAGTATTTAGATCATGAAACTACGCACGTAGAAGCGTCATGTGGACAATTTGCGGACGCGGGTTCGACTCCCGCCGCCTCCACTATAAAAAGGCCAGTGAATCCAATGGGTTCGCTGGCCTTTTGCTTTCTTGATTCCCCTTTGGTGCCCCCACAGTGCCCCAAATTTGGCGTTGGGGGGTGGCAACAACTGGATTGAACCCGTGAAGAAGGCGAGTCAGACCACTTTTAAGTGGGGGGTTGGGTGGTCTGGGTCATGGCTGTGTTTTCAGGTTGGTGGGGTCTTGGATGGGGTTGTTTGAGGGCCATGCTCAAGGTGCAGGGCGTTGATTTGGGTCAAGTGGAGGGCCGCCTCCTGGCTGCGGTCATGGGCAAAGGGGTTTTGCCTGGTGGTTGAGGATGGAGGCCCGAAGCTCGGCGTTGAGTCTGTTGGTGAGGGCGTTGGTGATGAAGAGGGCGCCGTGGGTGTGTTGGGTGACGTCGACGGTGGCAAAATCAAAGCGGTCGAAGTTTACAAGGCTCACCTCTGAGATGGACTCGGTGCGCGTATCAAACACACGCACTGAATGGTCGCCGTTGCCGATGGTGGATGCCACCACCACGTGGTTTTCGAGTACTGCCACGTTGTGCAAGGTGAAGGATGGGTCGTTTTCGGTAAAGAGCACGGTGGTGGGCGCGTTCAGGCCCTGTGAGAGGCTGCGTTTGACGACCCCAAATGAGGTGCCGTCTTGGAGAACGCTGTAGAGATCGTGGCCTTTGATGGTGGAGCCTGCGGGTGCTCTTGTGTTTTCGGGGACGGTTTGGGTGGAGTCAAAGATCAGCGCGGTTTGCTGGCTGAAGGTGGGGTTGGCGCCGAGGGTTGTTGAGTGCAGCACCAAGATCTTGGTTTGTGCTTCAGGGGCGTCTTGCTCGCGGACTGCCGCCGAGATCCAGGCCCGGTTTTGCTGTGCTTCGTAGTGAACGCTGTCGATGCGCAGCACTTCTTCGTAGCGGTCTTGCGGCAGCACGGTGTCCTGGGAGCTTGTGGTGAGGCCGTTGATGTTGAGCGTGGTGATGGCGCCCTGGGCGTCGTGGCCTACGAGCCAGAAGCCTTCGGCGCCGACCTGGAGCGTTTTTATCTTTAGGAAGGTGTGGCCTGTTGTGATGGTTTGGGTGTCCAGAACGAGGCCGTCATCGCTGATGCGGTGGACCAGAATCCGTTCTTGCTGTGCTTGCGCCACGACCCATTGTTCAGCCAGGTGGTCTCGGTGCAGTGACACGCTGGCACCAAGCTCTGGGTTGCCCAGGTCATCCAAGAAGCGGATGGGCTCGGCGTTGATGTCCAGCACAGCAAGTTTCAACGGCGACAGCACCTGCGAGCCTTCTCTGTAGAGGATGGCAAACTCGGTGGCGTCGGCATTGGGCGCCAATCCGATGAGCCTGAAGAAGTCGTCGGTGCCATCAAAGGCGGATGAGCGAGCGTCGTTGTTGGCGCAGCACAGCTCATCGACCTGTCCATTGCAGTTGTTGTCTGCCCCGTCACAAAGGGTTTCAGTGCCTGCTTGGAAGATCAGGCCGACGCGCTGGGCGTGTTGGGCGTATTGTGGCGGTGAGCACG
>CAKZKQ010000458.1 GCA_937123825.1 uncultured Pseudomonadota bacterium
CTTGAAAACCAGTGCGAGCGCGGCTGCCGGGGCGACGCAAACTGCCCCGAGGGCGAAATCTGCATGGACGGACAATGTGCTCAGGGTTGCCGCATGGACGCCGTCTGTCCCGATGAACAGTTTTGCGACCCCGCCACGCTCGCCTGTGCTGATGGCTGCCGCGCGGGCGGGTGCGAAGAAGGAGCGCTGTGCGATGTGCTGACGCGTCAGTGTGTGGAAGGGGTTTGTGAGAGCAGCGCCCAGTGCATCGAGGGGCAGTATTGCGATATGGCGCGCCGCTTGCCGGTCTGCGCACCAGGCTGCGACGCCGATGAGCAGTGCGGGCCCAAGGTCTGTGATCTGCCTTCTCACACCTGTGTTTGTCGCGCCAACGAGCATTGTGACCCCGATGAAGTCTGCGTGGACAACGCCTGCACGCCTGCATGCAATGGGTATGAGGATTGCCCGCGCGGTTTCCACTGCGACAGCGTCACGCGTTCGTGTTCAGAGGGCTGCCTTGAAGACGACTTTGAACCCAACGACGACCCTTTTGAGGCCGTGCCGGTGACCCAGGGATCTTACGACGGCGCGATGTGTTACGAGCCCGAAGGCTTCCTGGCTGCCGACTGCTATCAGATTGACTTCCTCAGCGGAACCGCCCTGTCGGTGTCGGCGTTCTTTGAGCACGCCCGTGGGGATATGGACCTGGTCTTCTACGATCAAGAGGGCGATGTCTTGCAAGAGAGCGCCACCACCCAAAACATCGAGACATTGACCTTCCAGGAGGCTCCCGGCGGCCGCTACACCTTCTGCGTGGAGCCGCGCGGCGAGGAAGCCTTTCAGAACCCATACACGCTGGACATCGTTGAGCTGTGCCGCTCCGACGGGGCCGACGTGCGCGGGGATTTGACGTGTCAGCAGTCCAAGGTCAACGCGTCGCTGATCCCCGTGGGACAGACCGTGGAGGTCTTGGGACGCACGATCTGTGAACCCGAGGACATCGATCATGAATCCTGGCTTCTCTCGGCTGGAGATCTGGTCTCGCTCAGCGTCAGCGCGCAGCTTGCGCCCGAAGACGGCCAGGAGGTGGCGCTGAGCGTCTCTGTGGTGGGGCCTGATTGCGAGGCGAGCGTGATGAACTTGCGCGCAGAGCCCTTTGGGGGTGGGAGCCTGAGTGGTCAATTCATGGTGCAAAGCAGCGGCATCCACACGCTTCGGGTTGAGGCGACTGGTCAAAGCTCGCCGGTGGTCTGGGACGCGTTTGTCTTTGTGCTTGGCGAGCCGGTGTGCTTGGACGATGCGTTGAGCGGGGAGGTCGTGGAGCCCAACAACGGTCTGGAAGAGGCGACGGGGTTGCAGACTGTTCGAGGGGTGACGCTGGACATTCCTGGGATGCGTCTGTGCGACGGCGATGAGGACTGGTACGCGGTGGATGTCCAAGAGTCCGGCGATACCATCAGCGCCTGGGTGTCGCAGCTTCCCGATGGTCCCTCGGTGTCTGTGTCGGTCTTGTCTCCGGACGGCAACGAGGTCCTGGCGCTGGCCAACAGGCCCGGCATTGAGCGCGCGGTGCAGACCCCTGAATTGGCCCAGACGGGCACCTACCTCTTGCGCGTCTTTACCCAGGACCCGGTGCCGGTGCGCGGTGGGTTCTACAACCTCAAGGTTCAGGTCGCCGGTCCTCAGCGCTGTTCGCAAGATGCGTTTGAAGGGGAGCGCGGCAACGAGACGATCTCGACCGCTGGGTCGGTGCAGTTTGGGAGCCTGGAGGCGACGGTCTGCGCCGAGGACGTGGACTGGTACAGCGTCACGCTGGAGGCCGGCCAACGGGTCAACGCGTGGATCGAATACGACCATGATGTTTTGGAGCCCAGCGGGCAGTTGACGACCCTCCTCTTTGGTCCCGAGGGTGGGCAGGATCTCCAAGACTTCTTTTTGCACCAGCGTCAAGGACAGCGCGATGTCCTGACGCTCCACCCCGACGGGGTGATCATCACCGAGGCCAACGCGGGGCTGTGGCATCTGAAGGTCGATGCCAGCGCCGTGCTCAACCAGCAGGAGGTGCCCTACCGGCTGGGCATTGAGGGGGAACCCTGGCCTCCTTGAGGGGCTTTCAGGACACGCGCAGTCAGGCTCCCAGGGCAGGGAAGTCCAAGGTGCAGACTGCGTTTTGTGAGCATGAATCAAAGCGTCACGGCGGCCTGATGATCAGGATCACGCCGTGCGAAATATGGAGCGGTCCATGAGTACAGGGAAGTGTTCATGGCGTCTGTGGTGGGTTGCAGGCGCGTTGTGGTTGTTGTCGGCAGGGTGTGAGCTGCCGTTTTTAGAGGACAAGCCCAAAGAAGAGGCGCCAGCGCCCGTCCCATGTGGCGGCGCATGTCCCGTCACCGAATGCGTCTTTGGCATGTGCATCGGCGGCGCGTCTCCCGATCCTGTGCCCGCCGCGGACGCGAGCGATGCGTCGGAAGACGATGTGCCGCAGGACGCCGAAGAGCCTTTGGGTGAGGACGCGCAGCAAGACGCGTCTGAAGATCTGCCCGATGCCGCCGAGCCCGAAGAAGAAGAGGTTGAAGAAGCGCCGGAGCCAGAGTGTCTGGCGGACAGCGACTGCGAAGAGGGACAGTGGTGCGACGCAGGTTTGTGCCTGGATGGCTGCCGGGACGACGAAGGGTGCGTGCTTGGGAAGGTGTGCCAGGAGCACCAATGCGTGGTGGGGTGTGCGGACGACGCGCGCTGCCCGCTTGGGAAAGTGTGCCTGGAAAACCAGTGCACCTCGGGCTGTCGGCAAGACGACCAGTGCGGCAACAACAAAATCTGCCTTGAAAACCAGTGCGAGCGCGGTTGTCGAGAAGATGACCAGTGCAGAACACGATACATCTGCCTTGAAAACCAGTGCGAGCGCGGCTGCCGGGGCGACGCAAACTGCCCCGAGGGCGAAATCTGCATGGACGGACAATGCGCCCAGGGTTGTCGCATGGACGCCGTCTGTCCCGATGAACAGTTTTGTGACCCCGCCACGCTCGCCTGTGCCGATGGCTGCCGCGCGGGCGCTTGTGGTCTGGGCGCCGGGTGTGACCTGTTGACGCGCCAGTGTGTGGAAGGGGTTTGTGAGAGCAGTGCGCAGTGTCCTCAGGGGCAGTACTGCGACACCGCGCGCCGCCTTGCGGCCTGTGCGCCGGGCTGCGACGCCGATGAGCAGTGTGGTCCGTTGGTCTGCGACCGTCCCTCTCATGCGTGTGTCTGCCGGACCGATGAACACTGCGGTCCCGAGCAGGTTTGTGTGGATGGAGGGTGTACCCAGGGCTGTCAGGAGCCTGAGGATTGTGCGCCGGGCACGTACTGCGATCCGCAGATGAGGGTTTGCCGTCAGGGTTGCCTGGACGATGATTTTGAGCCCAACGATGATCCCTTTGAGGCGTCTGTGGTGGGGTTGGGGCGTTTTGATGCGGCGATGTGCTATCAGCCAGGGCAGCTTTTTGCGTCAGACTGCTATCAGCTTGAGTTGGTCAGGGGGGCGGATTTGTTGGTGACGGCCACCTTTGAGCATGCTCGGGGGGATCTGGACCTGGGGTTCTACAGCCAAGATGGTCGGGCGGTGCTGCGCAGTACCTCACGGACTGACAACGAATCCATTTTGTTGGAGAACGCCGAGGCCGGGCGCTACATCTTCTGTCTTGAACCCCAGGGAGATGAGCCCTTCCAGATGGACTATGGTTTGAGCCTTGAGGAGCCTTGTCAGCCCGACGCAGGCGATCTCCAAGGGGACGCCACTTGTCAGCAGGCGGCCCAGCACGCGGTGGTCCTTGGGCCGCAGCAGACCCTTGAGCTGCTCGACAGGGCGCTGTGCGACGCCCAGGACGCAGATCACGCCGCGCTTGAGCTTTCGGCTGGCGATACGGTCTTTGTGGACATTGGCTTTAGAAACCCGCAGGCGTTTGTGGAGGCTCAGGCCACTGTGGCCATCCTTGGCCCCGATTGTCAGGAGGTGGTCCTTGAGTTGACGCCCGATCCGCAGCGCCGCCCTGGGAGCTTCGCGGGGCAGTGGACCGCGCAGCAAGATGGGGTCTACACGCTGAGCATCACCACAGACGCGCCACACGCGCCCCTTGGTTGGGACGCCTTCCTGTTCCGATAGGTTCAACCATAACCTGGCGCGCCTTCACACAAGTGTGATGGGCGCAGCGACCCCGCAGGCGTCATTGTGGTGACGGGGGCAGGGGCATCTTACTTGGTGTCCCCTGCGGGGGCACCTTCGCTGTGGTCTCCATGAGAGCATTTGGAGGCCGGGCAAAGGTGCCTGTGTGGTTTTTAGCGGTCGCGTTTTTTGGACGCCAGGTACACGGCCACAGGGACTGCGGCAGCGACCAGCAGCGCCAGCCCTCCAGGGGCGGGGCTGTCGGTGTTGGGGTTGGCCATGGCCACGGCGGGCCACATGACGACAGCGATGGACCAGAGGATGAGGGTCAACCGGTTCATTGTTGTTTCTCCCGTTTGGGTCGAAGTGAAATCAAATTGTGCGTGCAGACTGAGTATGTCTGATTTGATTTCAAACGCATAGACTGTGCCAGGAAATTGAGTCCAACCGCTTTTTCTAAACCAAGGGTGTGTTTTGTACGCCATTGGCTAAAAATGGACCTTGTGCTCTGGTGGAGTGACCATTTTTGTCCACTGGATATGCTTTGAGGTCCACAAAGTGACATTTTTTGGCAGTGGAGGCCCTTGTGGTGCCCATTGTCATGAAATGTAGTCATGTTGTGTGACATCAATGTTATTGTCCAGTTGGATGATGTTTTTGAACGCTTTGGTTTGAACTGGACAGTCTAATGGTCAGTCTTTTGGACGGTTTGGTCCCAAAGTGGAGTGCCCCGCATCTGAGCGCATCGGCGCTGCCTTGAGGTGGCTTGAATTTTTTGGGGCCATCAGGCGGATTTTATGGGGGCAAGAGACCGATTTTTGAAATTGATTTGGGGTCGGTTGTGTCTACGCTTTGGGCTGGCACCTTTGAATGATGTGCGAAAATCAGGCTGAGATGCGTGGAGGGGAATATGAGTGACACTGGCAAGATGGTGTTGTGTGTTGTGGTGGGGCTTTTGGCGGGCATGGCGCTGGGGTTTGTCGGGGGCAAGAGCACCGTGTCCGAGCCCGCAAAGCAAGAGGCGGTGGCCCACGCGCCCAAAGGACAGGGTGCGCAGGCCAGTGACGATGACGACACCACGCAAAATGATGATGCTGGGGCCGGTGAGGCCACTGCGGCGGCGCTCAAGGCCTGCTCCAAGGAGTTGATGGAGATCAAGTCCCGGTTGGCGCAGGCCAACACCGACAGTGAAGACCAGGGCGACATCATCGAGGGTCTGGAGGACAAGCTGGTCAAGACCGGCGCGGCGGCTCGCCATGGGATTCCGATGGACTGGCCCGAGGGGATGACGCCCGAACTCAACCGCCAGAAACTTCAGGACTGGCTTGAAGAGCTCAAGGCCTCTTGCCCCGACATCATCAAAGGGGACGTGAAGATCGAATGCGACGAGTTCCCCTGCATCGCGATGTCGTACAATCCCATGGACATCAGAAAGGAGCACAAGAACCTCCGAGAGAGCTGCCCGATGTTGACCAAGGTCTACGAGACCAAGGGTGCGGTGACCAGCATGGACCTCCAGGGGCATGAGGAAGGCGACGACCGACTCTGGGTCTTTCAGCCCAACCCCTCAGGCACCGACCAGGACGTGATCGAGTACCTGGAAGAGCACCAGCAAAACCGCTTCAAGCGCTTTGGACGCCGGGGCTGGAAAGAGGCCAGTCAGCGCTACGCCAACACCAAGCTGATGCCCAAGTGCAACGACGGCGACGAGCAAGCCTGCACGCAGGCCGGCAACGCCCTGTGGTGGGGCGGCCACAAAGAAGACGGCTACGAGATCATCTCGGGCAGCTGCGAGCGAGGCCGGGGCGGGGCGTGCAACTCCATGGCGTGGTTGCGCTGCAAAGAGGAGCGCAAATGCGATGAAGAGTCCCTCAAGTACGCCCAGATGGCGGTGGACAAGGCGCCCGAAGACGGCAAAGGGGCGCTCGACACCATGGGCTACATTTTGTGCGAGATGGGCCGTTCGGCCGAGGCCAACACCGCCTTTAAGCGCTCATGCGATGCGGGCTATGAGCGCAACTGCAATCGAGTCTGCAAGCGCTGACGTAAACGCTGGCTTGTGGAAGTCCAACCGGGCTCAAGGCACCGCGCACTCCATCGCCAGCGGCATGTAGCCAAGCTGCCCCGGCGCGTTGAAGAATTCCTGGCCGTCATCAAGGGCGTGGCTCCAGACCACGCCGTCTTGTTTCAGGCGCAGCTGCATGGGCACCGGCATCCGCCCGCAACACCCACAATCATCCCCAATCTGATCCACCTCCACAGCCGCGTCCTGGTCCGGCGCAAAGAGCACCAATCTTCCAGGCACGCCCCCTGTACACCAGGCGTCGGGCGCCTCGTAAAGGGCCGCAGCGACCACCCCTTGGTACACGTGCACCATGAAGGCGCGCTCCTGGCCAAGCGCCAATGACTCCAACACCTGCCCATCATAGCGCCATAGCTCACTGCCCATCCCCAATCCGAGCGCGTTCTGAGCGCCGCTGTCACAAACAAAGGCCGCCATGTCACCGTGGGCGTGGCCATGGTAACACGGGCCTTCATGGAGCATCTGGGCCTCTTGCTGGCCATCCTCCCACTGCCACACCGCGTTTTGCCCATCCATCCACAACACAGCGCCATCCATCACCATCGTGGGGCCGTATCCCAACCCCTGCTGCGGCAGTTGGAGGCTTCGGGTCTGGCTCGCCTCCCAAAGGTGAACCCATCCATCGCTGTCCGCCCAGGCCACGCGCCCCCCTGAGACCGTCAGGGAGTGGCTCACAACTTGCCGCATCGGGCTTGGGGCCGGAAGCTGCGGCGAGACAAGCTCGCCGTTGGAGAGCAACAAGATGGTGTCGCCGTTGGGAAAGGCCATCAACCCCGGTTCAACCCACTGGGTGGTGTACTGGAGCCCAAAACCAAAGGTGCCGCGCGGGACCCCATCACAGTTTTCAAGCTCGATGGTGACCGGGGGCTGCCGTGTGTCTGAAGGCGGCCCGTAGTGGAGCGAGCAGCGGTCATCGAGCCTCTCCACCCACATCCTGGCCCCATCCCGTGCGTCGATGATGGTGTTGGAGGCCCCAGGTGTGCCAAAGACAAGCGTTTCGGTGTCGGTGAGCAGATTGCGCTCGCTCAGCCTGGGCAATTCCCCCTGCACCCTGTCCGTGTGGGCATAGAAGAGGTGTCCATCAAGGATTCCCTCCATCAAGGAGCCAGGCGGGTAGGCCTCGCGGACAAAGCCAGCCTCTTTGTCCAACTCCAGGCACGGCTGGGTCATGGGAATGTCCGGAGAGGTGTTGTTGATGGGATCATCGTCCTGCGGCGCCTCCACCTCAATTTCAGAGGCGCTGTAGCGGGTGTCATCGCACCCCAGCCCCGCAATCGCTGTCCAAGCCAGCATCCCCAGCAAAACCCCCTGAACCAAAGCGCCGCGATGCCAACACATCCCAATCCCCGTTGCTCCAACACCCTCTGCTCTGCATCTCTTTTCCACGCCCGCTATACCTCACTTGCTCCACACCCATTCTGATGGATGGTGTCCATGGCCCAGACCAAACCCACCGTCTGGATTTTGATGGGTGGGGAATCTGGGTCGGTGCCACCGCGCTTCATCACATACCATCCCGTCATGCAGTCTATGGGCAGGGAAGGCATGGATGGGAGACGAAAAAAATTTCACCCTCTTGAAGCCGCACTCGGCCAGGTACTCGCTGGACAGTGTTGCTTTGAGCGACTTGTCCGATGGCATCGGCCTTGAACTGAGCTTTGAGAGCGTTTAGTGTGAAAATTCAATGGGCATCTTTGTTTTCCTTTTCAGGGGTAGAGCGATGAGAGGCTTGTGTTGCGGTGCGTTGTGGTTTGTGTGCGTGGTGACGGTGGCGGGTTGCGATGCGCCTGTTGAAGAGACAACGCCACAGGCCGCCAAAGTGTCAGTGGGTGAGGTCCAGCATCCTGTCGGCGATCTTGCCAAGGCTTCCAAAGGCGCCCGGGAGGTTGTGGCAACGCAGGATCCGGTCAAAGAGGTGCCGCGCGTGGCGCCGTCGCGGCGAGATCCTTTTGAGTCGCCTGTGTTGGCACCGATTGGGGAGCCGGTTGATCCGTCCGGAGGGTTTAAGTTGGCCCATTGGCTTGCCGGTGCTCGGCTCACAGCCATCATCTCTGGCACGGCCGAGCCCCGCGCCATGTTCACCGACAGCGATGGGCATGGTCATATCTTGATGGAAGGGGCGCTCTTTAAGGATGGCTCACGCGTGGTCGACATTCGGTCTGATGGTGTGGCGTTCAAGTTGTCCCCTTCTTACCTGCAAGGCGCCAGCAACCCCGCAAAATCTGACACCCCAGAACTCTTTATCAAGCTCCACGACGAGCCGCTGGCCTTCAAATCCCCCCAAAGCCCGTTGCACCGCCCCTGAACATGGTGATCCAGGTTCCCGGTATCCCGCTCAAGCGCCTGTTGAAGTTGAGGGGCTGAGTTTTCAGGTGGTTGGTGCGTTCATGCCGATGGCGTCGATGATCTGGGCGACGCACTCTTGGAGCGTGTGTTGGTCGGTGTGGACGACGATTTCGGCGTTTTGAGGGGCCTCGTACGGCGCGGAGATTCCGGTGAAATTGCCAATCTCGCCGCTGCGCGCCTTTTTGTAGAGCCCTTTGGGGTCGCGGGCCTCGCAGACCTCCAGCGGGGTGTCGATGAAGACCTCTCTGAACGAGAGCGTGTCGTGCAGGGCACGGACGCGGTCGCGGTCGGCCTGATAGGGTGAGATGAAGGCGGTGATGCAGATGACCCCGGCGTCGGCAAAGAGGCGCGCGACTTCGCCCACGCGGCGGATGTTTTCGGCCCGGTCTTCGGGGGCAAAGCCCAGGTCGCGGTTGAGGCCGTGGCGGACGTTGTCGCCGTCGAGCACGTAGGCGTGGGCACCGCGCGAGACCAACTCGGCCTCCAGGGCGCGCGCCACGGTGCTCTTGCCCGAGCCCGACAAGCCGGTCAACCACAGCGTCATGCCGGGGTGTCCGTAGACTTTGGCGCGCTGCTGGGCGGAGACGTGTCCGTGGTGCCAGGTGATGTTGGCGCTGCGGGGGGTTTGTTCGGCCATGTGAAAGCCTCCATAAAATGTGTCGATTGGCGAGTGATGCCCCAGGGCATACCGCTCGTGTGCGCTTTGGTATCATACCAAAATGCAGACGTCCGACTTATTTTGTGACGGCCCTGATGGCCCCAGGAGCCACGTGACTCGCTTGCAATAGCGCTGCTATGGCTGCGCTCGTCCCGAGGCCCCTGGACCTCATCATTGCTCGCCACAAAACAAGCCTTTCATCTGCATTTTGGTATAAGATGTTCTGCCAGGCCATGGAACCGCCAAGCACCATCCCCTTTGCCAAGATGCCCACACGCACGGTTGGTGGACCGGAGGTTGATTTGCTTGTGCCCCAGGTGATTGCCAGAATATGGCGCCGATGTGTCGCGTTCCCCATGCTGGAACGCCGACGTGCGCTGCCGGAGGATAAGACAGAATGAAGTGGAATGCGAAGGTGACCATGGTCGCCCTGATGACGGCGTTGGTCGCGATGATGTGGGTGGCCAGTCCGCTGTTGGGTCAGGGGGCGCCTCCGGGCAACAACGCCAAGGCCGATCAGCCCGCCAAGAAGAAAGACAAGGGCTGGCTGGGCGTCTCGCTCAAAGCCACCACCGAAGAAGAAGCCAAGGCGCTCGGTTACGACCATCCCCTGGTGCGGATCGACACCATCTTCAACGGCTCGCCCGCAGAAGCCTCCGGCCTCCAATCCGGTGACCTTTTTCTGAAGCTCGACGGCAAGACCGTCAAGAGCGTCCGCGAGCTGGTCAAGACGGTGGGCAGCCATGCGTCTGGCGACAAGATCGTCCTGACGATGATGCGCGGTAAAGAGACCTTCACGGTGCCGATTCTGCTGGGCATTCGCCCCGACCGCCGCACCCTGCTGCGCGACAGCTTCATCGACAAACCCGCGCCCGCCTTTGCGGTCCAGCACCTCAAAGACCTCAAAGAGTCAAAGCTGGCCGACTACAAGGGCAAAGTCCTGGTGGTCGACTTCTGGGCGACCTGGTGCGGCCCGTGCCGCCGCGCCATGCCGCACCTCAACGACATGTCCAACAAGTTCTCCAAAGAGGGCCTGGTGGTGCTGGGCGTGACGGACGAAGAGCAGGGCGAGGTGCAGGCCTTCTTCAAGAAGAACGACAAGGTTGATTACCCGATTGTGCTCGATCCCGGACGCAAAGCGCACCGTGGATACATGATCAGCGCGCTGCCGACGCTCTTCCTCATCGACCACGAAGGCGTGGTCCGCGACGTCCTCATCGGCGGCGGCAAAAAGAACATGGCCAAGCTCGACGCCAAGGTCGCCGAACTGCTCAAGGCCCGCAACAAGAAGTAATCAAGCAGGTGCAGGAGGCGCTTTAGACCAAGGATAGGAGCTTGTCCCTTCACAGGACGGACAGATGGATGGACTGACCCTACTCGGTCCCAATCTCTCATCCTTGGTCTTCCTGCCGTGGGTTTGGGGCGCGTAGCCCCATGCACAAGCATCTTAAGTCGCTGCGTTGCCCATCAGGGCATCAAAAAGCGGGGGCATGAGGTTGTGTTGGCGTTTGTGGACCGAGTCCGGTGGTGACAACAACGAGGCAAGCTCGTTCTCGACAACCGAGCTCGTGCTGGAAGCACGTGGGAGGGCGTCGGGGGCGAGCTTGACCGTTGTGGGCCCACCGGCGATGGGAGCAAACGTTAACACAGCCTCTCAAGGGGGCGGCAGCCCCCATAAACTCAAAATCGCGCAGCGGCGTCGGGCCACTGCGCGATTTCTTTTTGTTTCTTTTTAAAAGGTGCTGCTGCGCGGCGGATTGAGGCCGCAGCGGCGTTCAGAGTGGGGTTGTGGGGTTGGTTTTGGGGGCCAGCCCCCACACCCCCGCCAGGACCCGCGGGTCCTGGACCTGCGGTTATTCGGCGATGGGTTCGCAGCGCTGGTCGAGGCAGGTGACTTCGGGTGGAGGCGTGCAGCGGCAGATGGGGCCGACGCACTCGGTCTCTTGGAACTGGCGGCCCAGGGCGTTGAGGTCGTCCTGGCTCAGGCTCTGGTTGACGAACTCGTAGCAGCCACCCAGGCCCACGCCGCACTGGCCGTTGAGGACCTGGCAGTCGCGGGCGGTTTCGCAGAAGCGGGCCGCTTCGACGGTGCGGGCGTAGTTGCTCTCGATCTCTTCACAGGAGTCGGGGCACTCGCGCTCGGTGCAGGCGACGCCTTCCTCGGTGCAGGTGCAGGTGTTGCAGTCCTCTTGCCACTGCTCGCCAAGCTGGCGGCCGGGGCAAGGCGAGGTGGCCAACTGGCAGGTGCCCTCGACGCAGCGGCTGGGTGGGGGTTGGGTGCAGCGGCAGACGGGGCCGATGCAGCCGGCCTGCTGGAACTCCTGGCCGTAGGCGCTGAGTTCTTCCTGGCTGAGGCTCTGGTTGACGGCCTCGTGGCATCCGCCCAGGCCAACGCCGCACTGACCAAAGAGGGTCTGGCACTCGCGGTCCTGCTCACAGGCGCGGGCTTCGCTGAGGGCTTGCTCGTAGTTGGCTTCGATGGTCTCGCAGGAGTTGGGCTCGCTGCGCTCGCAGACCTGGTTGCAGACGCCGGGCTCAAGGGGCGGATGGACGAAGCAGCTCCAGCGCCCTTCTTCGTCGCAGATGCAACCATCGCCGATCTCGTTGCCGCAGGTGTCGCCGCGCTCGCAGGGCATGCCGGGCATGTCGCCGCGGCCGCATTCGCGGGGGCACTCGGGCAGTTCGAGGCCTTCACAGGGGTCACCGCAGTCAAGCTGGGTGCAGAGCACGCCGCGATCGGTGCACTGGCAGGTGTTGCACTCGACCTGCCATTCTTCGCCAAGCTGGCGACCGCCGCAGTCGGGGCCAAACTCGCACTGGCCTTCCTGACCGCAGATGACGGCGGGCGGGGGAGCGCAGTCGCAGACGGGGCCGATGCATTCGGCGTCGCGCCAGGCGCTGGCGGCGTCGTTGAGTTCTTCTTGAGAGAGGTCCTGGTTGACGGCGGCGTAGCAGCCGCCGATGCCGACGCCGCAGTGGCCGTTGAGGAGTTGGCAGTCTTCGTTGGCCTCACAGGCGCGGTTGGCGTTGATGACTTCGGCGTAGTTGTCTTCGATCTCTTCGCAGGAGTCGAGGCAGGCTTCTTCGGTGCAGACGGCTCCCCGGGCGGTGCAGGTGCAGGTGTTGCAGTCCTCTTGCCAGGTTTCGCCGATGTCGCGCCCCGGGCAGCCTTCACCAAAGCCGCACGTGCCCTGGTCGCAGATGGCCGGGGGGGCCTCGGCGCAGTCGCACACACCGTTGGTGCATTCTTGTTGAGAGAAGCGGGCGCCGAGCGCGACGAGTTCTTCCTGGGAAAGGTCCTGGTTGACGGACTCGTAGCAGCCGCCCAGGCCCACGCCGCACTGGCCATTGAGGATCTGGCAGTCTTCGTCAGAGTTGCAGGCGCTGGCGGCCTCGACGGCCGCCTGATAGGCGTCTTCGAGTTCCTGGCAGGCATCGTCGTTGTTGGGGTCGTTGTTGCCGGGCTCGGTGATGCAAACGCTCTCCTGGCAGATCAGGCCAGGGCCGCAGTCGTCGTCCGAGGTGCACTCGACGTCGTTGTTGACGTCGTTGTTCTCATCGTTGTTGACGTCATTGTTTTCATCGTTGTTGACGTCGTTGTTGTCGTCATTGTTGACGTCGTTGTTGCCGGTGTCGTTGTTCTCTTCGACGCTGCCTTCGCCGTCTTCCTCTGCGCCGCAGGCCGTCACGGTCAGCAGGCTGACCGCCAAGAGTGTGCGCCATAACCACGTATTGTTCATCATCTGTTTTTCCCTGGCGAATGAGGCCACGCCGGTGTCACTGTGAGGTCTGGCGTGGCCTGTGGAGTCCTTATCAAGGGGTTGCAAGTTCCATGATCACCGCTTGTCTTGTCGAACTCGGACGGTGTCCAGCGTTTGATCTTGCCTTCTATCATAAGGTTTTGGTGCACGACCGCAAACCTTGAGTGAGTGAGGTTCGCTTTTGGGGGGGGCAACTTCAATTTTAGTGTGTTTTGAAGAGCGCGTTGGATTGTGGAAGTTTGAAGCGCCGCCCAGGGGTTTCTATCCTATACGGGGATGCCTTTGGAGCTTGTATGGGCTTTATGGGCATGTTTGACACGGTGGTGTGGTGTTTTGGGCGCGGTCTGAGCGGGTTTGGCAAGGACGGCGCGGTTTGGATCCGGTACACGAACGAGGTTGTTTGGGATGTCTCAGAGCCGAGCAAAAACGATCGCAGGTGTGTGTCTGTTGGTGTTGTGTGTGGCGGCCGCTTGCGGTGTGAGCCGGTCTTATTTTGGGGTGGAGGACTGGTTGCCGGTGCGGGCGCTGGACACGGAGCTGCACGCGTTGGCGTTGGCCGAGGGGGCGCAGATGCAGGTGCGTCTCTTTGAGCAGACCGACACGGGCTTTTTGACGGCCGACGGGGTCCAGTCGGTGCGTTTTTCGGACCCGTCGGTCCTGGTGGCCGATCGGGTGGACGGGTTGAACACAGCGGCGCTGGAGTTGACGGGGTTGGAGGCGGGCAGCACGGACGTGAGCGTCTTTATGGACGGCGGCAAGGCCCAGTTCAACCTCAACGTGGTGGCGATGGAGCGCGCCCAGGTGGTGCCGATGTCCATTGCCTTTGCCCCCGAGCTGTGGTCTGGGCAGTACGGCGTCTTGCCCAACTCTCAGGTGCGCCTTGGCACGGAGTACGTTGGCCCCGATGGTTTGATTCTGCGTGGTTATGGGCTCTCTGAGTGGACCGCGCAGAGCGAGGACACAGTGGTGCTCGACGAGCGGCTGGATCTGGTGGCTGACGTGGTGGACGTGACCAGCGGGGAGTCTGCGACGCTCGTCGACACTGGACTTGAAGGCGGGCAGGTGGGGTTGATCCCGGTGGCCGAGCCTGTGCGGGCCGAGTTGTATGTCGAGGGCATCGGCGCGGTGGAAGAAGGACAGGTTGTGGAACTGCCGGTGCGCGGCGAGTCTCGGGTGATGGTGGCGCTCTACGACGCTGAGGGGCGCTTTATGCGGGGCGATGGCGGTGATCCGCTGGTGGCCCGTGGCACCTTCAACGACGTCGATCTGGCTGGCCAACTGCGCGGCCCTGGAGAGTTTCGCGACGATGACATTGATCGCTATCTGGAGGGCGACAGCCGCATGGTCTTGTTGGTGACGCCCTTTGTGCCTGGGACCGGTCAGTTGGAGGTCGAGTGGGGGCGGTTCAACTTCAAGATGGACTTTGTGGTTCCCTGAGCGGCCTTTTCCGAACAGGCGGTGGCGCTCCTGTCTGGGGTTGTGGCCAATGAAGGGCTGCCAGTCACGAGGTTTTGCGCGCAGCCTCGTTGTTTTGATCCTTGTCGCTGCGTTGATGGTCACCTTCCCGGTCATTTGTGCTTTTGAACTCAAATCCCTACCGTCTTTGGTCGAGCACTGGGTGATGGAGCATGGCGCAGCGCCTTTCCCAACACATATCGACGTGTTTTTGGGGGGTGGTGGCGCACAAAGGGCGAAGGTTTGATGACGTTGAGCGTGGACAATAGAGAGGAGATGCGGCGTTGGATGCGCCGTGGGATCTTGGTGGGGCTGGTGGCGTTGACGCTTGTGGGCGGCTGTCAGTGCGGTCCTGGTTATGTTTTGAGCGTTGATGGGCCAAGGGATGCTGAAAAGCCGTCGGCGCCTGCCATGTTGGCGCTTGGTTCCAAGACCATGGCTCGCCTGACAAGCAGTGATGACGTCGGCGGCGGTTATCCGGTGGCGCCGTCTGCGCTGCGCAAGGTGACGCTCAGCCGCCCGGCGGTGGCCTCTGTGGCCCGGATTGAAAGCGACAGTGAGGCTTTGACCTTTGATGTCCAGGCGCTCGAAGAAGGCTACAGTTGGGTGAAGGTCTTTACCCGGGATCCCCGTGGCAGCGTGGAGAAGGCCTTTGGAGAGGGGCGCTACAGCGCAGGAACGGGCATTGAGGTGCATCCTGTGGGCACGGCGCGGATCGAGGCCAGCATGCCGCAGGCGTTCGACACCGAGGCGCCCGTTTTTGGCCCGCTGCCCCAGGTGCTGCAGCACACCGAGTACGCGGTGTTGTTGGATGAAGGGGCGGTGCGCTTGCGCGCATCGTACTTCAACGCCGAGGACAAGCCGCTGGGTGGGTGGGGGATCGCCGACTGGGCCTCTTCTGCCGTTTCCGGCGTGGTGTTGACACCCAATGGGGATCAAAATGCAGACGTGGTGGAGGTGTCGATCGCGTCTGAACAGGGGCCGGTGGAGATCACCAGCGGCTTTGAGGGCGAGCCCATAACGCTCTTTCCTGTCTCCGAGGTGGCCGCAGCGGCGGTTTACGTTGGGATCGGAGGGGTCTTGGAGCCCGAGCAGGTGTTTGAGACGACGCCCGGCTGCCTTTCGTTGTCGCTCTTGCTGACCGATGCTCAGGGGCGCTTGATCCTCGACTCGGGCAAGGTGCCAATGGAGGTCGACGGTCAGGTGGATGACGTGCTCACGATCCACGGTCGCAGCGCCCGGGTGTGTTTCGCCGAGCCGGGCGAGTCGTCGGTGCGGTTGAGTTGGCGCCAGTCCCACAGCGCCGAGCTTCGGGTGCGCGTCCTGGAACCTGCGGTTGACGAAGGCTCTGCGCCTTGATGTGTCATCCGGTCATATCTTCTTCATTCCAGCATTGAATCGACACACATCGGCTTTGCTTTGGCGGGTCCTTGGCTGCGGTTGCGGGATTTGGCCGTGTTGTGCCCTTTGGGGGGCTGTGTGCCATGTCTCTAGCGCATGGTGCGGCCATGGTGTGGGGGGTGTGGCCAGAAAAATGGGCCGTTGGTGGGTAATAAATGCGCTTAAAGCCCCTTTGAAGGCGTCTTGGCAGTAGACGCGATGCGTCTCGTTCTTTATCTTGCCAGGGTGTTGTCAAAGCTCTGTCATACTGACTCGGATTTTTACTGGGGGAGGTTGCCAAACCACTATGGAAATTAAGACTCTCGCACAGCTGCTTCACACTCGCGCCAAGCTGAGCCCCTCGGGCGTGGCCATGCGCTTTAACGACAACGGCACCTGGGTCGATCGGACCTGGTCTCAGGTGGCCACCCGCGCCGACAAGATCGCGGCCGGCATCCTCTCCAAGATCGAGTTGGCGGACAACGACGTCATCGGCATCCTGGGCAACACCAGCGAAGACTGGCTGACGGTCGATTTTGCCGGTTTGTCGGTGGGTCTGCAGACGGTGCCGATCTACGCTTCATTGCTGCCCGAAGAGGTCGGTTACGCCCACGTCGACACCGACATCAAGATGGTCATCGTCGAGGACGGCAAGCAGCTTGAGAAGATCCGCTCCATGCGCGACGGCTTCACCTTCTTCAAGAAGGATTACAGCGCCGACCAGATCAACCTCAAGCACATCGTCGTCATGAACGCCGACGGCATCGCGCCGGCCGACGACTGGGAGAGTCTGGCCGATCTGGAGGCCCGTGGTCAGGAGAAGCTCGAAGAGCTGCGCGCCGACATGGAGCGCCGCCGCGAGGCCGCCACGCCCGAGCAGATCGCCACCTACACCTACACCTCTGGCACCACCGGCCCGCCCAAGGCCGTCATCCAGACCCACGAAAACCACCTGTCCATCGCGCGTCAGGTCACCAGCGTCAACGTCATCGGCGCGGGCATGCGCGAAGGGGGCCTCTTCCTCTTCCTGCCGCTGGCCCACTCCTTCGGGCGCCTGATTCAGTTCGCGGCCCCCTTCAACGACGTCCCGCTGGTCATCAGCGCCGTCCCCACGCTGGCCGACGACGCCCGCGCCACTCGCCCCGGCTTCTTCCCCGCCGCCCCGCGCGTCTACGAGAAGATGAAGGCCAAGATCGAGAGCGCCGTGGCCGGTGCGCCGCCCACGCGTCAGAAGCTCTTCCACTGGGCCGTCAACACCGGCCTGGCCACCGTGGACTACCGCTGCACCGGCAAGCCGCTGCCCTTCTTCCTGGGCCTGCGCTACAAGCTGGCCGACAAGCTCGTGCTCAGCAAGCTGCGTGCTCGCCTTGGCCTCGACCGCGCCGAAGCGCTCCTGTCCGGCTCGGCCCCACTCGATCCCGACGTCCACAGCTTCTTCATGGCCTGCGGCCTGGACCTGCTTGAGGGTTACGGCCTGACCGAGACCTGCCCCGCGCTGACGGTCAACCTTCCCGGCAAGATCAAGATTGGCACGGTCGGCATCGCGCTGCCCGAAGTCACCATCAAGATCGCCGAAGACGGCGAGATCCTGGCCAAAGGCCCCAACGTCACCCAGGGCTACCTCAACCGTCCGGAGGCGACCTCGGACGCCTTCAACGATGAGGGTTGGTTCTGCACCGGCGACCTGGGCTCGCTCGACAGCGACGGTTTTGTCAAAATCACCGGTCGTAAGAAAGAGCTGATCAAGACCTCGGGCGGCAAGTACGTCGCCCCGGCCAAGATCGAAGGCCGCCTCAAGTCCCTGACCATCGTCCAGGAGGCCGTGGTCATCGGTGACAAGCGCAACTTCTGCGTGGCCTTGATTGCCCTTGATCCCGAGGAGCTCGAAGACTTTGCCAAGCGCGAAGGCTTTGAGCCCGACCAGAACCACCCGAAGGTCAAAGAGGCCGTCGATGCGCACCTGGCCGCCGTCAACGCCGACCTGGCCAGCTTCGAGAGCATCAAGTACTACCGCCTGACCCCCGAGCCCGTCAGCGTCGAGAACGGCCTGTTGACCGCCTCGCTCAAGGTCAAGCGCAAAGTCGTCGAGGAGCGCTACAAGTCCATCATCGATGATATGTACAACTCGGCCCGCAAGCCCGGCAAATGATGCCAAAAGGGGCCGCAGCGACGCTGTGACCCCGAGCGAGCCAGCTTTTCCAAAGCCATCGCCACCACGCGGTGGCTTTTTTGTTTCTTGCGGGGCCGTGTCTCGTTGTGTGGGAAGGGCTGACGGGCGCTGGAGTGTCAAACGAAGCGGTTTAGGAAGGCGAAGGTGTCGTCCCAGCACTGGCGCGCGTTGGGACGCCACATGAAGGCGTGGAAGGCGTGGACTTCGTCCATATAATAGCGGGCGTCGCACTCCACGCCCATCTTGGTGAGGGCCGCTTTGAGGCGCCTTGTGTCGTCCAAAATGGGGTCTGCGGTGCCGACCGGGGCAAAGAAGGGCGGGAGTGGGGAGAGGGGTTCGACGCCGTTTTCAAGCTCGACCAGGGGGTCGGCCAGGCCTTTGTGGGGTTGGTCGTTGG
This sequence comes from uncultured Pseudomonadota bacterium, assembly GCA_937123825.1. GTDB lineage: Bacteria > Myxococcota_A > Bradymonadia > Bradymonadales > CAKZKQ01. The sequence goes on from CAKZKQ010000458.1 coordinate 18,368, forward strand.
AGCCCATGTAGGCGTCGCCGACGTGGGAGAGCCGGGATTGGATGAGGGCTGGGATTTTGCGGCGGCGCGCAAAGCGGCCGGTATCGCTGGCCTGGAGCAGGCCGCAGGCGGCCACGACGGCTTTGGGGGTGACGCCGGTTTGTCGCACGGGTTGGGCGTAGGGTTCTGGGCGCTGTGTGCAGGCGGCCAGGGTCAGCCCCGTGACCAGGTTGCCGCCGGCAGATTCTCCGGCCAGGACCAGTCGGTCGAGGTCGCCGCTGTAGCGGGCGGCGTTGTTCATCACCCAGGTGTAGGCGGCGCAGGCGTCTTGGACGGCGGCGGGGAAGGGGTGTTTGGGGGCCAGCCGGTAGTTGATGTTGAAGACGAGGTAACCCTGGAGGGCAAAGCGCAGCGCCAGCGCCCAGTGGGTGTCTTTGGAGAGGATGCGAAAGCCGCCGCCATGGACGTAGAGGACCACGGGCAGGGGGCCGGTGTGGTCTTTGGGGCTGTAGATGTCCAGGGTATGGATGGGGTCGCCGGTGTCGAGGTAGGGCACATTGGATTGGACGTTGACCTTGCGCATGCCCTGGCGCAGCCGTGGGTGGAGGCGAGCGGCGGAGGAGAGGCTTTCAAAGAGGCCTTGGACGAGCAGGCCGCTGGCGTTTTTTCGGATGCTCATGACGGGCAACCCTGTGTGCTTTGGCGGTGGACTTGGCAGGGGAACGGTGCGTGTGCCGGGATTGTGCGGCAACCGCCCAGCACCATACATCAACGCGCGCAATGGTGCGAACGTTGTTCATTTAAACGTGCCAGCAGGTCCCGTGGGATAACCGGGATGCGGGTGTGCTCGCGATGGGATGCAGGTGTGGTGTTGGGTTGTTGGTGATGACAACCCTGGGGTCGGACAAAGAGGGGTGTGCCGATGGGTGGCCCCGAAGGTGGGGCCATGTGTTTGGCTCAGTAGCCGCCGTGGCAGGGGGGGCGAGCAGGGGTTTCTTCGTCTGCGCTGACGTCCTGCTGGGCGTTGTCCTGGACCTGAACGGCGTTTTGCATGGCGGCGCCGCGCATGCATTTGGGGCGCTTGCTTTCGCAGGCGCTGGAGGAGCAGAAGGCGCCGCTGAGGAGCGCAGCGCCCAGGATGATGGCGCCGGTGCCAAGGAAGAGACGGGGTGAGACCACAAAGAGCTTCATGTCGATGACCTTTGTTGTGTTGCTTGTCTGAGCGCGGTGTACGGAGAAGACCGCATCGAGTCCTGCGGGCCATACAACGCCGCTCGTTGTTAAAGTATGCCCTTTTCCAGGGCTCGGGCGCAAGTCCAAGACCGAGGCCCCTGACGCCGGGGGTTGTTGTTTGAGTTGTGGTGCTTGTTTGGGATGCTGTGGGTGGTCTTTGACTTGCTAATGATGTTGCCCTTGTTTTAACTTTGCAATGGTAGAATCACACAAGGGAAGTCACGCTGGGCGGTTGAGGCCTTGGTGTGCATGCAAAGGAGGGGGCGAGTATGAGACAGCCGGATGAGAGCGCGAAGCATCAGGACTACATCTCTTTTGGGCGTTATGTGGCGCGGCGGTGTCGTCGGGGTGGGTTTGACGAGTTGGCGGCCTTGGCGGCCTCTGCGACCGACGATGTCAAGGCGGCGGGGCGAGCGTGGGAGGATGCGGCGGAGGGCGTGCAGGAGTTTATGGCTGACCGGGACATGGCGGATGACGTGCTTGATGGGGTGGTGCGTCGGTGTCGGCGTCAGCTTTTGGCGCGCTCGGTCAGCGTGGAGAAGCAGGGATGGTTTAAGGCGATCTTCCACAGTGGGGTGGGGTACTACATCGCGGCGCCGTTGGACAAAGAGAAGGCGCGGTATGGCGAGTTCGTGGCGCTCTTGAGGGACAACCTGGAAGAGGGGGACGAGCTTTTGGAGCAGGTGCCCGGCGAGGTGGAGCAGGGGTTGTCTGCGTTTGGTGAGGCGGTGGAGGCGATGGGGCAGGCGGAGCAGGGGCGGTTGTTGGCGCGCTCGCGGTTGGAGCGGGCCAAAGACAACTGGCGGCGGACGATGGAGCGGTTGTTTGGTGCGTTGACCGAGCATTTTAGCTCGCGCAGCGAGGCCGACAGGTTCTTCCCCCGTGGCCGTCGGGGTTGAACTGGGTGAGGAACCCTCTACACGGTCTTTTTTAGCTAAAAAATGGGGTGTGGCGGGTTCCGCAAGGTGTTTTGGAGCTAAAAAAGGCGATGCGGAGGGATCTGCATGGTCTTTTTTAGCTGAAAAAGCGTGTGTAGAAGGCTCCGCATGGTGTTTTGGAGCTAAAAAATGGGATGTGGAGGGTTCTGCATCGCCTTTTGAGCCAAGAAACTGTGTGTTCCTCTTTGTGGGCGCCTTTTTGTGTGGGCAGTGTTGGAAAGTTGGTGACATCGGGGTGTTCGTGTCTCCAAGAAGAAAGACCATGGGGCGATTGGGATTGCGTTGTGGCTTTGAGGTTGGGGTTCAAGGACGTGGTGAGGGGTCATATGAAGACGTGGTGGTTGTGGCTTTGTGTGGTGGGGTTGGTGTGTGTGGTGTCGGCCACGGTGGTCCAGGGAGACGATCGCGGTGTGGTGATGCCCAAACATGACCTGACGCTTGAAGAGATGAAGCAAGAGCGGCGCGTGGCGCTGGTGATTGGCAACGGGGCTTACAAAGCCAGTCCGTTGGCCAATCCTCCCAATGACGCGCGATTGATGGCCAAGACGCTCAAGGAGACAGGGTTTGAGCTTGTCGGTCGCAAGGCTCACGTCAACGTGAATAAGGAGAGGATGCAGGAGCTTATCCTGGAGTTTGGGCAGCAATTGAAGCGCAGCGGCGGGGTTGGGCTCTTTTTCTTTGCGGGTCACGGGATGCAGGTCGGTGGAGAGAATTACCTGATCCCGGTTGGTGCCATGAAGAAGATCGGTTCAGAAGGGGCCGTGAAGATCTACTCGGTGTCGGTTGGAGAGGTGCTCTTGGGGATGGAAGAGGCGCGCAACCGCTTGAATCTGGTGGTTTTGGATGCGTGCCGCAACAACCCCTTTAAGCGCAGTTTCAGAACAGGAACGCGCGGTTTGGCGTCGGTGTCAGCGCCAAGTGGGACGATGATGCTCTACGCGACCAAGCCAGGAGACGTGGCGTCGGACGGTGCCCGTGGTAACGGGCCATTTACGCGGGCGCTGGCCAAACACATGAAGAACCCAGGGATCAAGCTTGAAGATGTGGTCAAGAAGACGGTCCTTGAGGTGGAGAGTGAGACGCGCCAGGCGCAGACGCCCTGGTCAGAAGGTGTCTTGAGGGGAGACTTCTACTTCTTGGTGCCAGACAAGACCGTTGTTGCCGCTCGCCCCGATTGTCCGCGTGGCATGCGTTGGAATGGGAGCAAGTGTGTGGCGGTGGTGGACAGGCGTTGTCCAGAGGGTTTTGAGTTTAAGTCAGGACAGGGGTGTGTTCCCGTTGTGAAGGTTAATTGCCCAGGTGGAACACGCTTTGTGGCGGGTCAAGGTTGTGTGGCGGAGGTGGTAGAGCGTCGAAGGAAAGAGCCTGCGAAGGCCCCACCGTCGGATGATGGTGTGAAGGGGATGGTGAAGGTGCCAGCGGGTAAGTTTTTGCGTGGGACTCGTGGTGGAGGGGATGGTGTTGAGGGGCCTCAGAAAGAGATCCATCTGGATGGGTTTTGGATCGATAAGTATGAGGTGACCGTGGATGATTACGCCCGTTGTGTGAGCGCGGGTGCTTGTAGTGAGCCTAAATCGGTAGGGTCTTATTATAACTGGGGGAAGTCGGGGCGAGGGAAGCATCCGGTCAATGGTGTGAATTGGGATCAGGCGGTGGGTTATTGCAAGTGGGCGGGTAAGCGGTTGCCGACGGAAGCAGAGTGGGAGAAAGCGGCGCGGGGTACCGATGGCCGCACTTATTCGTGGGGCGAGGCGGAGCCGTCTTGTGAGTATGCGGTGATGTATGATGATGGTGATGGGTGTGGTCGGGACTCTACCTGGGAAGTTGGCTCTAAGACCAAGGGGGTGAGTCCCTATGGGGCTTATGATATGGCAGGCAATGTTTGGGAATGGACTGCTGACTGGTACGATGGGAAATATTATAGTAAATCACCAGTGCGTAATCCTATGGGGCCTAAGAGCGGCTCTTACCGGGTCTTACGCGGGGGCGGTTGGCTCGGCGACGCGAGCGGCCTGCGCGCCGCCAACCGCGACTACTACTCGCCGAGCGACGCCTACGACAGCGCCCTTGGCTTCCGTTGTGTCAGGTCGTTCAACTGAAAGACTGTTAAACTGTTCTACTGAAGAATGCCTGGGTGCTTAAGACCATTTTGTTTGATGCATTTGAGAAAGCCAACCGCTTGGAGCATACTCAAGGGCCCCTTTGAGTGAAACGAAAGTAGGGAAAGAGTATGCGGAGAGTGGTGGGCGTTTGTGAACGAAGGGATGGAGTTTTCCACAGGTGGCGGTGATTCAAACCAAAATCGTGACCATGCGCTTTGATCCGCGCCGAGAGGTCTTTGATGACGAAGGGGTGAGGCGTTGGTTGGCGACGAGGCGCTTGATTCGTGCGGTTCCGCACTTCTTTGTGCATCACGGTGAGCCTTATTGGACGGTCTATCTTGAGGCGAGCACGGGAGAGTTGCCTGTGCAATTTCACAATGCACCTGTGCCTGTTGCGGCCGATTTGGTCTCTGGTGAAACATTAGAGAAGCCTAAGAGCAAAGATGAAAGCACCAATAAACGTTTAAAAGCTCTTAAAGGCGTTCATAAAGAACGCTATGAGCGCATAAGGCAATGGCGCAAAGAAACAGCGGTAAAAGAAGGCGTCCCGCACTATATCATCCTGACCAACCGTCAGATCCTTGAGGTGGTTGAAGCCGCGCCGCGAACATTGGCGGGGTTGCGAGAGGTGCGCGGTTTGGGACAAAAGCGTGTGGCGCGCCATGGCGCAAAGCTTCTGGAGGTTCTTCATGGCCCCGTCTCATCCAGCAGGCCCCAATCAGCTCAAGCTCTTTCAGCAGTGGATGGAGTTCAGCCAGTGGTTGATGGGGCAGACCCAGAGGTGGCCAAAGAACCTGCGTCACAGCCTGACCCATCGGGTGGAGTTGTTGACGCTGGAGATTCTTGAGTGGATCACCAGTGCCGCATACGGTCATAAAAGGCGTCAGCGTCTGATGGACATCAACGACGGCCTCAACCGCCTGCGCGTTTTGTTGAGGTTGGCGCACGAGATGCAGACGATTTCACACAAACATTACGCCGAGGTCGCCAAGCGCCTGGGTTTGTGCGGGCGCCTGCTTGGGGCCTGGATGCAGCGCGAAGGTTTGCAACGGGCGAGCGCCGCCACAGCTTTGCAGGGTGTTGAGCCATGACGACACTCCTGGCTCCAACCACAGAGGGGTTTGGGTGGTTGGGGTGGCGAGTCTATCCAGGGCTCACTCGTCTTGACGCATCAGGCCGCAGGCGGTTGGGACGCAAGCTCAGGCATTTAAGGGGCGAGGTTGAGGCGGCGGGAGACGCCAATGAACGTCATGTGGCGGCGGCGGCGGGTGTGTGCGGTCACGGGCTTGGTGGGCAGACATTGCAGCTGCGGCGCGCTGTGCTCAGAGGCGGTGTGGTTTGATGTTGGTGTGTTGGTGTTTTAAACTCAAAGTTTGAAGCGGTCATCGGCCACAGCGGCTCTAACCGGGTGATTCGGGGTGGCAGTTGGAACAACAGCAATGCTTCCAACTTGCGTGCGGCCAATCGGAACAACAACACCCCGTCCAACGCCAACAACAACCTGGGCGTGCGCTGTGTCAGCTTACAGAGTTGCCCCAAAGGCCGTGTTTACGGATGCGGTCTGTGTGCATAAGGTCTGTGACCAGCGCCGTCGATCGTGGCCACAGGTTGTGGGCGAAGATGCTACCTCATTGGTGGTGAGGTCTGAAGCGACTCAGCTTTTCCATTCATTCTATTTTCTCAAAAAGGTATTGACTCGCCGTTCAGGGCGAGCGAGGGTGTGACTGTACCTGCGGTCAGTGGTTTTGGAACCATCCTTTTGTGGCGCGGTCCTGGTGTTGGGGCGGTTGTTGGTGGGGTGGTGTGCGTTTGGAGCGTGAATGCGGAGACAACAGATTCCTTGGGATGGGGGTTACCATCTGCTTTTTGAGCATCCCAGACTGATGAAGGACCTTTTGAGGGGGTTTGTACCCCGAGAGGTGTTGAAAGAAGTCGATGTGGAAGGGCTGGAGTGGGAGAAGACTGATTTTTACAACGACCACTTCAAGAAGCGCGACGGGGACATGCTGGTGAAGCTGCGCCGCCGTGATGGTGGGGATGCGTATCTGTGGTTTCTGTTGGAGTTTCAGGTGCGTTCGGAGTGGTTTATGTCGGTGAGGGTGGGGACATACATCTTCTGGCTTTATGAGCACTTGATGCGCACATTGGGGTTGCGGTCGGGCGATGAGCTGCCGCCGGTTTTTGCGATGGTCTTTTACCACGGCGCTGACCCGTGGACGGCTCCGAGGGGGCTTGATGGGCTCATTGGCTTGGCGCAGCGGTCGCCGCTGTGGCCTTGGCAGCCTCAGGTGCAGTTTTTGTTGCTTGAGGAGCAGAAGGTCGACACTGAGGCGGTGGTCGGTGAGCAGAATCTGGCGGGTGTGCTGATTCGGCTTAACCAGTGTCGGACCAGTCAGGACTTTGCTCGGGTCATTGAAGAGATGGGGCGCGTGGTTGCCGGGGATGGTGATCGAGAGCTGCGGCGTTTGTTGGTAGAGTGGATTGGGACGGTTTTGACCAGGAAGCACAAGGTTAAGCTGTCAAAGCGAGAGATAGAGCCGTTGTTGGAGGGCAAACCCATGGGATTGGAACACAACATTGATGCGATCATCGAAGACTTTAAGCGTGTTGGGCGCGAGGAAGGCTTTGAGAAAGGGCTTCTGAGCGGGCGTGAAGAGGCGTTGTTGACGGTCTTGGAGGCGCGTTTTGGTGCCTCGCAGTCGTGGGGTGCTGTGTTGGAGGCGGTCGAGGGCAGCGGGAGCGCAGGTGAGGCGCTGCGTTTGGCCAGTACGGCGGCCAATAAGCAGGCGTTTGAGGCTGCGTTGCAAGAGTTGTTGGAGAAGAATGTGTGAATCTGTCTGAAGTCAGACAGGACCTAAGAAGATGGCTCACCTAAGAGCCAGACCAAGTGTTTAGACTGACTGACTCCGATGACAACGCCATCTACGCCGAATCCAATCGCCCGTTTCTGTTCATCCTGCTGCGGCGAGTTCTTTTTCTCAAAAACGTGTTGACTCGCCGGTCAGGGCGAGCGAGGGTGTGACTGCACTTGCGGTCAGTGGTGTTATGGATGCACCCTTTTTGAAGCGCGGTCCTGTGTTGGGGCGGTTGTTTGTGGGGTGGTGTGTGTTTGGAGCGTGAATGAGGAGAGAGCAAGTTCCGTGGGATGGGGGTTATCACCTGCTTTTTGAGCATCCTCGGCTGATGAAGGATCTTTTGAGGGGTTTTATGCCTTGGGAGGTGTTGGAAGAGGTCGATGTGGAGGGGATGGAGCGAGAGAAGACGGACTTTTACACAGAGGGCTTTCAGAAGCGCGATGGGGATATGCTGTTGAAACTGCCCCGGCGCGGGGGAGGGGATGCGTATCTGTGGTTTTTGCTGGAGTTTCAGGTGCAGCCCGAGCGGTTTATGGCTGTCAGGATCTGCACTTACATTTCTCTTTTGTATGAGCATCTTATTAAGGTCCAGGCGTTCGGGAGCAACGATGAACTGCCGCCGGTCTTTGCGATGGTCTTCTATCATGGCCAGCGCCATTGGAAGGCGCCGACAGAGTTGGGTGGGCTCATTGGCTTGCCGCAAGGCTCGCCGTTGTGGTTCTGGCAACTTCAGTCGAAGTTCTTCTTGCTTCAGGAGCAGGCCGTTGATGTCGTGGAGGTCGGTGGCGGGCAGAATATGGCTGGGGCATTGATTCGGCTCAACCAGTGTCGGACCAGTCAGGACTTTGCGCGGGTCATTGAAGAGATTGGCAGGGCTGCGGCGGGGGATGGAGATCGGGAGTTGCGGCGTTTGTTGGTAGAGTGGATCAGGACAGTTTTGATCAGAAAGCACAAGGTCGAGTTGTCACAGCGAGAGATTGAGCCATTGTTGGAGGGCAAACCCATGGGATTGGAACACAACATTGATGCGATCATTGAAGACTTTAAGCGTGTTGGGCGTGAAGAAGGATTTGAGAAAGGGCTCCTGAGCGGTCGTCAGGAAGGGCGTCAAGAAGGGCGTCAAGAAGGGCGCAGCGCGGCGTTGTTGACGGTCTTGGAGGCGCGCTTTGGTGCTTCGCGGTCGTGGGGTGCCGTGCTCAAAGGTCTTGAAGGGAGCGGGAGGATGGGCGAGGCGCTGCGTCTGGCCAGTACGGCAGCCGATGGGCAGGCTTTTGAGGCTGCATTGCGAGAGTTGCTGGGGAAGGACGGCTGAGACTGTCTGATGCCAAAGTGCAGACGTCCGACTGAGAACTTTGGCCCCTGATATCCATCATTGCTCGCCCCAAACCCGTGGCTTCTTCTCTCTTTTTGAATTGCTCGGGTTTGAGTCTGGTCAGTGGTGGTTCAGGCGCGGTGACTCAACAACGGCACCTGCGGGTTAAATTACGTTCCTTCTTTGCGAAACTGCTTGCTGGAATCAACCGCCGCCTCGCAACAAAGGCACCTGCGGGAAAATTACGTTCCCCCCGCGAAGCCGCCTGCTTGAATCAAGCACATTCACCCATCACAACGGCCTGTCCCAAATCCACCGCCAGCCCTGCACCAAAGCCAACTCTTTCAGATAAAGCTGCCTGCTGAATTCGGGGTGGGGCTACGCTGGTCGCCTTTTCAGACTGGTGTGAGCTTTGGGATTCATGAAGGGGGAATTCATTTTATGCTGGCGCGATGTCCCCTTTTTCCTCACACTGTGGTATGCGTCTGCTTTAAACCGGCCGTGTGTTGGTTGTGGGTGCGCTCTCTGCGCGGTTTGTGTCGGCTTGGGTTGTGTCTAGGCCTATGGGCGCGGGGAGGGTTTGGAGATGTGTGGCTTGTGCTTGTGGGGCTGGGAAAGGGCTCCTGTGGGTGTAGGCCTGGGTCTCTTGTCCGGGTGACTCCAGGAGGTTTTCTGTGTCCACAAGAGCTTTGAGAGTGTGGTTGAGTGGTTTGTGGCTTGCGGTGGCGCTCTGTGCGTCTGCATGCAGCGATCCGGTTGATGAGCAGGAGCCCGATGTGCCTTGTGGGGGCGCTTGCCCTGCGGAGCAATGCAATTTTGGCATGTGCACCGGGGTGGACGACGAGCCCGACGCGGATGATGAGCCTGACATGGTGGACGAGCCGGACGCGGATGAGCCGGACGTTGACGATGAGCCCGATGGCGATGACGAGCCCGACGTTGAGGACGAGCCCGATGGTGATGATGACCCGGGCTGCGACGATGATGGGGCGTGTGATCAGGGGGAGATTTGTGATGACTCGGTGGAGCCTGCGGTGTGCCGCGAGGGTTGCCGGGACAATGAGGACTGTGCCGCAGGTCAGCGCTGCGATGAAGAGACGCTGACGTGTGTGGAGGGCTGCGCTCAGGACACGGATTGTGGTCCCCCCGAGACCTTCCTGGCCTGCGATGTGGAGACGGGCCAGTGCGAGGGGGTCAGTTGCCGCGCAGACAACCAGTGCGAGAGCAACCAGTTTTGCAATGTTGGGCAGGGTTATGAATGCGCCCAGGGGTGCCGCGTTGGGGAGTGCCCCAATGGGGAGTTCTGTGACCTGGACTCGCGCGAGTGCATCTTTGGGTGCGGCGCCGATGAGGACTGTGACTCTGGTTTCTACTGTGATGGGCAGACCCGAACCTGTTTGGAAGGGTGTCGCGGCGATGAGGAGTGCTTGGAAGGCGAGCGCTGTGGTGAGGTGGATGTGGAGGGGCAGACGCTGCAGCGTTGTGTTCCCCAGCCTTGCGACGGTGATGAGCAGTGTCCGGAGGCGTTCTTCTGTGGTGAGGATCCGCAGGGCGAAGAGGGCACCGTGTGTTTGCCTGGGTGTCGGGTAGAGCCCAACACCTGTCCCGAGGGCCAGGTTTGTAATCCTGACAGCCGCTTGTGCCTGCAGGGTTGTGAAGACGATGAGGCTTGTGGACCTGGGCAGATCTGCCAGACGGAGCAAGGGGTGTCGGCGTGCGTGGCAGGTTGCCGTGAGGATGGCGGCTGCGCCGAGGGTCAGCGCTGTCTGACCGAAGAGGCCCGCTGCACTTGCGTGGACAACGGCGACTGTGTCGCTGGCCAGGAGGTCTGCGCTGACGGGGCTTGCACGGCGGTGTGCTTTAGCAACGCCGAGTGCGACCAGGAAGCGGGCTTTGTCTGTCAGCCCGAGCTGCAAATCTGCGTGCAAGGCTGTGCCAACGACGATGATTGTGACCAGGAAGCGGGCTTTGTCTGTGATCCTGGGTTGCTGACCTGTGTGCCTCGGACCTGTCAGAGCGACGATGAGTGCCCCGACGACCGTTTTTGTGATTTCAACGCCTTCCCCTCCATCTGCACCCAGGGCTGCCGCGCTGGCGGCTGTCCCCAGGGGCAGTTTTGCAACACCCAGACCCGTCAGTGTGACGACGGCTGTCAGGCCGACATCGATTGCGCCGAAGGCCTGTACTGCGATCAGGCCGATGGCTGTGTGGAAGGCTGCCGCGATGGGCTGGAGTGCGGTGAAGGGCAGGGTTGTGAAGTGGTGGAGATCGATGGCGACCGTCGCCAGCGCTGCGTGAGCCCCTCCTGCACACAAGACGATGACTGTCAGGATGCTGAGTATTGTGGGGAAGGCGAGTTTGGCCGCGACATTTGTTTGGCGGGGTGCCGGTTTGAGCCGGACAACTGCCCTGGTGAACTGCGCTGCAATCCGATCTTGCGCACCTGCATCGCGCCGGCCTGCGAGGGCGACGGCGACTGCCTGGATGGACAAATTTGCGATGAGGCGCAGGAGCCCGCCGCGTGCCGACCGGGTTGCCGCGATGATGATGGGTGCCAGCCAGGCAACAGCTGCGACACCGACACGCTCTTGTGCGTGTGTCAGAGCGATGAGGGGTGTGCCGAAGGTCAGGTCTGTGATGGGGGCTTGTGTGTGGCGCCGTGCTTCTCCAACGCCGACTGCGAAGACGGTCTGGCGTGTGACATCAACTCGCAGCGCTGCGTGGAAGCGTGCGAGGGTGACGGTGACTGTCCCGAGGGCCTGGTTTGCAATGAGGGCCGAGGCCTTTGCCAAGGCCAGGGCTGCATCCAAGACGACAACTGCGCCCCCGACCAGTTTTGTGACCTGGGTCAGGTCGAGCCCATCTGTGTGGCCGGTTGCCGCGATGGCGGTTGCCCCGGGGACCAGGTCTGTGATCCCGGCACTCGCCAGTGCCGCCTGGGCTGTGTCCAGGACGGCGACTGTGGCCCCGGAACCTACTGCGGCGAAAACGGACAGTGTCTCGAAGGCTGCCGCAACGACGATGAATGTGACTCGCCGCAGACCTGTGAACTGGTGCTCAACGAGCAGGAAGAACTGCGCCAGGCCTGCGTGCCGCCCGCCTGTGAAGAAGATGGCGACTGTGACGATGACGCCTTCTGTGCGGTCAACGAAGTGCGCCAACGGCGCGAATGCCAGATTGGCTGCCGCACTGAGCCCGACAATTGCCCTGAAAGCTTTGTCTGCAATGCCCTGACCCGTCAGTGTGACAACGAGATCTGCAATGATGACCTTGAGTGTGGTCAGGGCCGGATCTGTCAGGACAACGGTCAGGAGGTGGCCTGTGTGGCCGGGTGCCGCGATGACGCAGGGTGCCCGGGCGAATCCACCTGTGACCTGAACACCAACACGTGCTCTTGCGTGCAATCCGAGGATTGCTCTGAAGGTCAGGTCTGCGATGAAGGGATCTGCCAGGACCCGTGTGGGTCGGACGACGATTGTGAGGGAGAGTTGGTGTGCAACCTCCAAACGGGGCTCTGCTTGCAGGGATGCACCTTTGATGGCGAGTGCGGTGGCCGTGAGCAAGGCTTCTTCTGCGAGCAGTTGACCCGAACCTGCCAGCGCCTGACCTGCGCCAACAACACCGAGTGCCCCGACCGCTTCTACTGTGACGTTGAACAAGAGCCCGCGCGCTGCTTTGAGGGTTGCCGCGTGGGTCAGTGTCCCCAGGGGCAGATCTGTGACCTGGACGAGCGCCAGTGTGTGCCTGGGTGTGCGCAGGACGACGACTGCCCGGTCGAGACCTTCTGTGACCCGGACCAGTTGGTGTGCGTTGAGGGTTGCCGCGACGATGGCTCGTGCTCCGTGCCTGGTCTGTCGCTGGTGTGCGACCTGGAGACGCGCGATTGCATCGGGGCGCCCTGCGTGGACGATGCCCGCTGCGGCGCCGAGCAATTCTGCGATGTGGATGCGGGCCAGTGCAGCTTTGGGTGCCGCGAGGACAGTTGCCCCGAAGGGCTCTTCTGTGACCTGGACACGCGCCAGTGCAATGAGGGTTGCGGCGCCGACGAAGATTGCCCTGAAGGGCTCTTCTGCACCAGCGCCAATGAGTGTCAGTTTGGGTGCCGCGAAGGCGACTGCCTTGAGGGAGACATCTGCACCACAGTGGATCGCGGCCTTGGTGAAGAGCGCCTTTGCTTGCCGCCAACCTGCGCCAGTGACGATGAGTGCGACGATGCACAGTTTTGCGGTGTGGACCCCGAGTTGGGGTTGAACTTCTGTCAGGACGGTTGCCGCACCGAACCCGACAACTGCCCCCAGGAAGGGGCGGTCTGTGATCCCGAGACGCGCCAGTGTGTCGTGGGCGCTGGGTGTGTTGGTGATGGGGACTGTCCTGCCGGGCAGATTTGCCAGGAAGACAATGGCCAGCGCAGTTGCACCGTGGGTTGCCGCGAAGACAACCAGTGCGGCGCCGAGCAGTTCTGCGATCAGATCAACTTTGTCTGCTCTTGCGAGGTCAGCGATGACTGCCCGGCCGACGGTCAGGTGTGTGACTTTGGCTTCTGCTTTGAGGCGTGCACGACCGACGCGGATTGCCCCGATGAGGCCCGCTGTGATGTGGACGCCGGGCTGTGCTTCTTTGGCGAATGCCGCGACGACGCCTTTGAGCCCAACGAAGACCGTTTCCTGGCGCCGCCGCTGGAGCCCGGTCAGACGCTGGCGCTGCGCATGTGCTACAACGCGCCGCCGCCGGAGCAGTCCATCGACTGCTTCAACGTCACGCTCAACCCCGGCCCCTTTGAGGCCACCGCCACCTTCAGCCACAGCGACGGTGACCTGAACCTCTTCCTCTATGACGCTGGTGGCTTTGTCACCGCCAGCGCGACCTCGGAAGACGACAACGAGCTGCTTCAGGTCGAGATTGAGTTTGGCGGCTTCTACACCCTCTGCGCAGAGCCCAACGGCGAGCCTTTTGAGTCGTCCTACGAGCTTCTGGTGGCACCGCCTCTCTGATACCGTTCTCCACTGCGCCCCTGATGCACAAGACAGGGGCGCAGAGCAGAGGCGCGTTGCCCCGACATTTTGGGGCGCCCACCGCACATTCCCAACCATTCGATTCATCCCTCTATTAAGACAGACCTCTTCTTGTCCGCGTTGCCTGGAGGGCATATCGGGTCTTGTGGGGGTGTTGAGTGGTGGTCTGGGCCTGTGGATTGGGCTCAGGATCAAAGCACGGCGTTTCGGGTGCATTTTTAGAGAATGTGTTTTGGTTGGAATATTATGCTGAGAGTGTAAATCGTGGTGGGCTCTTTTTTATGGTTCCAGATTGAAAAGCCGCTCGGCAGGCCCGATTATGGTTGATCTGGAATATTGGTTGAGGTCGTGTTTATCGGTGTCGAAGAGCATTCACAGACAAGAAGAGAAAAAATGATCATTTTTTTCTGCATTCTTTGAATATGCTTGTGAACGTTGCGTCGAAGCCGGCGAACGCAGAAGACGATGTCCCGTCAGGCCACGGGGCATGGGCTGAAGATTAAATTCAGACCTCGACGCAAACTGCCGAGGTCAATCGTTATTTAGAAGAGGAGGCGAGTCATGACGCAGGAGATGATGAAGGTCGAGTCCGCAAAGCGTCCCTGGTACACCAAGAAGCGCTACATGGCGCTTGGCGTGGGGGGTGTGTCTGTTCTGTCGGCTGGTTGCCTTGATGGCGCCCTTGGTTTGCTCTTGTCGCTCTTGCTGGCGTTCATGGGCGCCAACCCGCTGCCTGACTTTGGTCAGACCGGTGAGGTTGAGTTTACGCTCCTGAGCCAGAACACGATTGACGAAACCGGCGTGGATGACAGTGACAGCAGCACGGACGCTGAAGAAGGCAAGGTCAACCCGGACGTTGAATACATCATCGAGGTTGACTCGCCCGCAGGCACGACGGCCACCATTGAGAGCGTGGACGTCAAAGAGGCCAACGGCGAAGGTACCTTCACGGTGCTGATGGATTCCTCGGGCTCGATGGAAGGTTCCTTCTCCGCTGGTGTCTGTGACACCTGCCCCCACGACCCCGACCGCAAGCGCGTTGAAGCCGCCCGCATCATCGCCAAAGAGGTCCTGGGCCGCTCGCCCTCCAGCCGCATGGCCATGATGGACTGGGGTGAGCAGGACGGCACGCCCTTCGCCGGTGTCCGCACGCTGACCGACTACACCAGCGACGCTTCGGAGCTGGTTGACGGTGCCACCAAGACCTCAAGCCTGGGCGCCACCTACGTCTACGATGCCCTGATGGACATCCTCTCGTTGATGGACAGCGACATCGCTGAGACCTTCAACACCCGTCCCATCGACAAAGGCATCATCGTCATGACCGACGGCGAGGACACCCACTCCGTGGCGACCCTCAACGACGTCATCGAGAAAGCCAAAGGTCTGGAGATTCCCGTCCACGTCGTCGGCCTGGGCCCCGCTGGTGAGAAGTTCAACGAGCTCTTCCAGGGCACCGAGTCCAACAAGGACATCATCCAGGACCTGCGTCGCCTGGCTTCTGAGACCGGTGGCTTCTACGCCTCGGTGGACAACGCCGCTGAACTCGAGGAACTGGCCAACTTCATCGCCATCGGCATGACCGGCGGTTACACCTCGACCATCGTCAAGCTCGACCCTGTGCCCCCCAGCGGCACCATCGTCAAAGGGACCATCTTCGTCAAAGACCCCGACAGCGGTGAGAAAGTTGAGCCCGGTGAGCCCTGGGACTTCGTCGCCCCCTGAAGCAGCGACCACCACGACAGGCACCTGATGCCTAAGTGTTAAGCCCTCAATGAGCCCGCTGACCCAACCCGGTCAGTGGGCTTTTTTGTTTTCGACAATGTGATTTGGATGCCTTGAGCGCAGGCAATTCTGTACGGGGGCTGGGAGCACCTTCATCCGTACCAAACCCAGGTCGCGGCGTCTTTTGCCGTGGGTTTGACGTGGGTGGGGACCTTAAGAGTCGATGAGGTGCATGAGGTTGTTGCGTGAGAGGTGGAGCTTGAGGGCGCGAGAGGAGACTTTCAGGATGGTTGCCATGGCCTCAACGTCGCCGCCGGTGGTTTTGGCGGCGTTCTGAATGTCTTGCTCGGAGAGGTCTCCGGGGCGCGTGATCTTCAAGTTGAGGATGAGCTTGATGAGGGTGCTGCGCGAGACGTTCAACTCGGCGGCCAGTTGAACCTGGCTGTGGTTGGCCTGGGCCAGGAGGTCAGCCAGCGTCTCGGTCAGATGCGCTTCAAGGCGAGTGAGGTAGTGGCTGAAGGGTTCATCGGGTCTGGGAGGGGCGCAGGCCCGTACCTGGAGGAGGCGATCGAGGGTGTTGCGTGAGACGCTGAAGTGGCGCGCGGCCTTGCGCAGCGTGGCGTCGTCGATCGACGCTGGGGGGCGAAGGTCGGCGATGCTGCGGTCTTCAAGCGAAGGGGCGCGGCGCGTCAACACATTGGGGTAGTTGAAGGTCCCTGAGCTGAGGTTGAGCCGCGCGGTTTGAGCGGCGATGTTGAGCAGCTCGCGGATGTTGCCCTCCCAGGTGTGTGAGAGGAGCGCCAGGATGAACTTGATGGGGATGGCGGGTCTGGGGGCCTCTGGGCGTTGCCAGAGCCATCCCAGCTCGGGGTGGGTCTGGCGCAGCTTGTCGAGGGCCTGGACAAAGAGCAGCGGGACATCCCATCGGCGCGCGCGCAGGTTGGGCACGTTGATGGTGTGTGAGGCGATGCGATAGTAGAGGTCTTCGCGCAGGTTTCCGGCGTTGATCTCTGCAAACGGCGAGCGGTTGGTGGCGGCGATGAGGCGCACGTTGACGGGTTTGTGCCGCGTGGAGCCGACGGGGGTGAGCATGCCGTCCTGGGTGACGCGCAGGAGCTTGGCCTGGATCCCCATGGGCAGCTCCCCAAGTTCATCAAGGAAGAGGCAGCCGTTGTTGGCCTCTTCAAAGACCCCCATTTGATCCTGAGTGGCGCCGGTGAAGGCCCCTTTTTTGTGGCCAAAGAGCATGCTCTCGACCAGATGCTCGGGCAACGCCGCGCAGTTGACCGGGATGAAGCGGTCCTGGGATCTGGGGCTGCGGTTGTGGATGGCGCCAGCGACCAACTCCTTGCCAACGCCCGTCTCGCCCAGGACAAGCACTGAACCCTCGAAGCGGGCCACCGACTCGATTTCTCGGCGCAGGTGCCACATCTGCTCGGTTTCACCGATCATGCCCATGCGGTCCTGAGATGGGGCGTGCCACGCCCGCAGATCCAGCAGGATCAAGGCGCGCTTGCCGACCGTCAGCAGTGTGCCGGGCGGGACCGTGGTGGGGGATTCAATGGGCAGCGTCCTGGGAGAGCCGCCGTTGGGGTTGAAGATGACCTGACTGACGGGGCGACGGGCTTGCGGGTTGGGCGAGATTTCAAAGACACCTCGCGCGGGCCGCCAGCGGATCTCGGCCTGGAGACGGCTGATGCGGGGATCCTGGAGTGCCGAGGCACCCTGGAGCGGGTTGAGCGAGATGAACTCGGGGCTGTAGCGCCCCAGTTGGACCCATTGCCCTTGAGACATCAGGTCTGGGGCGGTGATGGAGCCCACGCGAGACAGATCGCTGTGGTGCAGCAGGATCATCCGCGGTGTGGGTTGGTCGAGCCCTGTGTTTACAGGGCCGAGGCCATCATCGCTGTCTTCTGTGGTATTGATTGTGGGCTCTGCGTGATCCAATGTTACTCCTTTGAGTCGCAGCGGCTTGGTGTGGTGGCCTATAGTGCCCAGGACTCTGAGGCCTGTCCAACCTTGCATTCTTATGGGGTTGCGCATTGACTTGATCCGTCAAGAAGCTATCCAATACCCCTCTGTTCGATCATCGGCCAATCCTCCCGCCAGATGCATTCAAACAACGTTTGCGTGGTGTGTGCACCACTGTACGCTGTGTGTGGCATCGGGTCGGTGGTGGCGTGCCGTGGATCAAGAGGGTTTGAGAAGCTCCCTGCTCAAAGACGGTGTGTCGCGCGACACACGATCGCATTTCATCAGGCATCCAAGGATCTGTTCGCATGACACAAGCCAGTCTTGAACGCATCGGCTCCTATAATCTCAAGCAAATACTGGGCCAGGGAGGCATGGGGGTTGTGTACCTGGCCGAAGATGAGCGCACGGGGCAGGTTGTGGCGTTGAAGGTCTTGCACGCCACAGGGCACGGCAGCTTACGGATGCTTTCGAGGGAGTTGCGGGCGCTCAAGGCGTTGGATCACCCCGGTGTGGTCAAAGTGCTTGATGAAGGGGGCGCCCAGGGGCAAGCCTGGTTTGCGATGGAGCTGCTGCGCGGCAAGACGTTGGCCAGCGTCTTGCGCGAAGACATCCGACCCAGCACCGGGCCCGGTCCGATGCCCGACTCGGGCCGCGTGTCCTGGACTGAGCGGCTCGCCGAGCGTCGTCTGGATGAAACGCTCATGACCGAAGACTCTTTGCCTGAAGCGCTGCCCTTGTCGGGCAACGCGCCGGCCTTTGCTCCGCCTCAGGGCGGGGCGCCAGCGTTTTTGCCTGCGCGTTTGCGGGTTGGGCAGCGCGCAGCCTCCGGTGTCGCCGAGAAGATTGTCTTGGAGCAGGGCGTGCTGCGCCGTTTGCGCTGGGTGGCGTTGGTGGCCCAGGCGCTCGAATACATCCACGGCGAGGGGTTGACCCACCTGGACGTCAAGCCCGAAAACATCCTGGTGTGTGACGGCGGCGCGCGCGTGGTGCTCTTGGATTTTGGGTTGGCCCAGCAACGGGAGCAGCGCATCAGCGCCGAGTCGCTCGAAGGCGTGGGCCTCTTTGCGGGCACCGTGCGCTACATGGCGCCCGAACAGGTTCAGGGCCATGCGCTGGATGCGCGCACCGATCTTTACGCGCTCGGCTGCGTGCTCTACCGCGTGCTGACTGGCAGAACCCCGTTTGATGGCGACAACACCATGGAGCTTGCCAGGGCACATGTGTCGAGTCCGCCCATGTCGCCTTCCACGCTCGGCGTTGAGCTGCCCCCTGCGTTGGAGTCGTTGATCATGGCGCTGCTGGCCAAAATCCCTCGCCAGCGCCCTGCCCACGCGGGCATCGTGATCGATGTGCTCCACAACGTCGGCGTAGACGTCTCCCCGCTTGAGCGGGCTCCCACCGCGCGCCCCCATACCTACGAGGCGGGTTTTCAAGGCCGCAGCGCCCAATTCAGTCGCGCCATGCGCGCTTTTGAGGTGTGCGCGGCGGGTCAAAGCGCGGCGCTGGCCATTGTTGGGGCCAGCGGCGTGGGCAAAAGCCGTTTGGCCAAAGAGCTTGTTCGGCACGCTCGCCAGAACGAGGCTCAGGTGATCGTGGGTCAGTGCCGTGACACCATCTCAGAGCAAGAGGCGCGCCCCGCATTGCACGCCTTTGACAGGCTCTTGAACGTGGCCCATCAGCGTGCGCTCAAACCCGATGAGGGGCTGTCACTGCGGCAGGTCCTTGGGGGAGAGCACGCGGCGGCGTTGTCGCTCTTTCACCAGGGCTTTGAAGCGCTGGCGCAGGAGGCAGCGCCGCCCAGAGGGGCCGCGATCAAGGGGGTGCTCAGGGCTGCGTTGCGGGCGACGGTGGCGGCGTTGGCCCACAAGCCGTTGGTGTTGATCTTTGAAGACGTTCATCAGGCTGACCCGCTCTCGCTGGCCCATTTGACGATGCTGCTCGACGATTTGGAGTCCTGCCCGGGGTGCCTTGTGGTGTGCACAGCCCAGAGCGCTGTGGGTGAAGGCGGCTTGTCAGCGTGCTTGGATGAGTCTCGCGCCCAGCGGCTGATGTTGGCCGGGCTGGGCGAGCACGACATGCGAGAGATGGTCCGCCAGATGCTTGGCGGTGATGTGGCGATTCCTGCCGATTTTATGCAGGCATTGTTGCGCACCGCAGACGGCAATCCGTTTTTCATCGTTGAAGCGATGCGGTGGGCGCTGGACGAGGGGGTTTTGCGCAGGGAGACTGGGGGCGGGTGGCGTATTGAGGGCGGTTTGGGGGGGATTGAGGCGCTCATTGAAGGGGCGGTCATGGGCCTTTTGGGGGCGCGCCTTGAACAACTCCAGCCCGATGTGCGCTTGACGTTGGAGGCCGCCGCTGTGCTTGGCCGCGAGGTGGAGGTCCACCTCCTGGAGCACGTCTGCGGCCAGCCTCCGCAGGTCCTGGCGGCGTCGCTCATTGAGTTGTCACGGCGCGGGATTCTGGAGGCCGACAACGATCGGTGGCGGTTTGTGCACAGCAAGCTGCGCAGTGTGGCCTACCTGCGCATGTCGGTCGAACGTCGCCATGCGCTCCATGTGCGCGTGGTCGAGGTCCTTGAAGAGCGCTATGGGCAGGGGCTGGGGGTTGAGTTGGAGACTCTTGGTCAGCACCTTGAGTTGATTGGGGCGCACGGGCGAGCGGCGCAAATCTATTTGGAGGCCGCTGAGCTGGATGGGCAGCGGTTTGCGCTGCTGAGCGCCGAGCGGCTCTTTGTCAAAGCTGGGTTTTTGGCCGAACCAGGCTCCGCCACAGCGCTGCGCGCGGGTTGGAAGTTGGCCCGAATGGTCTTTTTGGTCCAGAGCCGCATCCAAGAGGCGCACGTTGCTCTTGAGGCTGTGCTTGAGCAGGCCCGGGAGCACGGCGAAGAGGTCGAGCGTACCGGCGCGCTCATGTCGCTGGCGCAGTTGTCGATCATGCAAGGGCGCCTGGACGACGCCGATGGTCTCCTGGCCGAGGCCATTGTCTTGTTGGAGGCCCAAAACAACGGCCGCCATCTGGCGCACGCGCAGACCATGGCCGGGATCGTGTCGCTCAAGCGCGAGCGCTATGATGATGCCCTGCGTGTCTGGAGCCGTGCCATGGAGACGGCGCGGGCGCTGGGGGATTTGGCGCTCGTATCGGCCACTCAAATCAACATCGCCATCATTCACCAGCGCGCCGGGCGCTACCAGCAGGCGTTGGATCTTCAGCGCCAGACGCTGGCCTACTACCGCACCACCCAACACACCGAGGGCGAAGGCAACGCCTTGAACAACATCTGCGCGCTTTTGTGCGAGCGTGGGGACTTTGGTGATTTTGATGGACTTTGTGTGCAGGCCGAGACCATATGGGAGGCGCTCGGGGATGATTTTTCCCGCTCCTATGCCCTCCTGGCCAGGGGCAAGGCGGCGCGGTTGCGCGGTATTTTTGATGAGTCCCAGCGCTGCCTGGAAGACTCCCTGGACCTGCGCCAGGGCTTTGGCGATGCCTCCAATGAGGCCACCGTGCTGGTGGAGCTTGCCCATCTGGAGGTCGACCGTGGTGACGGCGTTAAAGCCTGTCAATGGGCCCGGAGGGCGCTGGCGTGTTTTGAGCCGCAAACGCGCTCTGATGAAGCCGGTCAGGCCGCGTTGGCGTTGGTGCGCGGGTTGGTGCTGGCGAGCCAACCCGATGAGGCGCGCGAGGTCCTGGCCCAGCACAGCGATCACATCACCCACAGCCCCCTGTCCACCAGTTTGATTGAGTTTTGTTGTTTGTCGGGGCTGCTTGAGCCGGATGCCTCGGCACAGTGGTTTGAGCGCGCCCGGGCGGCCTATGACGCGGCTGAAATGGAGCCCATGAGCCACGCTGGCCAGCGCCTGGCCGAATTGAAGTGGGTGGTGCTTGGCACCCCTTGATCCCCACCCACTGGGACGCGCCGCATAACCCAGGCGGCGCCAGCTCGCCCCCCCTCGGTGCCATCTCTCAATGTGGCTTGGCTTCAAACTTTTGTTTAAACATTAAAATGTTGGCATGGTGTATCCTGGTTGTGTTTGGCCATGGCCTTTGGCATCCATGGTCAAATGCCGCCTGGAAGCCGATGCTGTCCCGTACTTCGCCTGTGGGTGGGTGTAGGACATCGAGGGGGGTATACCAAAGTACAGACGCCCGACTGACTTTGTGACGGCCCTAACGGCGTCAGCAACCACGTGACTTACTTGCGGTGGCGCTGCCACAGCTTCGCTCGTCCCGAGGCTGCTGCCATCCGTTATTGCTCGCCACAAAGCAAGCCTTTCGTCTCCATTTTGGTATCAGGGAGGCCTCCTTTGTGCACATCAGACGGTTTCGACGCCGGCGTCGGCCGTCTCGATGGTGATGTAGGTGGCACCGAAGACGATCCAGATGGCGTAGTTGAGGACAAAGCCGACGAGCCACGACACGGGGACAAAGGCGACCATGGTCACGGGGCCAAGGGCGAGCATAGACCCAGCCATGAGGGCGACGATGACGAACTGGATGGGCAGGACGACGACAATGATCAGGATGATGGGCACGAGGATGGCGACAAAGTTTTCCTGGGCCAGGCGGACGGACTGCTTGAGGGAGTCCATGACGCCGAGTTCATCGCGGGTGGCGACCAGGTAGGGGGCCATGCAGAGCAGGAAGGCGGCGATGATGCCGGGGATGATGCACATGAGGGTGCCGACGAAGATGGCGACCGTCATCAGGAAGAGCACGCCGAGGGTGGGCAGCAGGCGCGTGGAGGCGCTGCGAATGACGTCACTCAGACCGCCGATGGACGCTTTGCCTTCGACCATGGCGGTGCGCATGGGACGGTAGAGGCCCATGCTGATGCCAGCCAGCGCGAAGGTCCCGATCATGCTGGCCAGCGTGAAGGTGATGGTCAGGGCGAGCATGGCCATGGGCGAGATGTCGGGGAGATCGACGGGGATGATGTCTCGAACGACCAGGTCGAGGAACATTTTGGGCAGTCCCATGATGATGGAGACCACAAAGATGGCAACCCAGGCCATGCCCAGCGAGCCCATGGAGCGCTTGAAGAGGGTGCCGATGTTGGAAAATGATTCGTCGATGCTGGCGGGGCGTCCATCGCCCAGCGTGCCCATGGTGTCTTTGTGATTCATCATATTGAGTGCCTCCTGATGCGGCTTTTGGCGTATTCTTGCGGCTTCTGTGTCCGTCCAACACGCCACTGCACATTTCTATGCCTCTGGGATATCCATCTATAAACACATTCCAGTGTGGATGCGAGGGGTTGTCAGATGATTTTGAAGGCTGCACCCCTCTTTTTTTGAGGCCTGGGTTGTGTCACAGCGCAGGGAGGGCGCCGCTGCCTGTGTGGGTCTTGTGTGGGCGCTGCCGTGCGGCGGCGCTCAGAGTATGGCTTGTGCCTGATGGGTTGGGGTTTGCGGTCGCCGGGCATGCATGAGCGCTTTGATTTGTGGGTAGGACAGGGGAGAGTCTGGGTAGCAGTCCATGCCGATGTCGAAGGAGAGGGAGGCGGGAACATCGGGCAGCAGGCCGTGCGAGTGGCCATAGAGGTGCCAGGCGCCGTAGGCGCTGTGGTTCCATACGCGCAGCGCATAGTGGCACAGGACGATGCGCTGGGGTTGGGGCAGTTCGGGGTCGGGGATGGTCAACTCATAGAGGTCGTGGATGGAGGCGAAGCGCTCGGCGCACCGCCCCTGGGCGATGTAGGTGTCGTGGTTGCCACGGATGAGGTGAATGTGGCCCTGGAGGCGCTCGAGGATGCGCAGGGTGCGCCGGGTGTTGTGCCAGGAGACATCGCCCAGGTGGAAGATGTGGTCTTCGGGGCCAACGCGTTCGTTCCAAAGCTCGATGATGGCCTCGTCCATCTCTTTGGTGTTTTCAAAGGGGCGGTCGGTGAGTTTGAGGATGTTGCGGTGGCCAAAGTGGGTGTCGGCGATGAAAAAGACGTTGTCGGTGGTGAACATGGGGTGGTCTCCTGTGCAGAAGCGGCGCTTGTCAGATGACGCGCGGGGTTTTGTATCGCTTCTGAAGCCACCGCAAGCTCGGTGCCATGTCCTGAATGTCGCGCTGGTGGACCCTTTGAGGTTGGGGATTATCTCTTTGTCTTGTGGTGTGCGAAATTTGGATATGATGGGGCGGTTCTCTGAGCGCTGCCCGGCGACAATCCCCGCGCCGCGCGCGTTTGGGTTGGCCGCAGGAGGGGGCGTATGAAAATCATTTCTCGCACGTCACAATTGGCTCGCCGGGGCTTCCAAAGCACAGGCAGCGGTGGGGCTCAGTCCCTGGCAAAGAGCCGCGAAGGATCGCGGAACGCCTTGAACTCCAACCCATTGCCGCTCGGGTCGCTGATGAACATCGTGGCCTGCTCCCCCGGCTCGCCCTCAAAGCGGATCCCCGGCTCGATCAAAAAGTCGGTGGCCGCCGCCTTGAGCTTGTCGCGCAGCGCATGCCATGTGTCCCAGGGCAGCACCACGCCAAAGTGGCGCGCAGGGACCTGCTTGCCGTCGACGGTGTTGGTGGCCACGTCCTGCTCGGGCTCGTCGATGACGTGGGCCGAGATCTGGTGGCCGTAGAAGTCAAAATCGATCCAACGCTCGGCCTCGCGGCCCACGCCGCAGCCAAGCAACCCAACATAGAACGCCCGAGCCTCTTCAATGTCGAGGATCGGAAAGGCAAGATGAAACGGATAGAGCGACTTTTGGGTCATGGTGAGAGCCTCCCGGGCTCTTATACCAAATTGCAGACGTCCGACTCACTTTGGGGCGGCCCTAACGGCGCCAGTAACCACGGAACTCGCTTGCGGTGGCGATGCCACAGCTTCGCTCATCCCGAGGTTCCTGCCATCCGTTATTGCTCGCCCCAAAGCAAGCCTTTCGTCTCCATTTTGGTATTAAATGGCATCTTATGCAGCAGCGGGCGGTGGCGCAGCGCCATCACTTGCCCTCTTGTGGCACAAGGCCTAGGCTATGGATCTCAACAGGCGCGTGGCAGTGTGAGGAAGGTCCACAAAAATGACAAGCATACACACCCCCATCTCAACAGGACTCTTGCTGCTTTTGACCATGGCGGCGCTGTGCGCGCAGGCGTGTGGCGACCCCGAAGTGGTCTACCAGGACAGGCCCGTGGAGTTTGACGGGCAGGGCGATCGCTCGGTCGAGGCCGGTTTGTCGCTGGGCCAGTACATTGACGGCGAGTTTGTCCCGATTGGGGATGGCGACGAGGTGCCGATCATCAACGGCTTTCAGGGCGGCACATGGGTCCACCTGTCGATCCGCTTGTCGGGCCTTCCCGCCGATGGCCTGGTCGAGGCCCAGCTTGGACCCATCAGCGAGGTGCGCTACGGCTTGAAGCTGGTGCGGACCTCGGAAGGTTACCTTGAGGCCTACGACATCCCGCTGCCCGTGCGCATGACCGAAGAAGAGCTCAACCAGACCTACGGCACCGAAGTGACTTTGAGCGCGTCGTTTGCGGCCGGGGGAGACGAGGTTGGGGCGGCCAACCAGGTGATTCTGGTGGCGGAGGAGTAGATGCACCTTTTTGATGCCGCCTGGCGGTGGGACGGCGCCGCTGCGCTGGTGGTGGTGGCCGTTTTCTTTGGCGGCGCCCTGGCGGGCTGTGACCCTGGCCAGGAGGTCGTCTTTGTCGACCGCTCCGGCTGCCTGGCCTGCCACCGACCCCTTGAGCCCGACGGCACCGCCGTGGGCATCGAGCAGGCCCACCCCCCGGTGGATGGCCAGCCCCTGTCGTGTGAAGACTGCCACGGCGGCGATCCCGATGCCCGCAAGCAATCCGAGGCCCACGTCCTGCCGCTGCCTGGGGTGGGCGAGTTTATCCGTGACTTGACAGTCCAGGAGCTGGATGATGTGGAGCCGGAGTATCTGCGCTTTATCAATCCTGGCGATTTGCGCGTGGCGCCGATGAGCTGCGGCGCTGGGTCTCCGCGTGCGGGCGGCTCTGGGTGCCATCAGGACGTCATCGACACCATGGTGACCAGCCCCATGGCCACCAGCGCCGGGATTTTGGGCGTGGCCCGCTACCGCGCAGGCATGCAGCGCAACGGCGCCGGGGTGAAGGCCATCAAGGACATTCGCGACGAGAACTTTGAGTTTGGCGCCGATCCCGCCGCCGTCTCGTCTCTGGACGCCATGGAAGAGCCCCGGTTGACCCCGGATGAAGACGCCATTGGCCCCTATCAGGATCTCTATTTGACCAAAGAGTGCAGCAACTGCCATCTGTGGAGTTTTGGGGAGAATGCCCACACGGGCGCCTACCGCTCCAGTGGGTGCAGCGCCTGCCACATGGTCTACAACGAAGACGGCTTGAGCCAGTCTGATGACCCCCACGTCGATAAGACGTCGCCGCCCCACGCCGCGCGCCATCAATTGGTGCGCGCGATGCCGACTGACCAGTGCGTGCGCTGTCACTACCGGGGTGGTCGGATTGGGCTCTCCTACCAGGGCATCCGCGAGCGCGGCGCCCCGGACACCGATCCGCCCAACGCCGTCTCGTTGGGCAAGGCCCTCTTTGGCAACGACGTCAACCACTATTTGATTGACGAAGACTTCCGGAACCCCGAGGACGAGACGCCGCCCGACATCCACTTTGAGGCCGGGATGCACTGCGTAGACTGCCACGCCCAGGGCGATGTTCACGGCACCGGGCGGCTCTACACGGACACCGAAAACGCCGTCGGCATTGAGTGTGAGGATTGCCATGGCACCGTCGACCAGGAGACGACCCTCTTTACTCGCCAAGGTGTCCCGCTGGACCACATGTCCCGCGATGACAATGGCGACGTCTTTCTGGTTTCGCGCGTGACCGGCGAGCGCCACCCCGTCACCCAGATCAAGCGCTCCATCGAGGCCGCGGGCGCAGGCAGCGCCATGCATCAGTCCATGGGACGCGACGACAGCGGTTTCTCTCACCTTGACCGTTTGGAGTGTGCCTCCTGCCATAGCGCCTGGATCCCGACCTGCTTTGGTTGCCACGTCACCGTCGACATGCAGGGGGTTCAGCCCAGTGAGCTTTCTGGCCGCTCGAGCCCCGGCGCCATCACCACCGGCTTTGGCCCCGTGCGCACCGACCTGCTGCTGCTGGCCCTCAACACCGAAGGCCGCGTTTCGCCCTCGATGCCCGCCGTGCGCATGTTCTTTACCGCCATCAGCGGAACCGGCCAGACCCTGATTGACCGCGCTGTGCGCACCGGCCCTGATGGTTCGCCTGGCATGGGTCACCGGACCTTTTCGCCCCACACGACCCGGCGCACCACCGCCTTCCAGCAGTGCACCACCTGCCACCCCAGCGCCGATGGCCAGAATATGGACGCGCTGATGCAGACCATCGGCATGGGCTCGGGGCAGTTGGTGGAGACCGATGGGGCAGGGCAGGATTGGCTGCTGGACCAACTCATCAACGACCTCTTTGAGCCCCAGGTCCTCATTGGCCACGACCAACCCTTTGAGTCGCGCCCCCTGACGGCCGAAATCATCAACCGGATGCTCTCTGTCGAACCCTGAGAGGGTTTTGTGTCGGGCTTGCCTGGTTTGGTGCGATGGTGGGAGACTCGGTGCTTCGTCACATCGATTTGGATGGGTTGTCCTGGGCGATTTGGGCCAGGGCACCCTTTTGAACAAGGAGGTCAATCGTGTTCAAAGCCGTGGAGAGCCCCTATCTGGTGGGGTCAGATGGAAGTTTTGAGGTCGCCGCCGCGCCGACAGCGCCTCCGGAAGGTGCGCCGGGCAAAAAAGAGTGTAAAAAGCGCCTCTCGGCGTTGAACGACGAGCTGCGGGACCTCCAGCGCACCCTTTATGCGCGCGATCATCACGCGGTGCTGCTGGTCTTTCAGGCCATGGACGCCGCGGGCAAGGACAGCACCATCCGCTCGGTCATGTCGGGGGTCAACCCGGCGGGCTGTCAGGTCTACTCCTTCAAGAAGCCTTCTGCTGAAGAGATCGACCACGACTTTTTGTGGCGCACCGCGCGCAACCTGCCCGAGCGCGGCCGGATTGGCATCTTCAATCGGTCCTATTACGAGGAGGTGCTGGTGGTCAAAGTCCACCCCGAAATCCTCACCTACCAGCGCCTGCCCGATCCGATCGACCCCGAAACGGTCTGGCAACACCGCTACGAATCCATCGCCGACCACGAAAAGCATCTGGCCCGCAACGGCACCGTCATCCTGAAGTTCTGGCTCAATGTCTCCAAGGAGGAGCAAAAGAACCGCTTCCTGTCCCGCATCGACGAGCCCCACAAGAACTGGAAGTTCTCCTCGTCGGACGTGCGCGAGCGCGGTTTCTGGGACGATTATATGGTCGCTTACCAGGACGCGCTGCGCGCCACCAGCCGCTCCTGGGCGCCGTGGGATGCGATTCCTGCCGACAATAAACCATTTATGCGGATGATTGTGGCCCAGATCATTGTCGACTCTTTGAAGAGCCTCGGGCTACACTACCCCGAGTTGGGTGACGAGGAGCGCGCAAAGCTGGACCAGATGCGCCAGCAACTGACTTCAGAGGAGAACTGAAAGACATGTGCTTGATCTGTGTAGACTTCCAGCGCCAGCGTATGACCGTTTTCGAGGCGCGCCGCGCCTTTGGTGAGATGATCGTTGCCATGGACCCCGAGCACGCCAAAGAGGTCCAGGAGATGCTCGACAAAGCCGAGCGCGAGCAAGAAGAGCAGCGCGCCGCTGGGGCATCATCCGCGTCGGCGTCTGTGGCCGCTGTGGACGCCGCTTCGTCCTCGGCGGGCGTGGTCAATACCTGAACCGCGCCTTGCCTCTGGTCGGCCAATCAAATTGAGGTGTCCGTGGGATAAGCCGCGTCGAGGACCGAGAGCGCTTTGCCAAGCAGCGTTTCGTCCGACATCTCGGCCACGCGTCGCGCCGCAGATGCGCCGTGGAAGCCCATCAGCGCCGGTGTCCCGGTGAATTTATAAAGGTTCAGCCACACGCTGCACTGCCCTTGGGGCAGTCCGTTGTCTGGAGTGCTGATCCACATCGCCTCTCGGTCCCAGAACGGGGCGTCAAAGAGCAAACAAAGCTTGTCCAGAACCCCCATGCCCAGCCGGTCGATTGCGGCCTGTTTCTCTTTGGGCAAAGGTGGGTCAAAAGCGACCACATCGGGCCGCTTGAGCACGCCCAGGGGCAGGGTGACGACCACGGCGTCAAAGGCCCCCACCACCTCTCCCGAAGCAACCCACACACAGGCCGACCCCAGCCCGATGCGCTGCACGGCTGCGCCAAGGCGCACCTCGTAGTCTCCTTTAAGCGCGTCGAGGATTTGGACATACCCCCCAGGGAAGAGCACCTCGGCCCCGTCATAACCCTCCTCAAAAAGATAACCCCACAAGTTAAGCTGGTCGTATTCGGCCCCAGCCATGATCTCCATGCTCGCCTTCCACGACTCGCCCCCTGCTTTTAACTGTGCAAGAATGCCTTTGTGCTCCACCAACTGGCCATCAGGGCCACGCTCAACTTCTGTGGGCTCGGTCGTCACCCGCACCAGGCCCAGATGATCGGCCAGCTTGGTCAGGGGGTTGCCCTCGGTCCCATGGATCCAGCTTGCCCCAATGTCCACGGGCACGCCCAGGCTCCGGTCGGTCCACAAACGGCCGCCAATCCGGTCACGGGCCTCAAAGACGGTCACTGTGCGGCCTTGTCCGGCCAGCGCGTGGGCGGCGGCCAGACCGCTCATGCCAGCGTGCTCGGTTTGAGGTCTTTGTGGTCGCGATGAAAGGCCTTGTCACCTGACAAGTTGGTGCTGTCATGTGACAAAGGTGGTCTTGCATGGTTAGCTTGTCAAGTGACAGGCTTTGGGCAGAGGGCCGAACGATTTGTCACGTGGCAGGCGCAGGGGTAGGTTTGGCTCGATGATTCATTCAAGCCAAGGAGGGTTGGGGCTGTGAGCAAGGCATCTTCTAAAGACAACAAGTCAACGGCTTTGCGCGCGCTCGATTGCCTGGAGGAAGTAGCGCTTGAGAAAGGGCTCGATGGGCGCTCGATGCGCGATGTGCCGCTCCGCCTTGGCAGCTCAGTGGCGGCGCTCCAGTACCACTATCCAACCAAAAACCGGCTCATCGAGGCGTTCATCGCGGCGGCGGTCGACGAGTACCGGGCGTCCATCCAGGAGCTGCTGGCGACCCAGAGCGACAAGCCGTGCCTGGAAAGCCTCGTCAGGGCCACTTTGGAGGTCGAACCCAACTCACCCGGCATGCGCCTGATTGCCTTGATAGAGGCCCGCGCCCAGCACGACGAGGCCACGGCCCGCACGATCGAGCAGGCCATGCCATTCTACGTCAAGATGCTGCGCGACGTGATCGAAGCCGAGTATCCTGACCTGCCGCCGGGCGCGTCCGTCATCGCTGCAGCGCTGGTGGTGTCGGTGCTCGAAGGGGCGCCAGCGGTGATGCAGGCCGCCACCGCGTTGGGCGCAGAGCCCGAAGCGCTCCTGCAAGCCACAGTCGACGCGGCCATGGCAATCCCACAGCGTTTGATGGGCAAACCATCCGGTTGAGCTTTGATTTTGTATGGGAAGCGGCTCAAAGTGTGCTGGGTGCGTTGCAAAGCAAACCGTCGAGGGCGCAGATGAGGTCATCGGCCACGTTCAAAGTGTGGATATGGGGATGTGCGGCGTTGTGTTTGTGGGGATGCTCAGAAGCAGGAAATGCTGGTGATGAGCCGACTTGCGAGCAAGAGACGACGTATTATCAAGACGTGGACGGGGATGGGTTTGGGGTTTCAAGCCAGACCCAACTCGGATGCGTTGCCCCATTGGGCTTTGCGGCACAAGACGGCGACTGCAATGACAGCAACGCCGCCGTGCATCCGATGGCTGTTGAGGTCTGCGACAACGCCGACAACAACTGCAACGGCATCATCGACAGCGATGCTTTAGAAAAGCCCATTTGGTATCTGGATACCGATGAGGACGGCTTTGGTGGCCAGGCTCAACGGCCAGATTGCCAGCAGCCCGAGGGTTACACTGCCACCAGCGACGACTGTGATGACGGTGACGGGCGGATTTATCCTGGCGCGATGGAGCTTTGTGACTCCAAAGACAACGACTGTGACGGCGTTGAGGACGAAGACCTTCCTCAAGAGACGCCGTTGTGGTTTCAAGACAGTGACCAGGATGGTTTTGGAGACCCGCTCGTCTTTCAACGCACATGCTCTCCTCCTGATGGCTTTGTCAGCAATGACACCGACTGCGACGACACTCGCAACGCCGTCAATCCCGACGCTGATGAAATATGCAACGATAATCTTGATAACAACTGCAATGCCAGCGCTGACCAGTGTGCCTTTGCGCCACAAATCTCAAACGTCACTGCCTTTTCAACTGTTATCTACGGCCTCGAGAGAGGCAGTTGGACCGGGCACGAAATTGATGGTGTTCCTGACACTGATGAAGATGGTAAAGACGAGATCATTGTTGGAGCTGCTTTTCGTGGAAAATCATATCTTGTTAGAGGAGGGCAAGAGGGAGCCACACTCCTTGATGGTATTACATTGTTTGGTGTGAGTGTTAGCTTTGATACTTTACTTAAGAAGAGTTCGTTTGGGGCAAGGGTGGCCAATGATGAATGCCGAACCGGAGCTTTTGTCGAAGTTGAAACAAATATGGTTCACGTTGTTTGCTTGGAAATGTTGACGGATGACGTTGTAACAATATCGAGAACTGTAAGCACTGGTTTG
Source organism: uncultured Pseudomonadota bacterium (assembly GCA_937123825.1). Taxonomy (GTDB): domain Bacteria; phylum Myxococcota_A; class Bradymonadia; order Bradymonadales; genus CAKZKQ01. Next base: position 49,185 of record CAKZKQ010000458.1, read on the forward strand.
TTTTGTGGCGACAACAGCAGTCTCCTTGGTGGCGGTGATATCAATGGTGATGGGTATTCTGATCTGTTGGTTGGGAATCGAAATTTTCAAAATGGACTACAAGTTCAATTGTTGAAAGGTCCGATAGATGGTCCGTCAGAAGAGTCATCGGGCATTGTCATAGAACGGAGCGCCTTAAAGTGAGCCCTGGAATCCAGGGGAGTAGATGTGCTTAAAAACCCTGCCAAAGAATTGTAGTATATCGTCTTTGGTGATGGCATTCCAAGCAGCGTCCACAGCCTGTCTCATAAGCGCAGCTCCTTTGGGCTGAGCTTGACGAACAAGGGTCTTCATCTT
>CAKZKQ010000459.1 GCA_937123825.1 uncultured Pseudomonadota bacterium
CGAGTCCCTCAAGGCTGTTGTGAGTCGGTGCCTGGAGAAGGCCCCCGAAGCCCGGTTTTCGTCCGCAGCGGCGCTGCGCGAGGCCCTCTTGGAGAGCGCGCTGCTCTTGCGCGCCCATGATCCCAACCTCCAGACCAACATCTGGGCCTCCGGTGGCCCCCTCTCGCTGGCCGACACCACCGACCCCGCCCTGCTCATCACCAGCCCCAGGCCCCTGGCGGCCCGCATCACCCAGCCGCGCCTGACCCCTGTGGAGTCCATCGGGCGCGCCCCCGAGGTGCGCTTTGAAGTTCCGCTGGTGGGCAGGCAAGCCGAACGCCGCCGCCTGGAAGCCACCGCCGCACTTTGTCTGCGCGAGAACGCCGGGCGCGTGGTCTTGCTTGAGGGCGAAGCCGGTGTGGGCAAGACCAAGCTGGCGATGTGGCTCAAGGAGAGCGTGCTGGAGGCCGGGCGGATGCGCAGCGTCCAGGGGGCCTTCTTGCGTGAGGGCAGCGGCCTGCGAGGCCTGCGCGACGCTTTGGAGGGCTTGTTGGGGGTGCGCCACGTGCCCCGCGAGGCGCTCGAAGAGCCTCTGGAGCGCCGACTGCGCTCCTGGGGCAGCGATGATCGGCGCGACCGGCGAGATTTGACCGAGTTTTTGCGCCCAGAGGGCACGCCGGGGCCGTTGGGGCCCGATGGTCAGGGGCCGCTCTTTGCGTTGCTGACCCGCGTGCTGGAGAAGGCCAGCCGCTCCAAGCCGCTGCTGGTGATCCTGGACGACATTCAGTGGGCTGGACCCGAGTTGGGAGACTTCTTGGAGTATCTGGCCGTCGAGTTTCGCTACCGCGTGGCGCCCCTCGTCGTGGTCTGCACCGTGCGCAGTGAAGACCTGCCAGAAAACCCCGCCTTGTCCGAGCGCCTGCGGCGCCTGTCTCGTTACGACGGTGAGACCATCGCCCGAATCCATCTGGAGCGCATGGCCGAAGAGGACAGCCGTGCGCTGGCGCAGCGCTTGTTGCCGTTGGCCGACACCCTTCAGGCCAAGCTCATCCGCCGGGCGGCGGGCAACCCGCTCCATCTGGTGCAGTTGCTTCAGTACCTCTACGAAGAGGGGGCGCTGCGGTGGGCTCCTGAGCGAGAGGTCTTTGATGGAAACGCCGAGCATGACGCGCTCCATGAGATTCCGCCCAGTTTGGTGGATCTGATTGTGTTGCGTCTGGCGCAGATTGAGCGCCGTTGCCAGACCGATGGGTTGCTCGGAGAGTTGCTGGGACGCTGCGCGGTGCTGGGTGGGACGTTCTCGTTTACGGAACTCAGCGCGCTGATCGATGAAGAGGAAGAAGATGCGCTGGCGGACTTTCTGGATCTGGGCGTGGACCTGCTCTTGCGCGAGGCGGTGTTGAGGCAACTCAAAGGCGGCCTTCAGGAGACGCTGCGCTTCAACCACGACCTGATGCGCCACATCCTGCTTGAGCAGATGCCGCTGCCGCAGCGCGCGCGGTTGCACGACGCCGCTGGGCGCGCGCTGGAGAAGATCCACGCCGACCGCCTGGACTCGGTGGCGGTGTCGATCGCCTACCACGCCGTCAAGGCCAACCAGCGAGAGCGGGCGCAGGACTTTTTGCTGCGCTCGGCGCTGGTGGCCCGCGCTGGCCATCGTCTTTCGGACGCCGAAGAACTCTTTGCCCGAGCGTTGGAGCACGTCCTGGCCTGGAGGACCGCCGACGATCCGGTGGTGCTCAAGATCGAGCGTCGGATGGGCGACCTGCAATTGAAAATGGGCCGTTTTGATGATGCCGAGCGGACCTACGCTCAGGTCATGGGCACCATCCTGCTCTCCAAAGCCGCTCAGGAGAACCAGGAGGCGCCGCTGCTGGCCTCGCCGCGCTGGCGGCTGCTGGTCAAGGCGCTCAGCGCCAGCCCGCGCCTGCAAGCGCTCTGTGAGAGCGCGCGTCAAGATCTGATCCGCTCTGTGTACGGCGCGGCCCGAATCGCGCGCCACAAAGGCCACCAGGACGCCGCCGGGCAGCTCGCCAGCGCAGGCCAGCGCCTTGCCACCCAGGCTGGTCTTGGCCCCTGGGCGCGTCTGGGCACGGTCCTGGCCGGTTGGATGGCCTGGGAGCGCGGTGATTACGACCAGGCGCAGGAGCTTGGCCAAGGGGCGCTGGAGGAAGCGCTGGCCCACGAGGACGCCTACAACCGCGCCGACGCGCTTCATCTGCTGGCTGAAGTGGCCCGTCGCCGCGGGGATCCGGCCCGCACCGCCGAGTTGTTGGTCCAAGCGCGTCAGGCCTACGAGATCCTCGACGATCGCCAGAGCGTCGCCCGTTGTCAGCGCGATCTGGCCCAGCTTGCCCGCGCGCGTCAGGACCTGGAGAACGCCGCGCGGCTCTTTGTTGAAGCACGCCGCCGCTTTGAAGAGTTGGGCGACCGGCATGCTGTGGCCAGTTGCTTCAATGGATTGGGCGAGGTGGCCCGCTTTATGGAGCGCTTCCCGGTGGCCAGGGAGTGTTACCAGCGGGCCTTTGAGACCTTCAACTCCATTGGGGCGCGGGCGGACGCTGCGATGACCCTGGTCAATCTGGGGCTGACGGCCATGGCCCAGGATGACCTGGAGCGCGCTGAGGTCTGTTTGGTTCGGGCTGAAGGTCTTTTGGGAGACATCGAACTCCCCTATGTGCGCCTTGGGCTGGAGTTGAACAAGGGTTTGCTTCAGGCGCGCCGTCAGCAGTGGTCACAGGCCCAGGAGTCGCTGACGCGGGCGCAGGGCCACATCGAGCGGCACGGCATCGCAGACCCCGATTATGCCCGTCCTTTGGAGCAGCTTGGCGGGCTTTTTCTGGCGGCGGGCTTTGAAGAGCGCGGTCAGGCGCTGATGGCCCAGGCCCAGGAGATGTGGGTCAGGCTCGGCCGCCGCTAATATTCGCTGTTGGTGGATGCCTGATGCGCTGGCGATGGATCTGCCAGAAACATCACAAAGACAAGGTGGTGAGCGTCTGTGGTTGGAGCGCGGCGGTCGTTTGCGCGCTCGTTGTTTGACTCAGTAGCGGAAGTCGATGCGTGTGATGACGCCGTTCTGGCAGTAGAAGTCCAGACGACGACGGCCATCCATTGGGGCTCCGCCCATGTACTGGGTGGTTGCGGTGCTGAGTTGGACGTTGTTGCGGTCAAAGACGTTGCAGGGGACATTGAAGAGCGTGCCTTGTGCGGAGGTGACGCTGCCAGTGACAGCCAAGTTGCTTTGAACCCGCACGCCGCCTGCGAAATCCCCTGCGTAGTTCAGAGTCAATGTGTCCCCGCCATCATGAACGATGGCGCGCCCGCCATTGCCCCGGCCTGGGTTGTTGCCAATGTTGATGTCAGCGGTGTTGAAGGTGGTGGCGCCGAGTGTGGTGGCGCCAAGCGTGGTGGTGCCCGCGTTGAGCGTCCCGGCGGTCAGGTTGCCGGTGATGTTGGCGCTGGCGGCGCTCAAGGCACCCGTGGCGGTCAGGTTGGTGTTGAAGGTGGCATCGGTGGCACTGAGCGTCAGTTCATCGGCGCCGTCGATTTTGAAATCATATTCGCCACCCGTGTTGGCAAAGAGGGTGCCGCCCTGAACGCCAAATCCATAGCTGTTGTCGGCTCGGTCGCCCGAGTAGAGCAGGAGCTTGAAGTCACTCAATTCACCGACATCTCCGTCGCGATCAAACTCTTCGGTGGTGAACCTCAGCTGGCCTGCGCCACCAGTCACATCAATGCGATCGCTGACCGATGTGACGCCGTTGATAGTGGTGGCTCCGTTGATGGTGGTGTCACCTGTGATGGTGGGGATGGTGGCGCTGTCGGCGCGCAGCAGGCCGTCCACGCGGAAGTCGGAGCCCTCGGCGGCCCAGTATGAGAAGGGCACCGGGTTGATCCGCTGGCGTCCGGCCAGGGCCACGTGGGGGTTGTCGTCGTCGGCGCTGCGCACGGCCATCTCCAGGTAGACTGCGTCGGCGTTGAAGAGGCAGGCGGGCAGATCGCCGGTGGGCTGGCCGATGTTGACGCTAAAACGTCCCGCAAAGACGCGGACCTCTTCATGGTCTTCGGTGAAAGTGCAGTTGCCGTCGTCGGTGAGCGTGAACTGGACGTCGGCCTGGCCAGTGAAGGACGCTCCGTTGAACTCCAGCAGCCCGTTGTAGGGGATGGCGCGCGGCCCTGAGTCCAGCTCCGAGTTTTCGGCCCAGGCCATCAAGCCCAGGCCCAGGATCAACCACAGCAAGGTGTTGCCCGCCATGCTGAGCAACACGATCTTCCAAGTCTCGGTTTTGTTCACGGGTTCTTTGCTCCAAATCAAATGCAATGTGCCTTCACATGCCTTCATAAAGCACACATTGTGCCACCGTGCAGGGGCCCTTGGGAGGGCTGTTTTTGTGTGTTTTTGACGGTGTTGTGTGTGTTTTTATGTGTTTGTGTGTTGTTGGGCAGCAGGGCTCAACACAAAGGCTTTTGAAGACCTGTGACCGGTGGGAGTTGGGTGCCTTCGAGACTTGTTGTAAGTTCTTGAGGGTCCGCGTTTGGGATGCGGCCGCTTAGAACGGGAGAAGGCGATGTTTGGGTGGTTTAAATCGCCCCAGCAAAAGGCATTGGACCTGCTGGGTCAGATGTACGGGGTGATCACCAAGGGTATGGAGCCCATGAGCGAGGCTTCGGAGTGGCTCGAAGACCTCAATGAGCGCGATCCGCGCCGCAAGCGCATCCCCAAAGGCTTTTTGAACGACGATTATTTTGTCATCAGCCGCCAGCGCAAGACGGGGGTGGTCTTTCGGGTCACCGAGACCGACGTCGAGGTTCGGGTGCCTTTTGAGCTTCAACTGCCCGGCAACGTCAAGGTGCCCCACTCCCATTTGCTGCGCCGCCTGCCCATCAGGGCGCTCCTGGCGCTCAAGCAGCAGCGCGCCCAGAAGGTCATTGAAAACCTGGTTGAAGACGCCCAGGAGATTTTTCAGACCCACCACAAGACCTGCAAGGTCTGCTTTGAGCGCTTTGCGCCCACCCGCTACCCCGGCCACCCCAACGAAGGGGTCCTTGGCCCGCCCGCGCGCAAATTCTTCATCTGCGAGTCCTGCATCGCCAAAGCCGCCCACAAAGAAGACGCGCAAGCCTGAATTGCGGCCTTTTGCCCCCATGTTTGGCCTCTCTGCGGTCCTTCCTTCGCTGAACCCATCCACTGTGTTATTTTTATAACGCTTTGTTGTCTGAAATTTTCTGTCCCGGTGCGCATCTTTAAAGGCGACTTGTGTGGTGCTCCGCTCAGGTCGTGTCTCTTCATGGATTTGCCGGTTGGCGCCGCAGTGTGTGTCGACACCCGGGATTCAATGGTTGAGGGCGGCCAAAAAATGGACTTGGCACAATCAACAACATCGAGAAAGAGCAGCGTCGAATAGACCTGGGCTGGCGAGCCTGCACCTGTGGTGTGGGGCGTCGCTTGTACCCAATGGAGGACCGAGGATTTATGAAAGCCATCTGGAATGGAACCGTCATCGCCGAGAGCGACGACACCGTTGTGGTTGAAGGCAACCACTATTTCCCCATCAACGCCTTGAAGTCCGAGCACTTCAAGGCCAGCCAGCACACCTCGTCGTGTGGTTGGAAGGGGACGGCCAGTTACTACGATGTCGTGGTGTCGGGAGAGGTCAACAGCAACGCGGCCTGGTACTATCAGGAGCCCAAGAGCGCCGCGTCTCAAATCAAGGATCGCGTGGCATTCTGGAGAGGCGTTCAAGTGGTGTCTTGAGCGTCTGTTTCGTCTGTGTTGATGCTTTCTCCGGGGGGAAGCTCAACGACAAAGCGCGCGCCCCCATCGTCCATGATGGGGGATTCACAGCGGATGTCTCCGCCGTGATCGAGGACGACTTTTTTGACGATGGCCAGCCCCAGGCCAGTGCCGTCGCTTTTGGTGGTGAAGTAGGGATCAAAGAGCCGGGCCAGGTGTTCTGGTTTGACCCCGGGTCCATCGTCCTCCACCACCAGTTTTACCCCGCCGTCATCCGGCAACTCATCGACAAAGATGCGGATTGAGTCTTCTTGGGCGCGCCCAGCGGCGTTGATGGCTTGCTGTGCGTTGGTGATGAGGTTGATCAGCACGCGTCGCATCATGGTACCGTCAATGCCGGCGATGAGCAGGGGGGCGCCGCTGCTGATCTCGGCGTCGGGCGAGATGTGCGGGGCAAACTGTGGGTTGGTGCGCAGCACGTCGCGGACAAACTCGGGGACATCGGTGGGTTTGGGGCTGACTCTGGGCAGGCGCGCGAAGTCGCGGAACTCCTGGACGAGGGTCCGCAGCGAGTCGACCTCTTCGGAGACGATCTCCATGGCGTCCGAGACCAGCCTGCGGTATTTGCGCGGGCGCTCGACGTAGTCATCAAACTTGCGGTCGAGTTGTTGCACGGCCAGAAGAATGGGGGTCAGCGGGTTTTTGATCTCGTGGGCCAGGCGCTGGGCGATTTCCTGCCAGGTGGAGACGCGCTCCAGGTAGGAGACCCGGTCATGGGCCTGGCGCAGTTCCACGACCATGGTGTTGAAGGCGCCGGTGAGCTGGGCGATCTCGTCGCGCCCCTGAACGGGGACCTGGACCATCAGGTCGCCGCGTCCGACTCGCGCGGTGGCGTTGGCCAGTTGTCCAAGTCGGCCAGTGGTGGCACGGGCCAGAAGGTAACCGGCGATGAAGGTGACGCAGAGGATGGCGCCGGCGAAGACGGCGAAGGCGCGGGTGTAGCCGTTGGTGAGAGCGTTTTTGCGCTTGGACATGCTGGAGAAGGTGCGCGAAACCTGCCCGAGTTCTTCAAAGCGCTCAAAGAGTTCCCAGGGGACGACGTATGTGACGGCCAGTTGGTGGGTGTGTCCGGCCTCGTCGGTGAGCATTGCGTTGATGGTCTTGGCGCGCCAGCGCGGCTCGGGGTACTTGTCTCTATGGTCGATCGCGATGGGTTTGGTGGTTTTGGCGGCGGGGCGCAGCTCCACGGCGGCCACCGCCATGTCCGGGTCGTCGGTGTCGGCGATCCATCGACCCAGGTGCTCGGCGGCCTGCTGGTGCTGGTCCTTGCCAAGGAGGCGCTGCAGATTGGGGTCGTGGCTGAGGCGGACGGTTTCGAGCTTCAGCGTCCGTCGCCTCAGCTGGATGTAGCGCCGGTGTGTGTCGGCGGCCTGCCCGAGGCTGGACTGTAGGCTCTCATCGAGCCCCAGCGCCACGGTCTCCTTTAGGAGTTGGTCCACCACGATGGTGCTGAAGATGAGCGGCGTGATGCTGACCAGGAGCATCAGCGTCAACACCTTCCATTGAAAACGCTTCATGGGACGTCAAAGGGCGCTGTCTGGACCCGGAAGGTGCGCTCGGCTTTGCCGGGTTTGATGTTGATGAAGAGCGACACAAAGGTACCAAAGAAGCTGCGGTCGCCGGTGGCGAAGGTCTGCTGACCGCCGCGGCTGCGTGCGATCCAACTGCGGATCTCGGCCTCTTCGGCTTCGCTGATGGGGTTGAGTTCGACAAATACGTCGGCGTAGTAGCGCCCCTTGGGGAGCTTCTCGGCGACCAGCAGTCGGTCAAGGCGAGTGAGGTGTTTGACGGCTTGATCGAGGCTGTCGGTCTTGTGGGTGATGGTCTGGCCGTCTTCGGTGTAGACGTAATAGACCTCGTCCCAAAGCTCGTAGATCTCCAGCAGGCGCAGCGCCGCCAGCGAGACCGGCTCGCCGTCGCTGGCGCGGCGCACGTAGACGCGGTAGAGGAAGCGGTTGATGAAGCCGCTCTTGAGCTTTTTGCGCATCGGGTCGTCAAAGAAGCTCTCAAAGCGCAAATCGCAGTGCACGTCACGACCGTCCGGGCGGCAGACCACCGGCTTGTCCGGCTTGGCGTCCTGCGAGCTGCCCGGTGACACGGCGCACAACACCAGCAGACACGCCAGGAGCCAACTCCAGGCGCGCCCAGGGGCGTTGTGAGGGTGCTGTGTCACGTCGTGAACCATGGCGTTGCGTGCGCTGCCTCCGCGTCAGAAGGGGACCAGGGCCAGACCGTTGGCAAAGCTCAACCCGAAGATGCCAATGGGGGTCTCGGCCCGGAAACCCAGGTCAAAGGTCAAATCGATGGGAAAGACCGTCGTCTCCTCGGTGCGCACCAGATCCACCGCCAGGTTGACGTTGCGCGTCGCTGGCAAATCCCCCGGGGTCGTCATCCCAAAGAGGCCTGCGCCGATGAAGAACTCGATCCGATAGAAAATCTCGCCGGGGCTGCGCATCAACGGGACGCCGTACTCCACGCCGCCGCCCGCCACCACCTTCTCGTAGCCCAGGTTGTCCGCGCCCCGGTTGAGGAAATCGATCGAGGCGTTGCCCGCAAAGTTCAGCCCCAAATCCCGCGAGGGGACCAGCGCCGTGACGTCGCCGATGTAAAAACGCTCGTAAAACGGGGGGTTGCCCAGCACGATCCCCCCAAAGAGATCAATGCGCAGCACGTGCCCCGAGTCGTTCCACCCCAGCGGCTTGACGTAGCTGGTGCTCAGCACCAGGCGCGCGTAGTCGTAGTCGCTGGCCACCGCGCTGGAGGAAAACTGCGCCGAGAGGTTGAGCCGATACCCCTGTGTGGGCAAAAAAGGGTTGTCTCGGGTGTCGTGGTCCAACGCCACGCGCAACATGCCGTGGTACGAGCGCCCCTGAAGCAGGTAGGTGTCCTGGGTCAGCTCGGGCACGTCCGAGCGCCCGTCGATGCTCTCAAAGCCCACATCCACAAAGACGCCCAGCAGCGCCAGCGGATAAAAGCCCACACCAAGCTCACCGCCGATCCGCTCAAACTCCAAACGCCGGGGCTCTCTGACCCCCTCGGGGAGCAAGCGCTGGGAGGCGACAAAGATGGCCTCGCGCCCGTTGATCCAGTACCCCGAACCCCCCGTGCTCAGCGGCAACCCCATCAAGTCCGGGTCCGAGAGCGCGCCGCGCACCGCCCACTGCTCCTTGCCCACCACGAAGGCCGCCCCCAGGGTCAACCCGCGCCCAAAGAGGTTGCCCTCGACCACGTCCAGACCACCCCAGAACGGGTGCTGCTTGCTGACCCCCAAAAAGGCGTCCGAGAGGATGATGGTGTTGCGCTCGACGACTTCGATGACCAGCACGACGTGGTTCTTGGCCGAGCCCTTGTCCAGAGAGAGCGACACTTTTTCAAAATAACCGCTGGAGAGCATCTGCAGGCGCACTGCCTTCATCTCCAGTGGGCCGATTTGCTGGCCGACCTCCAGCCCGATCATGTCCTCAATCAACGCCAGTGAGGTCTTGGGAGAGCCCTCCACGCGGATGTCCTCAAGCACGTAGAGGATCTGCACACCGGCGGGGGCCGGGGGGCCGATGGCGGGCTGGGCCCAGGCGGCGCTCCAGGTCAGCAGCACCACCGCCATGGCCGCAGTGGTGGCCAAAGCTTGAAACCTGGGTTTGGCTACAGTACCGTCCAACATCAGTTTGATCGCCGTTCTCATGGGCTTGCATTCTTTGGCAAGCGCCATTGCAAGGAGCATAAACTGTGACCTCCGGCAGTGAACATCACGACGACCGCTTTGGAAATCAACCTGCATTGACCAAATCAAGGTTGATCAACCTCGTCGCCGCGCGTTCGGGTCGCTCCCGAAAGCAGGTCGAAGAGGTGGTCAACACCATCTTTGACGCGATGAGCCACGCTCTCATTCAGGGCCATCGCATCGAGATGCGGGGTTTTGGCACATTTTCAGTCAAACACTATGACGCCTACACCGGGAGAAACCCCAAAACCGGCGTCGAAGTGGACGTTCCTGCCAAGCGTGCCATCAAGTTCAAGGTGGGCAAAGAGCTGCGCGAGCGCGTCAACCCGATGGGCGACTGAGCCCGGGCCACCGAGCTTGCACGCCGCACCCGCCTACGGCAAGAGAGAGCCGAGCCTGAACGCCGCGTAATGGTTGCCGTAGAGCAAGACCAACGCCGCGCCGTGGCCCGCGCCGCCCGACTCGTCCACCACCGCAGCCACCGGCCTGCCCCAGGCCCGCTCGGGCTTGATGCTCACCATCCGCATGATCTGCATGTCCACGGTGCGGCACACGATGATGTGCTCGTTGCCAATCAAGAACGCATAGCGGCCGTCGGCGCTGAGCGTCACCACGTGGTACTTGTTGCCACCCGGCGGTGTCAGGACATTGTCCTGGGCGTTGCTGTCTGGCGCGCGCCGGACGTGGAGCTGGTTGTTTTGTGTCCAAAAGGCCGTGATCATGCTCCCGCTGCCCTGAGCCTCCCAGGGGCCCAACGCCATCGAGCGGGCGTTGGCCGGCAGCGAGACGTTGCCCAGCGACGCCTCCAGCTTGTCGCGCGAGGCGATGTGCCACTGACGCATCCCGCCGCCCGAGGCCAGCAGCGCGCCGCCGTTGCTTGCAATGGCCGCCACCCGGTTGCCGCCCGGCAGCTTGACCGGACCCAGCGTGGTCTTCTTGCGCAGCTTTCGCCCCGGCTCAAAGACCTCCACGGTGCCGTCGGCGCGGGCCGCCAGCAGCTGCTTGCCATCCGCCGAGAATGCCAGCGCCAGCACGCGGCCGTCCTGCGACAGTTTGCCTTCGCCCACCACCTTGCCGCCGCGCAACAAGGTCAGCTTGCCGCTGGAGTCGCCCAGCGCCACATAACGGCCCTTCGGATCCGCTGCCCACGCCGTGGGCCCACCCGCCGGCAACTTCGCATCCGCCAGCTTTAATGACCCCAATTTCTCCACTCGCCCCAAAGCCGCCCGCGCGCTGTCTTTGTAAAGGCGGCCATCCGAGCCCTTCAGGAAGGCGTCATAGTGTTTGACGGCGTCTTCAAGGCGCCCGGCCTCTTCGGCCAGCATGCCCGCGTGGAAGTCCCGATCGATGGGGGGCACAAAGAAGGTGTTGGGGCCCATATAGCCCTTGGCCTCGGGGTCGAGCAGGAGGCCCTTGAGCAGGTAACCCCTGGCGAGCCTGTGCTGGCCGCTGCGCTCCAGGGCGATGGCCAGACCAAAGAGGGCGTGGACGTAGTCGCTGTTGCGCGACAGCGCCGCCCGGTAAAGCTTGATGGCCTCATCCAGGCGATCGTTGGCCATGTGCAGCTCGGCCATGTTGGTCAGGTAGACGTCCTCGTGGGAGTTGGACTCGGCGCTGGTCAAGCAACTCTGGTAGGCGTCGATGGCGGCGTCATATTGGCCAAGGCGAGTTTGGCTGAGCGCCAGATCGAAGTGGAAGATTTCGGCGCTCAGGTCGCGGAAGTCTTTCTTTTCGAGCCCTTGGGTCAGGAGCTTGACGCTGGCGGCGTGATCGCCGCGCTTGCCCGCCACGATGGCCTCAAAGTAGAGCGTCGCGGCGGCCTCTTTGTTGATGTTTCGCAGCTCGCCCAGGCTTGTCTCAAGCTGCTCCTGGTTGGCATCCTGGGCCGCGTTCCATGCGGCGTCCACGGCCTCTTCGTAAGCGGGCCGGTTGGGGTCGTAGATGGCCTCCCAGAAGTTCTGCTTGGGGCCGTTGCGGGTGGCGGCGTTGGCGCTCTTGGCGTCTTGCGGCTGGGCACCGGCGAGGCTCGACATCAACACGAGCGCGCCGCCCAGCAGGGCCAGCACGAGGGCGCGTGGGCTGCGGTGGCGGTCGAAAAAGGCGAGCCGGGAGGGCAGAAGGGGGCGTTGTGGCTTCATTGCGCTCGTCTTGAGTACAAAATCAATCAAAAGGCCAAGCCCGGGGTTTGGAGAACCTCGCCCGGGACCCGTCGGAGCATACCTGGATGCTGGGACACTATACCCTGTGCCGCCACTGGGATACAGAGCGTTTGGTTTTGGTCGCAGATGTGCCCAAAGCGTCCAGGGTTAACCCTGCTCAAACACGCCGGGGGCGGCGCTTGATTCCCAAATTGAGTCAATGGATGACAGGTCACGGCCAGGGATGGTCGTGACCGGGGAAGGAGGGAAGGGCGGCGGCCTCAAAAGCGTGGGCTGAGGCCGCCATGGCGAGCTTTACTGGCAGACCTGGCTTTCGCAGATCTGCTCGCCGCCGCACTGCTCATCGCGGATGCACTCGGGGTTGCCCACATCGAAGCACAGACCCAGGACGCAGGAGGTGTCGCCACACTCCTCGTCGGTGGAGCAGCCGTTGGGGTTGATGCACAGGCCGTCTTCGCAAACCACACCGGGGATGCCAAAGGCGCAGTCGCTGTCCTGCTGGCAGGTCGGCGCCGGGATGCACTGGCCGCCGAAGCACTCCAGGGTGTTGCGCTGGCGCGTGCCGGTGGTGAAGAGCACCGCGTCGCGGGCCGCGTCAAACGGCTGGGCCGAGCGGCCATCGACCGCCAAACCAAAGGAGCCGTCGGCGTTCTCGACGCCCTGGGAGAAGGTCCGGCCGTTGCTGCGGCAGTCGATGCAGATGACCTCGGCGGTCTCAGGGGCCTGCTCGCGCAGGACGATCTGAGCGTTGGCGTTGCCGCCGTCGTTGAAGGTCGGCACGTCCTCCCAGGTGATGACAAACTCGCGGTTGGGCGCGATGCCGGTGATGCCAGCGGTGATGGTGCCGCCGTTTCTGGGGTTCAGGTCAGACCAGTAGGCCGCGATGATGTTGTTGGGGTTGCCCTGGCTGGGAATGGGGTCGCCCGAGCAGCATCCCGCGTTGGTGTCGTTGCCAAAGGTGATGAAGCCGTTGGAGCTGACACGCACGCTGTCGATGCTCTCACCAAAGAACTCGACCTCGAAACCGATCTCCACGGGCGCAGAAACCTCATCGTCGCCCAACTCCAAGACCTGACCGACGCTGCGGCGCGGGTTGAACTCGATGACATCGACCGTGGCGGTGGGATCTTGCTGAGCCTGCACGCCGCAGTCGCTGTCGGTGGAGCAACCCTGGGCCAACTGACACTGACCAGCCTCACACACAAGGTCACCGGGGCACTCATCGTCGCGGATGCAATCGACCTCGGCCGGGACACACTGGTTGTCCTGGCAGCGCTCGCCGGGGCGGCAGTCGTCGTCGCCGCGACAATCGGCGTCCTGGCAGACGTTGTTGATGCAGAGCTGACCGTCGTCACACTGACGGTCACGGCGGCAGTCGATCGCCTCGCAGATGTTGTCCACGCAGCGCTCGCCAGGACCGCAGTCCTCGTTGCCAAAGCACTCGATCGGCTCGCAAGCGCCACCGTCGCCGCAGACAAAGCCCGGCGGGCAGTCCTCGTCACCGCGACACTCACCGCCCTCAACGCACTGGTTGTCCTCGCAGACCTGACCCGGCTCGCAGTCAAGGTCGTTGAAGCAATCGGGCTCCTCAGGCACGCACTGACCGCCGATGCACAGCTCGTTGGGGCGACAATCAAAGTTGTTGAAGCACTCGATGTCGTCCACGCAGACGCCGTCCTGGCAAACCTGACCGCCGGGGCAGTCGTTGTTGATGCGGCACTCGTCGAAGGACGGCTCGCAGAAGCCGAAGTTGCACTCAAAGCCTTCGTCGCAGTCCGTGTCGCGCTCGCACTCGGGCGGCGGGATGAAGAAGCACGCTCCGGCGATGCACGCCTGGTTGGGCGGGCAGTCCTCATCTTCCTGGCAACCGCCAGGGTTGGTGCAGATGAAGTTGATGCACTCGGTGCCCTCGGGGCAGTCGAAGTTGTTCTGACAGAAGAACGGCGGGATGCAGCGGCCCGCGGTGCACTCAAAGGAGTCGCGGCAGTCGTCGTCGCTCTGGCAGTTGATGGGCTGGCAGAAGCCACCCTCGCAGCGCTCGTCGCTCTCGCAGTCCGTGTCACGGGCGCAGTTGGGGGCCGCGATGCAGACCCCGTCGCCGCAGACCAACCCAGCCGGGCAGTCCCCGTCGTTGCGGCACTGCGTCACATCCGAACACTCGTTGCCCACGCAGAGCTGACCGTCGGGGCAGTCGCCGTTGTTCTCACACTCAATGTCCTCAATGCAGCTTCCCGAGAGCAAATCGCAGCGCTCGCCCTCTGGACAATCGCTGTCTCTGCGGCACTCGGGCGCCGACACGCAGAACCCGCCGACGCACTCGGCCCCAGGGCCACAGTCCACATCGTCGCGGCACTCACCCACAAAGACGCACCGGCCGTTGATGCAAGACTCGCCGCCTTCACAGTCGCGGTCCAGGATGCACTGCGGGGGCGGATCTTCGCAGAAGGTGTCGCGGCAGATTTGATCGCCGGGGCAATCAAAGTCGCGGCGGCAGCCCTCGCGGCAGACCGAGTTGTCACCGCAAATCTGACCCTCTTCGCAGTCCGCGTCGCCCTCACAGAAGTTGGGCCGACCGATGCAGAGCGTCGCCTGGCAGAAGAAGCCATCTGGGCAGTCGTTGTTGGCGCGGCAACCCTCGCGGCACGAGCCGTTGTCGCAAATCTGACCGTCGCCGCATTGCAAATCCTCCACACACTCAAAGGCGGGCACGCAGAAGAAGTCCTCGCACACAAGGCGCGGGTCAAAGACCTGACAGTCCAGATCCTCACGGCAGTCGCCAAAGAAGTTGCACTGGCCATCCACACAGGCCTCACCCGGACCGCAGTCGCCGTCCAGGCGGCACTCCACCGGATCATCGATGCACTGCTGACGCACACAAATCTCGTCTTCGGCGCAGTCGCTGCTGTCGGTGCACTCGGGCGCAAACTCGCACGTGCCAACCACACACTCAAACTGCGGCGGGCAGTCGTTGTCGATGCGGCACTCGGGCTCAGGCACGCAGAAACCAAACTCACAGGCCAGACCCGGTCCGCAATCATCGTCGAACTGACACTCCGGCGGCGGAATGTCGATGCAAATGCCCGCCAGACAAGACGAACCACCAGGGCAGTCGTCGTCGCTCTGGCAACCGCCAGGCAACTGACAGATCCGGTCGATGCACTCCAGCTCGGGCAGCGGGCAGTCCTGGTTGGTCTCGCAGAAGAGCGGCGGGATGCAGCGCTCATTCAAGCAGCTCCAACCGGCCTGGCAGTCGTCATTGCTCTGGCACACGATCGGCTGGCAAGCGCCCAGGTCACAGCGCTCATCAGGGGCGCAGTCATCGTCAAAGCGGCACTCGGGGCGCGCCACGCACGTGCCGGCCTGACACACCGTCCCAGGCGGGCAGTCGTTGTCCACCTGGCACTCATCGACCGGGCTGCACTGGCCGCCGAGGCAAACCTGGTCGTCCGGGCAGTCGCCATCGCCATTGCAATCCACATCTTCCACGCACAAGCGCTGGATGATGTCGCAGACCAGACCCGGACCGCAGTCCTCATCCCGGCGACACTGGCCATCAAAGACGCAGCGGAAGTCCTCGCAAAGCTCGCCGTCGTTGCATTCGTCGTCCGACACACAGTCGCCGTCAAAGATGCAGCGGCCCGCGCGGCAAACCTCAAGGTCGTCGCAGTCCCCATCCACCCGACACTCATCGGGCAAATCCTCACACTGACCGCGGACGCACCGGGCGTTGGGCCCACAATCCTCGTTAAAGCGGCACTCCGGCGGACGCGGCAGGCAGCGGTTGCCCTCGCAAATCTCATCCGGGGCGCACTCGGCGTCAATCCGGCACTCCGGCGCGGGCGGCACGCAAACCCCCACGCGGCAAACCAGGTCGCCCGGGCAGTCGTTGTCCACCCGGCACTCGTCCGGGATGTCCTCACAGCGGCCGTTGTTGCACCGCTGGCCGTCGTTGCAATCGTTGTCGATGCGGCACTCCGGCGGCGGCGGCACGCACTGACCACCCACGCAGGTGAACCCATCGGCGCAGTCGCCGTCCACACGGCAATCCGGCGGCGGCACACACGCGTTGCCCAGGCAAATCAACCGACCCGGGCACTCCTGGTTGTCCACGCACTCCAGACCATCGTCCAGGCACACCCCGCGGCGGCACACAAAGCCCAGCGGGCAGTCCTGGTTGATCTCACACTGCGGCAGCGGCACACACTCAAAGTCCTGGCACTCAAAGCCCGGCGGGCAATCCCCTTCACCACGGCATTCGCCCACAAAACGGCACTCGCCGTTGATGCAGTTCTCACCACGCTCGCAGTCCGCGTCCCGGCGGCAGTCGGGCGGCTCAAAGAAGCAGAACCCGTCAATGCACACCTCGTCAGGACCACAGTCGCGCTCCGAGCGGCACTCAAAGAACTCACACTCACCCTCCAAGCACACCCCAAAGTCACCGCAATCGCGATCTTCACGGCACTCGTCAGGGTTGAAAATGCAGCGGTTGTCCACGCAAATCGCGTCCGGACCGCAGTCCCGGTTGTCAAAGCACTCCGGCTCCACAAACACGCACACGCCGTCATTGCAGACCGTCCCATCTGGACAGTCGCCGTCGTTGCGGCACTCGTTGGGCTCAAAGAAGCACAGGCCATCCTCGCAAACCCCACCAGGGCCGCAATCGATGTCCTCCTCACACTCCGGGGGCTCCACAAAGCACTCGCCGTTGAAGCACACCCCATCGGGACCACAGTCCACGTCGTCGCGGCACTCCACGTCCGCGCGGCAACGCCCGTCAATGCACAGGCTCCCCTGCGGACAACTCTGATCGTCCCGACAACCCGGACGGCACACCTCGCCATCACAGATGCTGCCCTCAGGGCACACCTCATCGGTCTCACAAAGCGGCACGCACTCATCTTCAATGCACGCCTGCCCAGGCTCACAGCCACACGGATCGGCCGTCACGCATTGACCCGCCTGACACTCCTGACCCTCGTCGCATTGACTGTCCTGCTGACAAATCTCGTCGCGCACGCAAATTCCGTCCTGACAGACGCGACCGTCGCCACAATCGGCGTCGATCTCGCACCCATCACCCACAGAACAGGTGCCACCAAGACAAACCTGGCCCTCGCCACATTCGTCATTGGTGATGCACGGCGCCCCAATGTTCGAGCGGCCGCAACCACTCAACACAAGCACCGCCAGACACGCCCCGATCCACCAGGCCGCGCGTTGGTAAAGACACTGCTTTGAACCCACGTCGAATCTCCCGATTGGTACGAACACCACGACTCCAGACCTTCGTCACACGTGTCCGTCAATGCCCCCGCACAATCGCCCAACACACTATCACATACGCCTTCAATCTGCGAAGGCGCACACCGTGCACCACGCCACGCTCAAGCGCGCCAGATAAGGGCTGCGCACATCACCACAAGCACCCCACCCACAAACCCCACACCACTCGGTGCGAATTGTGTTCGTTTCAATGAGATTTGCCCGTTTTCCCCGATGACATGCCTCCATCATGCAAACTCCCAGCACTACCCCTCTACGCTCTCTTGCTGCGCATCGGTTAAAAAAGCGTCGCCCCTTTGGGGCTTGCTTTTTGGTTCGGTTGCCGCGCTGCGCTTGGCTGCCCTTTCGGTTCGCGGCGCTGCGCTTGCTTTTGGTTCGGTCGCCGGCGCTTCGCTTGGCTCCCTTTTGGTGCGGTCGCTGCGCTCCCTTATAGCAATTGCGATGTGTGGACCGTGCTTCGCTTCGCCGGGGCGTGTTGCCATCTCGTCGAAATACACTTCAGAGGGAGGGTGGGGACGAGCGGCTGGCGGCTCTTTGAGCTTGGTGCCTCCCCCCAAACGTATATGCCCGGCTTGTTTTTGGGGGCAGGGTAGGCGGCGCAGCTCGCCTTCCTGCCGGCTTTTGTGGGTGGCGACAGCGTTGGTCCTTAACTTCGCAAGGCCGCTCGGTAAGGCGAGCTTCGCCGCCTACCTTCGCCCCTATGTAATCGTCGCTGGTGTTGGTCTGCACATTCGTAAGGCTGCTCGGAATCACTGACAACGCTGGTCCTCAAGTTCCAAGGCCACTCGGTCAGCGGGCTATCGCCGCCCACCTTCGCCCAAAGCCCCAACCATCCCAAAAGTTCCACCACAAAAGCCGCCCACCCCCTTGGAAAGCCCTCCAAACCTTCGTCACCCACTCACAAACCCCCTTGGAAAACCCCACAAGCCTCAACCAACGCTCATCCGATCTCAGAGAAGTGAAAGCACTTTCGACGAGATGCCCCACTCCAACCGGCGGAGCCAAGACCCCAACCCATCGCAATTGCTATAAGGGAGCGCAGCGACCGCACCAAAAGGGAACGAAGTGACCGAACCAAAAGCGCAGCGCAGCAAGCGAACCGAAAGCGCAGCGCCAGCAAGCGAACCGCTCCCGAACGAGCGAAGCGAGTGAGGGAGCCCAGGTGCGTACAGTAATTTTGTCGAGTGTGGTGACCAGTGGGGTGACACAGAAGGTGTTGCGGACGCTGGCGGAGGGTCGCAGACGCGTGACGCGGCGGCCGCATGAGGTTTTGTATTTTCATCAGGTGGATGACCCCTACAGTCACCTGGTGGCGACGCACTTGAGCCAACTGGCTCAACTCTACGATGTGCGCTGGGTGCCTTTGCTGGTGGGGCCGCCTCCGGATTGGGCGGCGCCGGATCGGGAGCGTCTGGTTGGGTTTTCGCGCCGCGATGCCCAGGACATCGCCGGGCGCTACAAGGCGCGCTTTGTGGATCCTTTGAAGCAGCCGCCGGCGAGCATGGTCGAGATGGCCAATCGGGCGTTGGCCAAGGTCAAAGATGACCCTGAGGCCTTTATGGCGTTGGCGCCGCAGGTCGGCGAGGCGCTTTGGGGTGGTGATGAGGCGGTGCTGCGGCGTTTGGCGCTGGACAGCCCGCCGGTGACCTTGGCGCGGGAGTGGATGGCGGACAACGCGCAGCGCCGTGAAAAGCTGGGGCACTATCTGGGGGCGACCTTTTATTACGGTTCGGAGTGGTATTGGGGTTTGGACCGGCTGCACTATCTGGAGCAGCGCCTTCACGACATGGGTTTGTGGCGCGGTGTGGGGGCGTGGGCGCCGATTGTGTCGCCGCCGGTGGAGTCGGACAAGGTCTCTCAGGCGCCGCCGGGGTCCAAGCTGGAGTTCTTCTTTTCGTTGCGCAGCCCGTACAGCTATCTGGCTTTGGCGCGGACCTTTGCCTTGGCCCGGCGACGGGGCGTGGAGTTGGTCCCCAGGCCAGTGTTGCCCATGGTGATGCGCGGGCTGCAGGTGCCCTTTGCCAAGCGGATTTACATCGTTCGGGACACGGCCCGCGAGGCCAAACGCCAGGGAATTCCCTTTGGGAGGATCGCCGATCCGGTGGGGACGGGCATCGAGCGAGGGTTGGCGGTGGCCCATCTGGCGCAGCAGCGCGGCGTTCTGGAACCCTTCTTCATCAACATGGCCAGGGGCGTGATGGCCGAGGGGCGCGACATCACTCGGGACAAGACGCTGGCCAGCATGGCCCAGCACGCGGGCATGGACTGGTCGGACGCCCAGAAGGCGCTGGGGGATGACGCGTGGCGGCAGGAGGCGGACGCCAACCGGCAGGCCTTGCTGGAGTTGGGGTTGTGGGGTGTGCCGAGCTTTCGGTTTGGGCAGACCAGCACCTGGGGCCAGGACCGGCTGTGGTTGATTGAGGACGCCATCGAGGCCGCCACCGAAGCCCACCGGGCGACATCCGTCGAATAGGCCCAAGGCTGGGGCATCATTCAGCCTTTGGAACACCGCCTTCGGGGGCCCAGATTACATAGCCGCGCTGCCACCACTGCGGGGTCTGTGCCACGCCAACATCGGCCTGCGCCAGCGCCGCAGCGGCGGCCACAAAGCCCTCTTTGGCGGACAACTCCCCGGCCTCGCGCCGGGCCTGGGACCAGAGGCCCATCCAGGTTTGAAAGAAGTCGTGGATGGGTTCGCCTTTGACCACGCGGCGGCGCAAATCTCGGGGCAGGCGGTCGCGGAACATGATGGGCGCAAAGCCCTGGCTGCAGTCGGTGTAGAAGAGCATGGCCTCGCGGTGCAGGCCCTCCTGGCGACGGCGCAGCAGGTGCACGACCATGACGCTGCCGACCTTGTCGCAGGTCCCTTCAAGCAACAACCCCCCCTCCAGCAGACGCTGGCCCAGCAGGCGGTGCACTTCGGGCACTTGCTGGGGGCGATATTGGCGCAGGACGTTCAAAGCCCGGATGAGCCGGGCGGGACGAGGCCCAAGGGCGTCAAGTTCAAAGCCACCAAGCTCAAAAGCGGTCTGCGCGTCGGCGTGCTCCTGGGCGCTCTCGACGCGGTGAGGCTCAATCTCAACCCCCAAAACATAGAGCCGCGGATTGAGGCCGCGAAACATGGCGGCGCTCTCCAAAGTCGTCCACGGATGCTCGCCGTAGCCCACATCCACAAAGGCGGCCTCGTCCCAGGGGCCGCCCTGGCGCTTCAACAGCTCGGCTTCGGCCTCGCAGACCCAGGCGTCGAGGGCGTGGAGGCGCTGGGGGCGAGTTTTGCCGCGGGTTTTGCGGCCGATGATCATAGGGCGTTGTCGAAGGGGGCGGTGGTGGCGGCCTGAACCTGCTCCAGGGTGACGCCGGGCATCAACTCCACCAGGGTCAGGCGGCCTTCGATCATTTTAAAGACGGCCAGCTCGGTGATGACGGTGTCGACCGCACCGCAGACCGTGACAGGGAGGGGGACCTCGGGGACGATCTTGGGGGCGCCGCTGCGGCTGGAGTGAGTCATGGTGATGACCAGGCGGCGCGCGCCCGAGGCCAGGTCCATGGCGCCGCCCACACCCAGCAGAGGTTTGCCGGGCACGGCCCAGTTGGCCATGTTGCCGTGGGCGTCGACCTGAAGCGCGCCCATGATGGAGACGTCCACATGACCGCCCCGGATCATGGCAAAGCTGCTGGCGCTGTCAAAGTAGGAGGCGCCGTCAAGCGCGGTGACGGGCTGCTTGCCCGCGTTGACGGGGTAGTCCATGGCGCCGCCGGACTCGGGGGCGGGGCCCACGCCCAGCATCCCGTTTTCGGTGTGCATGACGATGCCGTGCTCGGGCGTGATGAGGTCGGCCACAAGGGTGGGGATCCCCACGCCGAGGTTGACCATGTCCCCGGCCTCAAGCTCTTTGAGGGCGCGGGCGGCGATGGCCATCCGCGCGGCGCTGGCCTTCTTGCCGCTGCCCTTGATCGAGGCCGATGAGCCAAGCTCCTCCTCGGTCGTGTGGGCCTGGACCAGAAAATCCACAAAGCAGCCCTGGGTGTGGACCTGATCGGGGGGGATCTGACCGATGGGGACGATCTCCTCGACCTCGGCGATGACCAGACTGGCGGCGGTGGCCATCAGCGGGTTGAAGTTCTGCTCGGTGCGCCGGTAGACCAGGTTCCCGGCCTCATCCGCGCGCCACGCGCGCACAAACGCCACGTCGGCCTTGAGCCCAGGGACAAAAACGTAGGTCTCGCCGTTGATCTCGCGGGTGTCGGCGCCCTCGGCCAGCTTGGTGCCCGCCGAGGTGCGGGTGTAAAAGCCGCCAATCCCGGCGCCGCCTGCGCGGATCGCCTCGGCCAACGAGCCCTGCGGGATGAGCGTCACATCCAGCGAGCCGTCTTGTGATGCTGCCACCGCCTCGGGGTTGGACGTGAAGAACGAGCCGATGGCCGCGCTCAACTGCCCATTTTGCAGCAAGCGACCGCCGCCCAGCCCGACCTCGCCGACATTGTTGGAGATCAGCGTCAGGCCCTTGGTGCCGCGCTTGGCCAACGCGTGGTAGAGGTGAACGGGGTTGCCGGTCATGCCAAAGCCGCCGCCCATCAGGACCGCCCCTTCAGGCACCAACGCCGCAGCCTGCGCGGCGGTAATCTGAGGAATTTGTTGCATCGCTCTCTTCCTGTGTTCGGGCGGCAAAACGCGGCCACTTTCAGACCGCACACCGCACACGGGCGACCACAACCAACGCCTCAAAGCGCGGCGGTCGCCCCTGTCATCAGCACAACTTGATCATGGTCGCTTCGCCCTGGCCCACGCCGACGCAGAGCGTCGCCAGACCGTGCGAGATCTCCTGACCTTCGGCCTTGCGGCGCAGCATCTCGTGCAGGAGCGTGGTCAAAATCCGCGCCCCCGAGCACCCCAGCGGGTGACCCAGCGCGATGGCACCGCCGTTGACGTTGGTGATCGACTCCTCGATCCCCAACTGGCGAAGCACGCCCAGCGACTGCACCGCAAAGGCCTCGTTCAACTCCACCAGATCGATGTCGCCGATCTCCATGCCCAACCGCTCCAAGAGCTTGCGCGTGGCGGGCACCGGCCCCAGCCCCATCGTCCGAGGATCCACACCGGCAGCCGCCGATCCCACCCAGGTCGCCAGCGGCTTGATGCCCAGCGCCTCGGCCTTCTGGCGGCTCATCAACACCAGCGCGCAGGCCCCGTCGTTGAGTCCGCTGGCATTGCCCGCCGTCACGGTCCCGTCCTTCTGAAACGCGGGGCGGAGCTTGGCCAACTTCTCGGCACTGGTGGCCATCGCCAGCACGCCGTCGTCGCCCACGGTGTAGCGCGGGTGCTCGTCGCGCTCAAAGACCACCGCTGGGCCTTTGCGCTGCGGGATCTCCACGGGGATGATTTCGTCTTTAAAGCGCCCGGCGTTGATCGCCGCCACCGCCTTGGCCTGACTCTCAAACGCAAAGCGGTCCTGGTCCTCACGGGTGATCTCGCCGCCGTCCACACCCCCCGCGCAGCTCAGCGCGTGGATATTTTCGGCGGTGATCCCCATGGCCTCCAGCGGAAAGAGTTCTTTCATGCGCGGGTTGGGAAAACGCCAGCCCAGCGTGGTGTCATAGGCCGTCTTGGGACCGGGCGGACCCCAGGCCCTGGAGTTTTTGGCCATCGCGTAGGGCGCGCGCGTCATCGACTCCACGCCGCCCGCCACAAAGACCTCTCCTTCACCGCAACGAATGGCGCGGGCGGCCTGGTTGACGGCGTTGAGGCCGCTGGCGCACAGGCGGTTGAAGGTCACCCCGGCGACGTGCTGGGGCAATCCCGCCAGGAGCAGGCCCATCCGCGCCACATTGCGGTTGTCCTCACCGGCCTGGTTGGCGCACCCCATGTAGACCTCTTCGATCTCCTGGGGGTCCACACCGGCGCGCTCCACGGCGGCTTTGATGACCAGCGCCGCCAGATCGTCGGGCCGCACCTGGGACAACGCGCCGCCAAGGCGCCCAATGGGCGTGCGCACGGCGCTGACAATCACCACTTCGGGCTGAGACATGGTCACGCCTCCTGCTTCATCAGCGCCTCAAGGCGCGATTTGATCTCGTCGCGGGCCACCCGAAAGTGTGCCAGCCGCACCTCATCGCTCAAATCTTCGTGCTTGCGGTCGGGGTCCTGCAACGGCCAGTGCAATCGGCGCGCGCCGCTCAGAAAGACCGGGCAGACCTCCTCGGCGCAGAGGGTGATGACCAGGTCCACGGTGTCGGGGTCGATGGTCTCCACCGACTTGGAGCTGTGGCCGTCAAGCTCGATGCCAAGCTCCGCCATGGCGCGCACGGCGTAGGGGTTGACCCGCGAAGGGCTGCTGCCAGCCGACTGCACGCGGGCCTGATCGCCAAAGAGGTGACGGGCCAACCCTTCAGCCATCTGGCTGCGGGCAGAGTTGGCCACACAAAGAAAAAGGACGCTCTTGAAGGTCATAAGTCCTCGTGGGGAGAGGTGGATTTGGACCGGGGAGTCAGTCTCCCAGACCCAGCTCCTGGGTGATTTCTTTGACGGTCTGGAGTTCCAGAGGGCTCAGGCGCCCATCAACCAACGACGCGGCCAGGACCTCATCGAGGATCTGACGCCGCTCGGCTTCGGGCAACGACGCCAACGCGGCGCTGGCCCCATCGGTGCCCTCAAAGTGCCTGACGGCCTCACGCTGGGCGTCATCAAGACCGTGGCGCTCCATGGCGGCGCCAAGCGCAGCGCGCTCGGTGTCGGTCATCAGGCCGTCCGCGGCGAGAATACGGGCCAGCAGGTGGCATCGTGCGACGTTTGGGTTCATGGGGTGCTCCTCTATCCCTGACACGTCTTGTGAAGTAACGCATCTGACATAAGCGCGCAAACCTCACCGTTGGCAAGCCAAACCCATCGCTTGGCGCATTGGCATGTGCACGCGTCAATACTGGCGCAGGGACACCCGGGCGCGATATGCTCCTTGGCGGCTCGGGCTTTTCTGGCAGAGGGCACAAGCTGATTGGGGGGCGACGTGAGGCAAATCAAATCGACGGCCTGGGTGTGGATGGCTGTGATGGGGCTGGCGCTGGTGGGTTGCGGCGATGACGAGCCAAACAACCAAACCAACCCTGCCATGGACATGGATGTGGACGAGGGGGAGGACGACGCGGACCTGCCCGATGTCCAGGAAGACGCAGAGCAAGACGCCGAGCCCGACGCGCCGTGCGGCGTGGAGTGTGAACCGTCTCCGATCAGCATCCAGGACCCGACCACGGGACAACTCCACGCCTACCCCGACGACTTCTGGACCGTTGAGGACCCCCAACAGCCTTCAGGGGTGCGCGTAAACGTCACCCTTGAGAACATGATCAGCATCCTGGACTTCCCGGCCTCGTATCAAAGCGTCTTTACGGACCTGTCGCTCCTGGACGGCTTTGGCACCTCGGCGGGTGGGTTCTTTCGGTTCTCCAAGACCCTCGACCCGGCCTCCATCCCGTCGGGGGGTGCCACGACCGAGAGCGACAGCCCGGTGATCTTTGGCGCCCTGGGGCCCGATGGCTTTGAGCCGGTGCCGGTGGAGATCAAAATGACCGACGACGACCAGACGGTCGTCTTCAGGCCGATGGTCCCGCTGCCGGCGGCGTCTCGCGCGGTGGCGGCGTTGACCACGGCGGTGGTCGGGGTCGACGGCGAGCCCATTGAGGCAGGCGAGTATACCCGGGCGATGTTGGATGGAAACGTGCCGGAGGGTGTGGAGCATTTGCAGGGGCGGTACGGTGAGGCGGTGGAGGCGCTGGTGGCGTCGGGGCGGATTGATGGGGCAGATGAGATCGGGGCGATGACGGTGTTTACGACCCAGTCCATTGTGCAGGACAATCTGCAGATCGCTCAGGACATCCAAGCGCGCCAGTATGAGGTCGCCGAGCGCCTTGGGTGCACTCCGCGCGCAAACGACCTGCGCTGCACGATCACCTTTGAGGTCAACCATTACCGCGACGAGTTGGCACGCGCCCGCACCGAGCCCCAAGGGTCTTACACGCTCTCGGCGGAGGTTTTTATGCCCACCGACCGAAGCGATGGCCCGGCGCCGGTGGTGATCTTTGGTCACGGCCTCGGTGGGGATCGGGGCCAGGCCAGGCGGCTGGCCGAGGTGATGGCGCCGCTGGGGTTGGCGTCGGTGGCGCTCGACGCGCCTGAGCACGGAGAACACCCGGCCAAGAGCGGCGGCGATGGGGTGCTGGGTTTGGCGCGCTTCTTTGGCTTTGATGACCTCTTCAACATGAGCGCCTTCAGGCTGCGGGACAACTGGAGCCAAGCGACCCACGACAAGTTGGCGCTGGTCGAGTTGCTCAAGTCGGGCGTGGACGTGGACGGGGATGGGGAGATTGATCTGGAGCAGGGGCCTTTCCTTTACCTGGGGGCGTCGCTGGGCGGCATCATGGGCACAGAGTTTCTGGCGCTGAGCCCCGACGTGGAGGCGGCCATTTTGATCGTCCCAGGGGCTCGGATCACGGACATCATGCAGTTTGGCGAGACCTTTGGGCCGATTTTGCGGATCTTGACGCCTGCAGGGGTGACGCCGGGCGACGTGGACCGGTTCTGGCCGGTGCTCCAGAGCGCCGTGGAGCGCGGCGACGGGGTCAACTTTGCGCGCCACGTGCTTGAAGATCGTTTGGTGGGGCAGGCGCCCAGCGTTTTGCTTGGCGTGGTGCCGGATGACGACATCGTACCCGAGGTGACCCACATCGCGCTGGCCCGCGCCATGGGCGTGGTGCACGTGGAGCCGGTGGTCAGGCCGGTGGAATTGCTGGAGGTGGTTCCGGCGCCGATGTCTGGCAACATCGCGCCGGGCGTCACGGGCGCCTTTTTGCAGTTTGACTTCCTCGACTCGGGCCCGGACGCCGAGCCGTCCAACCACGGCGACATTGCCGAGAGCCCGGCGGGCGTGCGCACCTGGCTCCACTTCATGCGCACCCACCGCGAAGACGGTCAGGCCGAGGTCATCGATCCCTACGACATCCAATAAACTATTGGCTCATACCAAAGTGCAGACGAAAGCAAGTCGGACGTCTGTACTTTGGCATCACAAGACATCAACCCGGACGTAGCCCACAAAACGCGCCACGACCTCGCTCCAGGCCACGGTGAGGTGTTCTGGATGGTCGGGCCAGGGGTCGCGCAGCTCGGCGCTGATGGGCAAAAGCTGGCCAAAGCCGTTGGCGCGGTAACGGACGGCGCTCAAAACGTAGGTGTGCGCGCCCGGCACGTCCTCGCCGTCGAGCGCGAGCATCACTGGCCGTTCAAAGTGCAGGTCGCCGAGCACCTCGGTGACGTCCAACACCTCCACCGGCGACGCCTGGATTGTGCGCATTTGCCCAGCCCCATCCACCCCCGCCCAACCATCGAGCGCAGCGGCGATCTCTGCCACGCTGGACGCTGGATCGGTCACAAACCCCCCGTAGAGGTGCGCGACGACCTCTTCAAAGACCACCGGCACCCCCTGGAAGTGGACGATCATCTGTGCGGTCGCCGCCCAACACCACGACACGCGGCGCTGACGCCCCCAGGTGTTGGGCGCTGGGGGCGGCTCAAAGTCGGTCGAGGGCACCCCTGCGGTGTAAACCCCCGGCGGCACCTCAATGGCCTCTCCCTGGCCCTCTTCATCAAAGAGCACCCCGACCAATGCGGGATCGTCGGGCGCCGGCCGCGCTTGCTCCTGCTTGTCCTCGACGCACCCAAACCCCAACCCAAGGCACACGCACCACCACCCGACCCAAAATCTGGTTCTTCCCCGCATGGCACCCCCGCAAAATGCCAGGTCCAGACGGCGCTGTGGGACCAGACCCAACCGGGGTCGAGCGCCCAAAAGACCTGAAGCATCGCCGTTCAAACGCTGCAAAAGGCCCGTGCAAGACCATGGATGCCGCGGTGTGACCCCCAGCGAGCAGCGTCTGCACCCATCGTGCGGTCGCTTCACCGCGCCTTTGGGCGTCTCATGCAACAAACACGCGACGCATTCGAGGTGCCACTAACAATCTCTATCCATTGTCCGCGCTGTTTGACGAAGGTGTGAGGCAATGGCGGGGCAAATGGGCAGGGGTCAACCCAAGGCATCGCACCACTCAAAGCTCAAATCGGCGCGGCAGGTGTAGCCATCGCCGTTGTGCACCACCACATCGGTCAGGCCCAGCTTACGCAGTCGGCTGATGGTGTTGTAAACCCGCGCCTCGCGCGACTCCGGCAACGCCTTTTCCCCTGGCCATCCGGCCTCAAAGAGCGCTTCCAAGCTGAGGCCGCTGCCGCCGGACGAGTCTGTGTGTTGGGTCAACAGCGCCTTGAAGATTCGCTTCATCGCCGCGCGTCGCTCAATCGACACCACCTCACCGTCCGCCAGCACAAACCGCCCTGCGTCCCGGCGCACACGCAGCTCGACCTTCTGGTCTGGCAAGAGATTGGGGTCTTGCCAACGTCGCAGCGTGTCCACCAACGGGCGCACTCCGCCCATGATCTTGTCGCTGGCGGGCATACGTCCCAGGTGCTCGGCGTAGCGTTGGCACAAATCTGCAGGCGGCGACCCCTGGAACGCCACCGCCTGTGTGATCAACTCCATGAAAGACAGCGCCCACTGCGAATCGGGTGCGAGCTTTGACCTGCCAAGCCACTTTTGGCGGACATCTCGTTCAATCTGAGCCTGCGCATCCATCCCGCGCAGCACACAGAACAATTCGGTCATGGCCCTCATCCACCAGGCGTTCTGATCGAGCGCCCCTGCGTTGTGCACCACACCCATCGCCGCGTCGTGGTAGGCGGCGCACTGCGCCATCCGCCCTTCACAGGCTGCCTGGAGGGCCAACATGAGGTTGGCGGGAGCCTGCGTGTATCCCCCACCAATGTCGCGCTCCAGAGCCAAGCAGGTCTCAAAGTGCTGTTGAGAACGATGCCAAACCCCCTGCCCAAGGAGGTTGAAGCCCTGCATGTAGGTCACCAACGTGTAGAGCCTGATGTAACGGCGAGGCTCACAGACGTCGAGCACCCGCTGGTGACACCTAAACGCCTCCTCGTAGCGCGACAACGCGGTCAGCATCTCGCCCTTGGCCATCAACCCCAACGTGGCATAGCTGTGGATGCCGTGCTCCTGCGTCACGGCCTCCAAACGCTCCAGATACTCCATGGCCTCGGACACATCGTCCTCAAAAATGCTGCGAAACGTCGCCTGGTACAGCCCCAGGGCCAGCAAAAAGGGTTCATCGTGCTCCTGAGCGCCTCGGATCAACGCCTGATAAAGCTCGTGGGCGTCATCGGCGCGCCCCTGTTGGCGCGCCAGGATGCCCTGCTCCACGTACATGTGGAGCGTGTAGAGGGGTTCGTCGATGGTATGGGCGAACCGACGGGTGTCTTGGCTGATCTCCTGCAACTCTGAGACGTTTCCCTTGAGGTATTGGAAGTTGGCTCGGGCCAGACACGCGTGAAAATGGAGCTTGGGGTCGTTGAGATCGGTGGCCAGTGCACTCAACTCTCGGACCATGCGCTCGTTCATGTCCACAGGGGCCTGGTAGAAGAGCGCTTTGAAGAGGATGAGGCCCAACCTCACCGCCAAATCCGGGTTCAGCGGCCGCAGGTGTTGATAGAGTTGATAAATTTCCCCCTGCTCATCCTGCCAACGCTCCATCAAGGGCGAAAATGAATGGGCAGCCCGCAAAACACAGTCCACACCGCCTTCGCGCTCTAGCAGAAAGCGTCCATGGCGAGTCCAAAGGTCCTTGAGACGGTCCAACGGAAGTTGCTGGCGCACGACACCCGAAACGGCAGGCAAGAGATAGGGCATTTGGCCAGCGTTTCGCTGGACCAAACCCATGCGACACAGGCCGCCAAGGGCAGAAGCAACCTCATCGGGGTGGGACTGGGCGACAAAGGCGAGCTTGTCGTGGTCAAAGGGACCATCAAAAGCGGCGCAGACCTCCAACAAGCGGCGCTGGGCGGGCTCAAGCCAGCGCAAGCTCCAGCGCACCGCCGCTTCCATGGCCAACATCTGCTGGTCTTGCACATCGGGGCTGGGCAACTCCAAGGCCCGGTTGGCCAGCAGGTGACTTTGAACCGCCGAGGCCGCAATCTCCAACGCCAGCGGATGGCCACCCACCCACGCAAGCACGTTCTCCAGCGCCTCCAGACACCGCCGCTCTTGCTCCAAGGTCGTCAGCATCGGCGCCGCCCGCGACATGAAGAGCGCCTCGGCGTCTTCCACTGGCAGCGGCCCCAACTCCACCTGCTGACCAAGCCCCTCAAAGCCCTGGCGCACCGTCATCAAGACGCCAAGTTGGGGGCATTGCTGGCGCCATTTGGCCAGCAGCTCCAGCGCGTCTTCTTCAAGTCCGTCGGCACCGTCGAGCACCAGCAGCACCCGGCCGCGCGCGTCGAGCGCCTGGGCGATCTTTTGCGCCCCGGGAAGCCCCAGCACCACGCCCACCACGCGCTGCAAGTCCAGCGCTTCGCCGCACGCCCGCACGTCGCACCACCACACCTGCTCCCAGCGCCCCGAGCGCGCCTGGGCGCTGGCTGCCACCATCCCAAGATGTGTTTTGCCTATCCCAGAAGCACCATGAAGCTGCACCAACAAGGCATTGTGTAGAGCGGAAGAAACTGCTTCCGCCTCGTTAAGGCGCCCCTGCAGTGGTTTGACCCAACGCGCCAGATTGTTTTGCGCCCTTTGAAGCGCCGCTCTTGTGCTCATGGATGCTCTTTCCAATTGGGGCTCAACGTTTCACACAGCGCCGCCCTCAAGACAGCGCCCATCTCACAAGGCATCGCACCACTCAAAACTCAAATCGGCGCGGCAGACATAGCCATCACCGTTGTGGACGATGACGTCGGTCAGGCCCATTTTGCGCAGGCGGCTGATGGTGTTGTAGACCCTGGCGTCGCGGGACTCGGGCAGGGCCTTTTCCCCTGGCCATCCGGCCTCAAAGAGCGCTTCCAAACTCAGCCCGCTGCCATCTCGCGAGGCCTGATGCTGCTCCAAGAGCGCTTTAAAGAGCCGCTTCATCGCCGCGCGCCGCTCGATCGACACCACCTCACCGTCCACCAACGTAAATCGGCCTGCGTCCCGGCGCACACGCAGTTCGGCCCCCCTGGTCGGCATCACGCGCGGCTCCAGCCAGCGCCTGAGCATGCCGAGCAGAGGCCGCATGCCCCCCATGGTGCTCTTGGCGGGCGGCATTTGCCCAAGATGTGCGGTGTAGCGCTGGCGCAAATCGGCCGGGATGTCCTGACCGCTGCCCACCACCTCACCCATCAACTCAATCAAAGTCAGCGCCCACAGCGAGTCGGGCGGCAACTCGGCCTCCACAAGCCACTTTTGGCGGATGTCCCTCTCGGTCTGAGCCTCTTGTGGCATCCCACGCGCCACACAAAGCAACTCCGAGAGCCCCCGCATCCACCAGACGTTCATGTCGAGCGTCCCGGTGTCGGTCATCAACTCCAGGGCCTCGTCGTGATGGTCGGCGCATTGCGCCATCTGCCCTACAGAGGCGGCGTGGAGGGCCAACATGAGGTTGGCCGGAGCCTGCGCGTATCCACCGCCAATGGCGCGCTCCACCTCCAAGCAGGTCTCAAAGTGCTGCTTGGCCTGTCTCCAAACCCCCTGACCGAGGAGGTTGGAGCCCTGCATGTAATTGGCCATTGAGTAAAGCCGAGCGTTGCGGCGCGGATCGCAAACCTCAAGCAAACGCCGGTTGCACTCAAAGGCCTCTTCGTAGCGTGACATCGAGGTCAGCAGCTCGCCCTTGGACATCAACCCGATGATGGCAAAGCTGCGGATGCCGTGCTTTTGCGTCACCGCCTCCAGGCGCTCCAGGTAGTCCATCGCTTCCGTCAGGCGCTCTTCAAATGTGCTGCGGCATGAGGCCTGATAGAGCCCCACAGCCAACAAATAGGGCTCGTTGTGGGCCTCGGCGCCTTGAATCAGGGCTCGGTACGCCGCATTGGCGTCGTCGGTGCGCCCTTGCTGGCGCGCCAACGCCCCGTTTTTTGCGTGCACATGGAGCTTGTAGAGGGGGTCGCCGATCGAGTCGGCCAAACGACGGGCCTCTTGCATGATGGCTTCGAGCTCTGGCACGTCGCCGCAGAGGTAGCAGGTGCGGGCTTGAACCAGCCTGGCGTGAAAGTGGAGCCTGGGGTCGTCGATCTGCACAGCGAGCGCGGACAACTCCTGACACAGGCGCTCGTTCATGGGCACGGGGGCCTGATGAAAGACTGTGTTGAAGAGGATAAAACCCAGGCGCGCCGCCCACTGCGGCTCAAGCGGCCGCAGGTGTTGATAGAGTTGATGGATCTCACCCTGGGCGTCCTGCCAGCGCTCGGCCAAGGGCGAAAAGGAGTGGGCGGCGCGCAGGACACAGTCCACACCGCCTTCGCGCTCAATCAGGAACTGAGCGTGGCGCAGCCTCAAGCCGCCGAGTCGCTCTTGAGAAAGCTGCTGGCGCACCACGCCCGAGACGGCGGGCAAGAGATGGGGTTTCTGCTCGGCGTTGTGCTGCACCAGACCCAAACGCACCAGTCCCCCCAGGGCCAACTCCACGCCGTCGGCCGATTCCTGGCTGACAAAGGCGAGCTTGTCGTGGTCAAAGGGACCATCAAAGGCGGCGCAGACCTCCAACAAGCGGCGCTGGGCGGGTTCAAGCCAGCGCAAACTCCAGCGCACCGCCGCTTCCATGGCCAACATCTGCTGGTCTTGCACGTCGGGGCTGGGCAACTCCAAGGCCCGGTTGGCCAGCAGGTGGCTTTGAACCGCCGAGGCCGCAATCTCCAACGCCAGCGGATGGCCACCCACCCACGCAAGCACGTTCTCCAGCGCCTCCAGACACCGCCGCTCTTGCTCCAAGGTCGTCAGCATCGGCGCCGCCCGCGACATGAAGAGCGCCTCGGCGTCTTCCACTGGCAGCGGCCCCAACTCCACCTGCTGACCAAGCCCCTCAAAGCCCTGGCGCACCGTCATCAAGACGCCAAGTTGGGGGCATTGCTGGCGCCATTTGGCCAGCAGCTCCAGCGCGTCTTCTTCAAGTCCGTCGGCACCGTCGAGCACCAGCAGCACCCGGCCGCGCGCGTCGAGCGCCTGGGCGATCTTTTGCGCCCCGGGAAGCCCCAGCACCACGCCCACCACGCGCTGCAAGTCCAGCGCTTCGCCGCACGCCCGCACGTCGCACCACCACACCTGCTCCCAGCGCCCCGAGCGAGTCTGGGCGCTGGCCACCACCATCCCAAGGTGCGTCTTGCCTATCCCCGCCACACCACAGAGCTGGATCAACGCCGCGCCCTTCAACCTGGAAGCGACCGCTTCCAGCTCATCGAAGCGGCCCTGCAAAGATTTGATCCAACGCGCCAGGTTGTTTTGCGGCCTTTGGGGCATGCTCGTATTCATCGGCTTTGCCTTGCTCCACGCAGACGCCAGCCTTTTTACGTGGACTGTCTGGGTCACAGTAGGACATTTCCCTACCAATATCCACCCCATCCAGGGGTTCGCACCACAGCCGCCTGCGGGCATCACCCCTGCAAAATGCCTGCAAAGCGGGGGTCGTTGAGCGGAAGATATTGACGACGCCACAACCAGGGGATGGAAGCGCGCAGCGGGTGGCCTTTGGGCACCTTGACGCGAAAACGGCGGATGCTCGTTCGGCCATCGACACCCCCACCGTCCTCAAAAAACGTGTAATCACGCGCCAATTGAACCCCGTATCGGTGGAAGGTGCGAAGCACCGTGCACTTCTGGATCCCGATGCCGCCGTCCACCCTCAACTCTAGCCCCATCAGCGGAAGGTCATGGCGCGCGCACGCTCCCCAGGCGCGGCGCAGTTGCTGTGAAAAGACTGTCATGTCCGCCGACTCCAGCAACAACGTCTTGCACCGCCCCTGAACGCCGACTGAGGCGACCTCAAACCACGCCAGCGCCTCTTGCTCCACAAGCACACCATCCACTGGCGTCCAAACCCCCTCCCCTGGCTCCCCGCAAAGCGGCGCCAGGACCGGATCATCTGCCCAACCCCAGGGCGCGGGTCGAATATTTGGGTTCCAGCCGGCCACCCCGTGGCCCAGGGCATAATCCGCCGCAAGCTCGGCGTCTCCAAGCCTGCGCGCCCGCGCCACCAGATTGCACAGCGCCACCCAGGTCTGCATGGAACCCCGAGCTTCCGACTCGTAAAGGAGGGAGCGAAGCGCGTCCATGACCGCCCGGATGTCCCGGTCTTGCTCGGGCATGTAGACCTCGGGGGCTTTGACGTGCGCCCGCAGCCCCGGGATGCCGCTGGGCTGGCAGGCTTCCAGCGCGCGCTCCAGCGCCCCGCGAACCTTGTCCACCTTTTCCACGCCCATCGCCGCCGTCAGCGGCTCCACAAAGGCCTCGTCGGGCGCCTGCTCCACGATCGACGCCCCGGCCAGACGCTGCGCCTGACGACGGCCTTTGAGCAGCGACAAGACCCGCGGGCGCACCGACGCGCCGAGGTTTGCCAACCCTCGCTGGGCATGCAAACGCACCTCGGTCGGCATCTTTTCAACCCACCCAAAGAGCACCCCCTCATCCAAAAGCTCGGCATCGACCATCGCCCCGGCCAGCGCCCCTGGCTCGGGCCACAGCTTCTGGTTGATGGCCTTCACACCAGCGGGAACCATCTTCTTCCCAAACCGCTGACACAGCTCGGCGCTGTAGAGAGCGCGCCACTGGGGCGATGTCCACAGCGCAGAGATGCACAGCGCCAGCCACGGCGCCCAGGGGTTGGCGCTGTGGGCGTCAAGCACGGCGCTCCAGGGGCGGTGGTGAAGTTGTGGGTCGAAACTGTTGGCGTAGCGGGTGCTGGCCATCAGGAGCATGGGGTTGTGCTTAAGGGGGGCGCTCTTGATGGTTTTTCTGCGCTTGCTGGTGATCCAGGTCAGGTGCTGCGCGTCCTTCTTGGGGGCCTTGAAGGTGGAGGCAGCGCGCATGAGCGCCTTCAAATCGGGGTCGTGTTCGTCTTCAAGGAGGTTGTAGAGGCGTTCAATGAGCAGATCGGTGTTGGCCACGGCGTTCTCACATCCAAACAAGGGTGTTTGTGAAAATCCAAAGATAAGGACAGATGGCGTCGACATCCAGACAAGTGTTTTTCACAATGGCGCGCTGCGCGGGTCAAGGACACCGCACGCTGCCACCCAAAACCAGGCTGAACCAATCCATGGATTACGATCCACACCATCACAATTGCGAAGACATGACCCCCGAGCAGGACGAGGCGCTGGCCGAGATCCTCCTGGGTGATGGGGCGTTGGAGCACGCGGCGTTTCATGCCGCGTGCGCGCTGGTGGAGTCGCCCGACGATCCCAGGCGGCTGTCGCTCTTTGACGCCATCGCGGCGCTGTCTGACGAGCCTGGGACGCTCTTGCCGCCGCGAGAAGGCAACTACGTGGGGTTGGTGGCGGGCCGGGCGCGGATTTTGGCGCTCGGCGGTCAATACGGGCGCGCGCTGGACATGCTGCTGGAGGTGCTGCGGGCCAACCCGGGCAGCGCCTACCTCTCCTGGGCCAGGCAGTGGGCGGTGGCACCTTCGCTGGGCGACCAACCCGTGCCCTGGGCGGCGCTGGGGGGCTTGTTGGCGACGCTCTGCGGGCCGTTGGTGGGCCGCGCGCGGCTTTGGCCCTCAGAGCAACGCGCGCTGGAGCACTTTGCGCCGCTGATGGAGGCCCTGACCGACCACATTGAGCGGTGCGATGAGCCGGTGGCGGCGATCATGCTGGGCGGCTTCTGGCGACGGCTGCGTAAGCCAGCCCTGGCGCTGGCGTGTGTGGAGTTGGCGCTGGAGGGTGACACTGGGGCCATGGGTTACAGCGCGTTGGGTCTGGCGCTGCGCGCGGCGAACCAGCCCGAGGCGGCGGCCAAAGCCTTCGCCACCGCCTCGCTCCTGGCCCCGGAAGACCCCGCCCACGACGCCGAGCAAGGCCGCGCGCATTGGGACGCGGGGGACTTTGAGGGGGCCATGGAGGCTTTTGCCAAAGCACTTGAGAAGGCCCCCGAAGATCACGAGATCTATTGGTCACTGCTCTACACCGCCCAATGCTCCGGGGCCACCTTTGAAGGCGATGACCCCTCATGGCTCGAAGAGGTGGTCGGGGAGGCGCTGATCGCCGACGACATGCACTGGCTGATGCAGCCCTGCCTGGGGAGCCTGCCGCAGCCGACCGCCGCAGTGGTGCAAGCGCTGGAACACCTGCGCGACCATTACGAGGCGCCGCCGCTGGGGCTCTCGTTCAAGCTCAGTGCCCTGGAGCCACCCAGCGCGCTGAGCGCCATGGCGATGTGGGTCTGCGACAGCCCGGAACCCTCGATGCTGGACGT
This sequence comes from uncultured Pseudomonadota bacterium, assembly GCA_937123825.1. Classification (GTDB taxonomy): domain Bacteria; phylum Myxococcota_A; class Bradymonadia; order Bradymonadales; genus CAKZKQ01. The sequence continues at coordinate 35,257 of CAKZKQ010000459.1, forward strand.
GGAGGTCGAGGGCATCCAGGACCCGGACCCAAGGGTGGCGCTTGGGCCTGCGGCGCTCGACACTGGCCACCTGTGGGCCTACGACGGTGTGGTGCCCAGCCCCACGTTGCCGCCGCCGCCCCCTGAGTTGCAGGTGGTGATCGCGGACTGGATCGTGGTGCCATACTTTTTGCCCCGGTGGTGGCGACTGGCCGCCGCGCACGCCGAGCGCTTCAAGGCGCTCACCGACGCCGAGCTGCTGGCGGCCCTGGTCCACGTGCCGACCTGCCCGCCGGAGACCCCGCATGAACTGTGGGTGCAACGCGGCCAACTCTGCGCGGCGCTCCTGGTGGCGCGCTTGGACGAAGGCTGGCACAACAGCCGCCGCCGTCGCCTGTTGCGCTCGGTCTTGCTGGGGCCGATGGACTGGACCACCAACGCGGCCATCATCGCCATGACCCAGGTGGCGCTGGAGACCCCCGACGCGCTCGAAGAGATCGCCGCCGACTTTGAGACGCTGGCCCAGCACATCCCCACCCAGAACCACTGCTGCTGCATCGAGACGCTGGCGATCTGCTACGCCATGCTGCCGTGCCGCCCTGCCCACGCCCAGGCCCATATTCAGGAGCTGTGGCGCCTGCACAGCACCCTCACTGAGTGATGCCACCATTTTTTTCAGATCGGGGTTTACACTTTCTGGTCCCGAGGTGACTCATCAAGAGGACACGCGCCCCGGCACCAGAACCACCAGGGCGGACAAGAGGTTCGGATGTGGACCACCGAGGCCATCGAAGGGCTCTACAAACAACACAGCTACGCCGTCTTTCGGCGCTGTCGCCGGCTGCTCAACAACAATGAGGGCGAGGCACAGGAAATGGTGCAGGAGGTCTTTTTGCACTTTTTGGAGAACCCGCAGCGGTTTGAGCGCCGCGCCCGCGTGGGGACCTACCTCTATGCCATCGCCACCAACCGGTGCCTCAACCGCATCCGCAACCGCGCCGCGCGCGACGAACACTGGCGCCGCAGCGCGGGCGAGCACCTGCTGGCACAGCAAAGCCCGGCTGCATCGCCGGGCAAAGACGCCGAGGAGCGCCAGTTGGTGGCGCAGATCCTGACCGAGACCGACGAAGACACCGCGCGGATCGCGCTCTACCACTACGTCGACGGCCTGTCTCAGGGAGAGATCGCGCGCTTGACCCAGTTGTCCAGGATCACGATCAACAAGCGCCTGCGGCGGTTTCGCAAGCAGGCCCGAGAGGTCATCAAGGAGAGGGCATCGTGAACGGGCACCCCAACGACTTTCTGCTCAGTCGCTGGCTGAGCAAAGAAACCACGTGGTGGGAGGGCTGGCGCCTGAAGCGCCACCTTGACCGCTGCCCGATGTGCCGGGAGCGTCTGGCCACCATGGAGGCCGAACGGGCACAGTACGACAGCGACCCCGAACGCCGGGTCGAGATCATGGCCCTGGCCGCCCGTGTCCCGCGCACCCCGGCGGCGGCGCGCGCCGCACTGGAGCAAGCCCCCCCGCGCCGGGGACCCGAGGTGGCCGGAGGCTGGATCGTGGCCGCCATGACGCTCCTCATCGTGGGGGGCAGCCTGGCGCTGGCCTTCTCGCCCACCGGACGCGCACTTTGGGAGACACCGCCGGGCTCCGACGGCGCTCAGACCGACTTTCGCCCCAAGGGATCGGACGTCTTTGTGATGTACCTGGAGCGCGGCCAGGGCGCCCAGCCGATCCCAGACCAGTGCCGCGCCGGAGACCGCCTGCGGGCACGCCTGTCCAGCCGCCACCGCTTTGTCTTTGTCATCGGACAGGACGGCACAGGCGCCTACAGCCCGCTTCACCCAATGGGCGGCGACACCTCGGCGCCGCTGCCCCCAGAAGGCATGGTGACCCCGGGCAGCTGGGTCCTTGACCAGACCCCGGGGACCGAGCGCTTCAGCGCCATCTTCTCCGACGCGCCGCTGAGCTTTGACGCCGCCAAGGCCATGCTTCAACACGAGAGCACCACAGGCACCCCAGCCACGGACCAACGCGCCGTCGTCATCCACCAAAGCTGCACCAAGGTCCAAACGCCATGATCCGCGCCGCCTTTACCGCAACCCCGGCCTGGTGGACCCTCATCGCGTTGGTGCTCTTTCCAGGCCTGCTGGCCTGGTCGCAGCCCGCCGTGGCACAACCCGGCGCAGCCCGCGCTGCGCTGCTGGTCGCCAACAACCAGGGCACGGACGACGATGCGCCCCTGCGCCACACCCACCAGGACGCCGCCCGGATGGCCGACGCGCTGACCGACGTGGGCCGCTTTGACGCCGCCCAGGTCGCCCTCGACACCGACGCCACTGGCGCCGCCGTCCTGGCCGCGCTCGACAAACTCATCGCCAGCCCCCAGTCCCTGGAGGTCTTTGTCTTTTACTACTCCGGCCACGCCGATGCCGGGGCCCTGCGCATGGACGGCGGCCGCTTGCCGCTGGACACGCTCATGCAAAAAATCGAGCGCGTCCCGGCCACTTTGCGTCTGATCATCCTCGACGCCTGCCAATCGGGCGCCGCCGCGCGGCCCAAAGGCGTCAGCCCCGGAGAGTCCTTCGACGTCCGCGTCCGCCCGGACCTTGCCGCTGGACAGGTCTTGATCGCCTCCAGCGCCGCCGACGAGGCCTCTTTTGAGTCCGACCACCACCAGGGCGCCCTCTTCACACTCCACTGGACCACCGGCATGCGCGGCGCCGCCGACCTCAACAACGACGGCCGCGTCTCACTGACCGAGGCCTACGACTACGCCTACGCCCGCACCATCAACGCCACGCTCCTGGCCGCCGCCGGACCCCAACACCCCACCTACAAGTGGGATCTGGCCGGTCACAAAGATCCCACCATGGCGTGGCTCAACACCGGCAGCACGCTCAACATCAAAGCCCAGGACGACGCCCGCTACCTTGTCTTCGACCCCACAGAGCGACATCTGCTGGCCGAAATCCCCATGCTGACCGGAGACGTGCGCCGGATCGCGCTGCCGCCGGGGCGCTACCTGATCAAACGCCGCACCAGCGACGGTCTGGCGGTCGCCAGCGTCAAGCTCAAACAAGGCGACGACCAACAACTCTACGACCACCAGATGCACCCCGTTCCGCTGGTCCAGCTCTCCAGCAAGGGCACCCTGGGACAGCGCTGGCTGACGGCCTCCATGGGCCAATACGCCTCACACCTGGGTGCCGTCGGCCACCTCCAGGGCACCTTTGGCCTCGAATGGGAGGACGACCGCTGGCTCTGGCACGCCGACCTTGCCCTCTCCACCGGCACCACCACCATCTCGGACCTCGAAACGCGCCTGTCCTGGGGCGGCGCCACCTTCAGCCCCATGTGGACCTGGAGGCCGGGCCAGACCGCGCTGCGCGTGGGTCCATCGGTGGGCGCGCTGGTCTTGCATCAAGACACCCAGGCCCGGCCGCCCAGGTGGGCCGTGGGCGGACTCTTTGGTGTCCGAACCCGTTTTGACCTGCCGCTTGGCGACGCCGTCGCGCTGCTCTTTCAGGCTGACATCCAGTCGCTCCTGACCCAGAGCCAGAACACCGACATTTCGGCAGTGGCCGACTTTGGCCCCATGAGCCTCTCCCCGTGGATCTCCTATCAGGCGGGGCTGCGCGTCACGTTCTGACCTTTGGCGGCCTCACGGCCTCCGCCGCCACAGTTTCTCCACAAACTCTCCAACCTTTGGAATCATCCGCCCTCCAAAATGCCTTCCAAAGCCCCCGACGCATCCCAAGCGTCGGCAGCAATTGGGTATCACCCCCAAAGAGGAGGCACCATGAAGCCATGCCCGCACTGCGGCACGCTCTGCGACCCCGTCAAAGCACACCACCCCAACATCGCCATTCCAGGCGGCTCATCGCACCCCAACACCTTTCTGGCCGCTGGCTCGGTCATGCTGACCCTGGCGCTCATCCCTTTGGTGACGCTTCAGCTTATGGACGACAGAGCCACAGACCTTGGCGTTGCGCTCTTCATCGTTGCGTCTGTGCTCATCATCGGCGCCCTCTGCTCCGCCGTGGGATTCATGGTCGCCTACGGAGACTGGTACGTGGCCAGGTGCCCCAAATGCTCCAAGGGGTTTCCCCTTAGCCCCAAAGACCTCAAAGGCCGGTAAAACGAGCGTCGAGGCGCTCTTCAAGGCGAAAAACGGCAAAAAATAGCAAAAAACATAAAAAATCGTTGTGGGGGTTTACAGCCTGACGCGCTGGCGTGACCAACCCGTCGAACACCAAAACACGGCGGCCCGATGGGGCGGCCTCAGACGGGACAACGGCACCATGAAGACAACGCAACGCACGACGCTCAGCGCAATTTTGATGACGGCGGCCCTGGCGGCCTGCCACACCACCGAGCAAGCCCCGGCGACCGTTGAGATCGGCCTGCCCTACTCGCTCGAAGACCACCAGCAGCGCCCCTCCATCATCGACGCCGAGGTCCTGGTGGACATCCAGGCCAGCGGCTGCGACGACGGCCCTGCCCGGCTGCTCTTTGAACAGGCCGGTCGCACCGTGACCACCATCGACCTGCCCAGCCCCAACGCGCTGACGCGGGCGGCCATCGGCGTCAAAAACTTTGACCTCAGCGGCCAGAGCTACCCCGCCCACGTCCAGTTGACGGCCAGGTTGGAGTGCCTGGACGGCGACGTGGGTCAAAGCCAGTCCGTGTCCTTTGACCTCCTGCCAGCCGCCGCGCGCCAAGGCGACCAGGCCCTGCGCCTGCCAGGTTACTTCTTCTGGCCCCAGCCCGACGGCACCTTTGTCTTTTGCGACGACGGCGCGCTGACCCAACACGACAGTCAGGGACAAGCGCTGGCCGCCAGCGCCACGGGGCTGGCCCACTGCACCCAGGACACTCGCCTTGAGCGGCGCGCCGAGCGCTGGCTCATCCACCACAGCCGAGGCCTGAGCGCCCTGAACGAGAGTCTGGAGCCGATCTACGCCCTTGAGTCGCAGCACATCGGCATTGGGCAGACGGTGGTGGCCTCGATCGAACGCACCCAGGAAGAGATCGGCGCGGCGCTGCGCGTGGATGCGGCGCAGATTCAAGACGGCGCCCCGCTGTGGAGCGCCATCCTGGACGACCCCGACAAGATGGACCATCTGGTGGCGGGCCCCCTGGTTGAAGGCGAAGCGGTCTACGCGCTGACCGCCTCCACGGGCACGGGCGAAGGTCTGCTGAGCGTCCAGTACACGCTCTGGAAGGCCACTGAGGCGACCGCCCAGAACCCCGAAAAGGTCTACACGGGCACGCCCGAGACGCTCTCTTACCCTGGCGGCGCGGGTGTGGTGATCCCCACGGGGGTTCTGGTCAGCCCGACGCGGGCTTTGGTGGTCCAGGGCCGCTCGGACAGGCAGGTCATCGGCGCCACCAGCGCGGTCTCGCTCCTGGACCTGGCCCAACAAGGGCGCCAGATCTGGTCGGTGGAGGTCCAGGGCCACACATCTTGGATGGAGGCCGGTGAAGGCCAGTGGTTGGTGGCGTCGGACGATCAAGTGCTGCGTTTTGACGCTCACGGCCAGAACAAACCGCTGATCTACCAGGTCCCCAACGGCTACGAGCCCGAACTCCAATCCGCCCATCCCCAGGGCGGCGCCATCCTGCGCCTGCGCACCGACGCCCCCGACGATGGCCGCGCGGTGATGCTCGACGCGCAGATGAACGAGGTCTGGTCCGTGGATCACCCCTGGGCCATGGGCACCGCCTGGGACCTTCAGGGCACCGCCTGGATGGTCACCGGCGGCCTGCTCAAGCTCCACACCAGCGCCGACTACCGCTTGCTGCTCCAATAACGACCACACCCACCGCCTTCGACCTGACCGCCCCCCTCTGAGGGCCCCAAAACGGGGCCTCTTTGAGACCGCTGCGCCGCTGACGACCCAAAGAAGGCCAAAACAGGCTTGCAGGCCGTCCAAGAGGGCGTTACCCCTTTGATACCAAAATGCAGACGTCCGACTCACTTTGTGACGGCCCTAACGGCGCCAGGAACCACGGAACTCGCTTGCGGTAGCAAGGCTACAGCTTCGCTCATCCCGAGGCCCCTGCCATCCGTTATTGCTCGTCTCAAAGCAAGCCTTTCGTCTGCATTTTGGTATGAAACCACCGGCGACAAACCGGTTTGATACGGATGTTGACCATGCGACGCTCGACACACCTTTTGCTTTTGGCGCTCCCTTTGGTGGCTTTGACGGCCTGCGACGGGCTGATTTTTGAGCCCGGCGGAGACTTCAAGGTCACGCTGCACACCCCACGTGAGATCTCGCGGGTTCAGTCGGTGGGACCGGTGGAGATCGACTTTGACGTCCAGGGCTGCGACCAATTTGAGGTTTTTGTCTCGGAGCGCACCATCAGCACCACCGACGAGCAAAAACTGAGCTTTGAACCCACCGACAACGGCCGCTTCACCACCCAAATCCCCCAATCCTGGATCTGGGAACCCTCCAATGAGTGCGGTTTCAACCAGAACAGCGTCTTGCGCCGCTCGTCGCTGCGGGTCTTGTGCCTGGACGATGATCGCTCGGCGATCAGCCCGTTCATGGACATTGCCCTTCAGCAGGCCGCCAATGAGGTTTGGATTGGGCGCGGCGAAGTGGAACATGTGGTGAGCGATGGCCGGGGGCGCGCGGTGTCTTTTGGCGGCGGCTGGATCTCGTTGATTGAAGACGGTCAGGAGTTTGACGAGGCCGTCGCAGGCGGAGAAGAAGGCGTTTTGCCCAAAGTGGCCAGCGACGACGACGGGCTTCTGTATGTCTGGATTGGGTGCCCGCTGCCCAGGTGCGAAAACACCCGATGGGACCTTGAACAAGGGTTTATAGAAACCGTGGGCACCTTCATCTACGCCTACGACACCTCACAAGGAGAGTTGGAATTGCTCCAACGCGAGGCGCTGATCATTCCCTCGAACGCCAAAAGCATGCGGGTTGATCCCCAGGGGCGTTTGGTGGCGCTGAGCCAAACCACCAACAAAATCCACGTCACCACCTTTGGCACCCGGCAAGAGGGTTTTGAACGACAGGTGGTGTCTTTTGATGACCAGGGCGCGCTGACCGAACTGGTCCGCCGCGACGACGGCACCTTGGTCTTTATGGCCCTGGACGAGCAGCGCCCCGACCGGGCGTGGTACCACTCACCGGGGCAAACGCCGACAGAGGTGAGCTTGCCGGTGGAGGCCCCGGGGGCGCAACTGACCCTGGCCCCCGATGGCCGCCGCTGGACGCTGCAAACCCGCGACTTTGAGGTCTGGATGGGCTCGCTGGACGGGTCCTGGACGCGTTTGGAGGTCGAAGGGCCGCCACCTTTGGTGGACATCCTCGGCGGCGTCATCCATCTGGACCACTTGAGGGTCACCTGGCTCGACGACGCGGTGGCCGTCTACGGCACGCACAATGTGGAGGTCTTTGAGGCCGCGCCGCCCCACGCCCAGCGCTACAACCGCATCATTCAATCCCTGGACGCCGACCCGCAGCGCCTCTCGGCCCCCGCCATCACAATTTTGGAGGTCCGGCCTGCTGGCGCTGGCGTGGCGGTGGCCATCAACCACGGGGTCCGGTTGCTGGACGCCGACGGGACCTTGAAGGGCGGCGCAGAGCCGCTGGCGTGCGGCTACTCATCGAGCGCGATGGTGGGCGACGATACGCTGGCCGTGGCCGACGGCTTCAAAGTGCTTCTGTTGGACCTTTAAAACCCTCAAAACCCCTCGCAGACACCCATTCCCACCCATTTTCGGCCCTCAAACACAGGCCTGACACCCTCAATCCACGCGCTCCACGCCGTCGAGGATCATAAAGAGGAGCGTGCCCTGGGCGCTGATGCGGTGGACGCCCTCGGCGCCCAGCAGGTAGGCGGTCAGACAGGCCATTTGCCAGCCGTCGGGCTCGGCGGCAAACCAACTGGCCGCCGCCATGGGTTCAAAGCCGTTGACCTGACCAAAGCGCTCAAAGGCCCACAGCTCGGCCCTGGCCTGCTCGGGGATGGTCTCGTCACCCCAGGCCCACAGCCACATCCCCTCGCGCAGCGTCCCCACCAGCACCACATCGGCCACCACCTTGTCTTGACCATCTTGTCGCCAGGCGAAAGCAGCGCCCTCATCGTCAAAACTCAACTGCGACGTGGGCCAGCGCTCAAGCTCAAAAGTCGCCGAAAGGCGAGCCTGGGACTGTTGGACGGTTTCCATGGCGGTGGTCAGCAGGTCGTTCCAGTCTTGTGGGAAGGAGGCCTCGCGCTCCCAGGGGCTCTGGGGGTCGGGGCGCGTGGCGACCCAGCCGAGCGGCAGGTCGGTCAGCGACTCCACGGAGGGGTCTTGCTCGATGACCCAGCTCATGGGGCGAGTGCGGGGTTCGGCGTTGGTGAGACCGTCGTTGGCCAGAAACTGCCAGGCGCCGTCTTCGAGGTCGTGGGTGACGCAGGTGATGGGGGCACGGCCTTCGTCGACCTTGGGGCTGACAAAGACCTGGGCGTCGTGTTGGGTCAGGAGATCGAGGAGCGGGTCCATTGGGCAGCGTGCCTCCGCGTTTGGATTCTGGGCGAAGCTATCCAAAAATGGTCGGTTGGCCAAGGGGCATCATTCGATGAGGACAAAGAGGACGCGGCGGTTCTTTTCGCGGGCGGCTTTGCGCTCTTTGCGTTTGCGGATGCCTTTGATGCTCACGGCGGGCACGGATTCGCCATAGCCTTTGGCGACCAGCCGGTCGGGGCTGACGCCGCGCTCGATGAGGTAGTCGCGCACGGAGTCGGCGCGGGCCTGGGAGAGCTTCATGTTGCGCCGGGCGTTGCCGACGTCGTCGGTGTGGCCCTGGACCTCGACTTTGCCGATGGTCTTGTTGGTGATGATGATCTGCGCCATGTCGTTGAGGGTGTCAAAGGAGCGGGGCAGGAGCTTGGCGCTGTTGGTCTTAAAGAAGACCTCCACGCGAACGTCGCGGCAGCCCTGCCACTGAATGATGCCCGCAAGCTCGGGGCAGCGGTCCTCGCCGTCCAGCACAGTGTCGCCGTCGTTGTCGGGCTCGGGGCAGCCGTCTTCATCCTGGAAGCCGTCAAAGTCCTCAGGGTCGTCCTCGCACTGGTCTTCCTTGAGGATGCCGTCGTTGTCGGCGTCGAGGGCGGGGCAGCCCTGGGCCAGCCTGGGGCCGGGTGTGTCGGGGCACTTGTCGTCTTCGTCCAGGATGCCGTCGCCGTCAAAGTCTTCTTCAGGGCAGCCGTCTTCGTCCTGGAGGTTGTCAAAGTCTTCGGGTTCCAGGGGGCAGGCGTCGTCCTTGTCGTTGATTTGGTCTTGATCATTGTCCAGCTCGGGGCAGCCGTCTGTGTCCTCAAAGCGGTCGAGGTCTTCGGGCTCGACGATGCACTTGTCCAGCGCATCCGAGATGCCGTCGTTGTCGGCGTCGGCGATCTCGGTGGTGTAGCTCAGGCCCGCAAAGAGGCCCACCTCGGGCAGGTCTTGCTCGGGGGCAAGGCCCACGTTGGCCCCGGCGCTCCAGGTGAAGCCGGACATGGTGGTGTAGTCCACGGCCAGGTTCATCGAGAAGATGGCGTCCTGCTTGGAGCGCTTGAACTTATCAAAGGTGCGCTCTCCGGCGATCTCGGCGCCCAGCCCCATCTGCTCTCCCAACAGCGCGTAGCGCCCCGAGACGCCGTAGCGCAGCACGCCGCCAAAGCCGCCGTCCTCGTCGGTGCGGACAAAGGCGCCGGGGCTGAGGTTGAGGCGAGTTTTGAGTGGGCTGGTGTCGATATCGACGATGAAGGTGGGGCTGAGGTCGATGGCCTGATTGGAGAAGGGGCTGTCTTGGAGCGGGACGATGAGGGGGGCGCTGAGCGAGAAGCCGATGGGGCGGTTGGCGGGGTCGATGAACATGGTTTTGTAGGCCACGCGGGCGTCTCCGACAGCGCTGGCATCACCGCTGCCGCCAAAGAAGGGCATGTCGAAGTTCAACTCGGAGTGTCCCCACAGCCCCAGGGCCATCAGCGGGGTGGTCATCAGCGCCCAGTCGGCCAGATCGTCGTTGTTGCGGCCGGGGACGCGCACGGGTTCGAGTTGAAGCTCGGCAAACGAGTCCATGTGGCCCAGGACGTCGGCGCCCTGGACGCTGTACTGCTTGCTGGGGCTGGCGCTGGGCCGGGCTCTGGGCGGCAGGCCGTTGGCGTTGCCCGAAAAATCCGCCGTCGGCCCAAAGACCGTCACCCGGCCCGTGACCGAGATCGGATCGGGCACATAACCCGGGTCGTGGTTGTCCACATCGGGGCAGCCGTCGGCGTCTTCAAAGAGGTCCGTGTCTTCGGCCAGCGTCATGCAGTCGTCATCGACATCCGGGATCTGGTCCTTGTCGTTGTCATTGTCAGGGCAGCCGTCGGAGTCGGCGTAGCCGTCAAAGTCCTCAGCCAGGTTCGGGCAGCGGTCAAACTCGTCGATGTTGCCGTCGCCGTCGCTGTCGACGGGCAAAGGTGGGGTCCAAGCGACGGTAAAAATCCCGCGCAACGACGCGGCGCCGATGCCGCCGGTGATGGCGCCGCCGCCCGAGAGCCCAAACGAGATCTGCCAGGGGGTCTGGTAGCGCACCCCGATGAGCCCTTCGACGGGGTTGGAGGTGAAGAACTGGTTGGGGCTGGTGTTGGTCTGAAAGAGGCGCTGGGCGATGGGGAAGTTGCCAAAGAGCGAGCCCTGGAGCGTCAACCCTTCCACACCCAAAGGCGCCGTGCCAGCCACCGACCACCGCCGCAGCCGGTACCCCAGGTTGGCCGACAACGAATACGACTTGTAGCGCCAATCCCCGATCAAGCGCGGCTCGAGCCGAAAAGAGTCCTCGCCGTTGAGTTGCTGCGCATCGCCAAGAGGGATGTAGATGGGCAGCGCCACCGCCAGCCCGATGTTGGCCACATAGCGGCGGTCCATCAGGCTGATTTTGGGCGTCAAGCGCATGTCCTGGAGCTGAAAACCGCCAGTTTGCTGCCCAGGGCGGCCAATCGGCGCCAGATCCTGCCCCTGCTCCTGAGTCAGAATCATCGGCACGACCAGATCGACGCTCATGAGGCCAAAGAGGCCTATCGACGCACCAAACTCGGCCCGCATCTGGTCGGCGACCAGAACCTGGGGCTGGGGATTGTTGCCGTTGGCGGGATCAAAGACCAGCGGCTCCTGGGCCAGGTGTAGCATCGCCAGCGTGTTGACGTGCAGGTGAGGCAAGACGCTGCTGCCAAAGACCCCCAGCGTGTTGGTGGTGGTGTCGGCGGTGGGCTCAAAGTGTTCGAGCTGGAGCGTCAGCGCGTCCTGGGCGCTGGCCTGCGCAGGCATCAGCATCCAAAGCGCGGCTGCCCCCGCCATCAGCGCCGCCCGTCGCAGCGAGTGTGCGTTCAAAGCCTGTCCTCAGTGTGGTTGGATCACATCAAAGAGACTAAACCCTGCAGCCACCCAAGACCAGCACAAAAGCCCATCCCATAAGAAAGTCACAGGCGATTGCCTCACGGGCCGTTGTGCGCCATGCTCAGAGGCACGCATCATATGGACACAATCTTTGGACGCGCGCTTAGAGACGACATGCGATCAGCCAAGCCCTTTGTATCTCTGTCGATGCTGGCAGTGGCCACGACCCTGGCCACCACAAACTGTCAGCCCGAACAGACCCCAGCGCCCTCCCAAACGCTGCACACCCGCAGCGCCGCCTTGACGCTCAACGTCAGGAGCCCCGACCGGAACGAAACCACGGTCCAGAGCGGCGCTCAGATCGACGCCACCTTCGACAACGAGGTCGACCTGGGCACAGTGCCGGGCAACGCCTTTGTCAGGGGCTCGGTCAGCGGCACGGTGGCCTTTACGCCGACCAGCGACAACAACGTCCTGACGTTGACCCCGGCGGCGGACTTGGTGCAGGGCGAGCGCGTGACGGTGACGCTGACGCAGGGGCTTGAGGATGTCTTGCTTGATCCTCTGGACCAGACCCATCAGTGGCAGTTCTACGTGGCCCCGGAGGCCGGATTTGGGAATCTGGAGGACGGCCTGCAGGCGCTGGGCAACGGCGACAGCCGCGCGGTGCAGCTTGGCGATTTGGACGGCGACGGGGCTCTGGACGCCTTTGTGGTCAACCCGCTGGCGAGCGATGTGGTCTGGTTGGGGGACGGCGCGGGCGGCTTTGTGGACGCGGGTCTGGCGCTGAGCGTGTGCTTTGGGCAAGACGTGGCGCTGGCCGATGTGGACGACGATGGGGATATGGACGCCGTGGTGGCGTGCTTCAACGCGGGCAATGAGGTCTGGCTGGGTGACGGCGCGGGCGGCTTTGCGGACTCGGGGCAGGCGCTGGGCGCCAACCAGGGCTCGACGGGGGTGGCGCTGGGCGATTTGGACGGCGACGGCGACCTGGACGCCTTTGTGGCCAACGCCAACGACGAGCCTGGGCGCGTGTATTTCAACGACGGCGCGGGCGTCTTTTCGGACTCGGGGCAGGCCTTGGGGGCCAGCACGAGCGACGACGTGGATTTGGCCGACGTGGACAACGACGGCGATCTGGACGCTGTGGTGGCCAACCAGAACGGGCAGAGCAACGCGCTCTATTTGAACAACGGCGCCGGGGTCTTTGCCAACGCTGGGGTCGACTTTGGGGTGCGGGACACCGGCGGGGTGACGCTGGCGGACTTCAACAGCGACGGCTTCATCGACGCCCTCTTTGCCCACACCAACCAGAACGCCGAGCTGTGGACCGGCGACGGCGCAGGGGGCTTTGCCAACGCCCAGACGCTCTTGGGGCTGGCGGCCGAGAAGATGGCCGTGGGCGACTTTGACGCCGATGGGGATTTGGACGCCTTTTCGGTCTCGGTGCTGCAGCAAGCCAACGAACTCTACCTCAACGACGGCGCCGGGGTCTTCACAAACCGGGGTCTGGCGCTTGGCAACGGCGAGAGCACGGGCGCCGCTGTGGGCGACTTTGATGGGGACGGGGATCTGGACGTCTTTGTGACCAACCAGAACGGCGAAGCCAACACGGTCTGGCTGGCCGAACCGCTGCCGTTGACCCCCGTGGCTCAGGATCCGGCCGCCGAGGCTTTTGGCGTCCCCACCAATGCCGTCGTCACGGTCACCTTTGATGCGCTGGCGGCCGAGCCCGGTCCCATCGACACCGTTTTGATGCACGGCAGCATCAGCGGCTTCATCCCCGTTACCGTGCTGGCCAACGGCAACGACCTGGAGTTGACTGCGCTGACCGACTTTGCGCCGGGCGAAGAGGTGACGGTGATGATCGGCGCCGGGCTCCAGGGGCAGAACCTTGAGACCTTGCAAAACGCGCTGGTCTGGCAGTTTCGGGTGGAGGCGCAGGGGGGTTTTGGGCGTTTTAACGCCGCCTCGCCCGCATTGTTGGAGCAAAATGGCCGAGACACCATGCTGGCCGACTTTGACGCCGACGGTGACCTGGACCTGCTCCAAATCAACGCCGGCGGCCAGGGCGATCAGGTCTATTTGAACGACGGGCGCGGCAACTTTGTCCGCCAGGGCGGCGGGCTGGGGACGGACGATGGCCGCGCTGTGGCCGTGGGCGACTTTGACAACGACACCGCCCCCGACGCCATCGTGGCCAACCACAGCGCGGGGCCCAACCGCGTCTATCAGGGGCGCGGCGATGGCACTCTGACGCTCGGCGCGGCGGCGCTGGGCACCGCTTCGAGCGCCGACGTGGTCGTGGGGGACTTTAACGGCGACGGCAATCAGGACGCCTTCTTTGCCAATGAGGGCTCCGCCAACGCCCTCTACTTTGGCCAGGGTGACGCCACCTTTGTGGACGCCGGATTGGCGCTCGACACCGACCCCAGCGTGGGCATCGACGCGGGCGACTTTGATGGCGACGGCACTTTGGATGTCTTTGTCGCCAACAATGGGGCGCCCGACGAGGTCTACTTGAACGATCCCGGCGATGGGTTCTTCAGCGCCGAGTTGGTTTTGGGCGGCAACGGCGCCTCGACCGACGTCGCTTTGGGTGATTTGGACGGCGACGGCGACCTGGACGCCTTTGTGACCGTCACCGGCGGCGCCAACCTGGTTTACCTGGGCGACGGCGCAGGCGGGTTGCTCGACAGCGGCCAAACGCTGGGCAACAACGACAGCCAGGCGGCCACGCTGGGCGACTTTGACGCCGACGGCGACCTGGATGTCTTTGTGACCAACGCCG
>CAKZKQ010000460.1 GCA_937123825.1 uncultured Pseudomonadota bacterium
ACCTGCGACGACGATATGCCCGTTCTGAACCGCCAATGACTGCGCTGAGATGGCTGAACTCACCCCAGAGGCCTCGGTGGGAGCGAAGCCATAGCAGCGCTATTGCGAGTGACCACCGTGGTGTCTGACGCCATCAGGGCCGCCCCAAATGAGGGTGGCGATGGAGTGGGGAGGCATCGCCGCCTGGACGCGGTGGCCGCGCAGGGTGGCTTCGAAGGCTTCGGTGTTGTCGGTGCGGTTGAGGATGACCATGGCGACACTTTGGTCGGTGTTGAGGAAGGCGGTTTTTTCAAGGCCGGAGGCGGGGTCGATGGCCGAGTGGATCCTTTGGGCACCGGGTTTGATGAAGCGGCTGAAGTGTCCCATGGCCCAGAAGCTGCTTTGGTAGTGCACGGTGTTGGTGCGGGCGTCGGCGATGACGGGGGCGTCGCAGAGGTTGCCGACGTGGTTGGGGCCGCCGGTGTGGTCCAGGGCCATGTTCCAATCGATCCAGCCCACAGTCCAGTGCTCCAGGTCGCCCAGGATGTCGTGTGCGTAGCGCTCGGCGCTGGCCCAGGAGCCGAGCTTGACGCCGCCCTCCATGCAACCCTCGGTAAAGAGCATGGGCTTGTCGGGGAAGGCCTGGTGGACTTTGTCGAGGTTTTCAAAGTCGTCGCCCGAATACCAGTGGAAGGCGACGCCCCAGACAAAGCGGGCGGCGTCGGGATCGCTCAAGATGGGCTGCGAGAAGTCAAAGATCTCGTCCTTGTTGTGGTCCCAGATCATCAACTTGACGTCCTGCAGGCCCGCTTCGTGGAGCGCGGGCCCGAGGTGATCGCGGATAAAGTCGCGCTGGTCTTCGCCGCTGTAGATGCAGGACTCCCAGACCTGGACGGCTTGGGGTTCGTTTTGGAGCGTCAGACCCCAGATGTCGAGCCCTTTGGCGGTGGCCTCCTGCACGTAGCGGACAATGTACCGCGCCCAGAGGCCGTGGTATGGCTCCAGGAGCGTCCCGCCGTGCTTCATGTCCCCGTTGCTCTTCATCCAGGCTGGAGGGCTCCAGGGCGACGCCACGAGCTTGATGGGTCTGCCTGCGACTTTGCAGGCGTCGCGGATCAGGGGGAAGAGCAGCGCTTCGTCGTGCTCCAGCGAGAAGCTCTCCAGCGAGGTGTCCCCTTCGTTGATGTAGTCCCAGTCTCCGGTGCTGAAGTCGCAGCTGTTGATGTGGGTCCTGGCCAGGGTGTAGCCGTGGCCGTGGACGGGGTCGAAGTAGGCCTTGAGGACCTCCTGGCGCTGGTCGGGGCTGAGGGCGGCCAGGGCGATGGCGGACGCCTCGGTGAATGAGGCGCCGAACCCTTCGATGGTTTGAAAGCGCTGGTCTTCATCCAGCGTGATGATCGTGGGGGTGAGCCCTTCAGGCACAGCCAGCGCGCCTTTGGTGAGGCGCAGCTCAGTGTCTTTTGCGCTGACGTGGATGCTCCAAGGCTGCTCGGGGTTTGTGTTCATGTTTTGACGGCGCTCGTGAAGGCGGTTGGAAGGGACTGCGTTGCCCCTCTTCATCGTTTGGTAAAGGGGGCCTCAACGAAGGCATACGACAAAAGAGGCGCGGCACTGGTAAACGGACCAAACCAAGGGCGTTGAGGCCGTCAACAACGGCAATAAAACGCTACAAAGCGTTGTGGCCGTGCAACATGGGCGGCCTCAAAAGACAAGGAATGCAACAGGTCTGGCGGCGAACCCGATCAGGGCGAGAAGTAGACGTTGTCCATCAGAAGGGTGTCGCCAGCCTGGCCGCCGTCGCCGCCAAAGCGCAGCGGGATGGAGACGCTGGTCAGGTCGACACCCTGGTTTGCAAAGTCCACCAGCGGGATGATGAGCGTGTGCCACCGCCCGTCGTTGGTGTAGCCATAGTCGGCGGCCTGGACGCTGCCCACACCACCGCCGCCCTCCATGGCCAGCTCGACGTCGGCGAAAGCCGCGTTGTCAGAGCGCAGGCTGATCACCAGGCGGCCCCAACGAGACAGGTCCTGGGGGACGTCTTCCCAGTGCACGCCGCCACCCCACCAGGGGCCACCAGCGTGGGTGAACTCATCGGAGGCCAGACCTTCGATGCGCTCGTTGGAGGGGGCCACGCCAAAGGTCAACTGCCCGGAGAACTCATCGGCGTAGATGAAGAAGTGGCGCGTGACACCATCGACGGGGATGCGCAGGCTGGCGCCGCCCTCGTAGAAGATGTCCATGCTCAGGCGCTGGCTGCCGTCTTCAAAGGGGTCGGGGCCTGGCAGGAAGGTGACCACGGGCTCTTCGCGCTCAAAATCAAACGCCTCCTGGCTGGCGTAGTCGGGATCGCCGGGCTCGGGTCTGCATCCGATCAACGACGCCAGCGTCAGGGCGCCCAGGCAGACAAGGACATGGGTGTGTTTCATCATCATTGTCTGGACCTCATCAGGGGGCGTCGCGCCGAATGACTTCGGCGCCGCCGTTGACGGTTTCGATCAACACCCAGCCGTTCTCCACCGTGCCGCCCATGTCGAGGATCTGGTTGTAGGCCAGCGGGGGCAGGCTGAAGGGCACGGTGCCGGTGGCGTCAAAGGTGACGCTGCCGGGGAAGTTGTCGAGGACGGATTGAAAGGCGGCGATGGCCATGTCGCGCACGACGGGCAGCAAGACCGGATCCACGGCCGCCTCTTCAAAGATGGCCTTGAGCTTGAGCGCCGTATAGTACTGGTGCTCGCCGGTGGGGATGTAGGCCAGTTGCGTGGACCAACTGTAGAACCCCGCCACGGGGTTGGGCTGATCGTTGAGGACCCACTTGGTCTCGTCGCCGATGGCGCTGTGACGAAACGGATTGCTCTCATCATCGAGCACCGTGGTGTCGGGATGGATGCCCATGTTGATGCTGGTGAGGTTGAGTTCAATCAGCGCCAGGTTGTTGCCGTAAAGGTATTGGGGCGCTTCGGGCTGGGTGCATCCCAGCGCGCCCACACAAAGCATCAAGCCCACCAAAGCAGCGCAAAGTCTCATGTCGTGTTCCTCCTACGCGCCAGCACACCCCACAAGGTGCGCCGACAAGGCATCTCTTCACTGGCGTTCCAACGCTTAGAGCGAGAGCCGGAAGTAGGTCATGATTTCGTACTCGTTGGCCCAGGGTTCGTTGCCTTCGGGCAAGACAAGCCCCGTGGGAGAGTTCTCATCAAGGTAGCGCAATTTGCCCCGAATGCCGAAACGGCTGTCGAAGTTGCGCAAAATGTCCATGCGGGTGCCCCAGGACAGGTCCGCCATCAACTGCAACGGGAAGGTGAGGTTGAAGTCGCGGTGGAAGTCGTAGGGACCCCAGTCGTTGACCCGGACAAAGGTGGACAAGGCGGCGCGGTCCCAGACCAGGCGCGCATCGCCGCCAAAGCGCGTCACCGCGCGGTCGCTGTCGCCGTTGGCCTGCCCCAGACCCGCGTAGAGGCGCGTGACGAGCTTCATCTTGGCCATGGGGTTGGCCACGATGCGGGCGTTGACGTCCCAGGTGTCGAGCGCGGGGGGCGCGGCGCCGAAGGCCGCCAGTTGGCCGCGCTCGGTGAAGAAGAGCCGGGCGTCGCGGCTGGTGGGCAGGATGCGGTAGACAAAGTCCAGCGACGCCGAAAAATCGGCGTCTTCCTTGCGGTCGTTGTCCCACTGCCACATCCACGTGGCCGGGGTCGGGTCGTAGGCCAACAAGAGCTCAAAGGCCAACATCTCGCGGTTCTCCAGGACGACAAAGGGGTCGTCGAGGATGTTGCGGGGGCGCACGGCCGGGAAGTAGGTGTTGGTCTCGGTGCTGAAGAAGTCGTTGATGAGGGGCAGCGGGCCTTCGAGCGGGCGCTGGAAGAGCATGTTGGGCGCGATCTGGACGTGGCCCATCTGGAGGGCAAAGCCGCCGTTTGCGTAGACCTGGTTGCCGCGCCCGGAGGGCTTGAGCATCCAGCCGGTGAAGGTGATGGTTTGATCAAAGCCGGCGTCGGCCACCAGGCCCTGGATGCCGCCTTGAGCGTAGGCCTTGAGCTTGCCGCCGTCCCAGGTCAACCGGGCCTTGGTGCCCAGCGTGTCGATGAGGGCGATCTCATCGTCGAGGATGAAGTAACCCGAGTCCAGGTAGGTGCGCGCGTCGGAGGATTTCTCGGCGCGGCGGAACGAGGCGCCCAGGCGCTCGGTGCCCGCAAAGATGCCGCCAAGCTCCAGCTTGAGACCGCCGCCAAGCTTGAGGCCCACAAAGAGGGCCGTCTTGCGCGTGACGGGCTCGGGCACCGCCACGGTGCTGGCCACGGTGCCCTGTTGAGTGATGTCCTCCTGGTGGACGATGGAAAACTCGGCGCGGGGGGTCTGGCGATAGTATTTGACGACCACCGACGGGTTGGCGCCCCAGTAGAGTTCGGGGCCCATGGCGACCTTCAGCCCAGAGAGCGCCTTCTTTCCGGTGAAGACGACCCCTGCGGGGGCGTTGGCGTCGTAGGTGTCGATGGCGTCCTGGTAGTTGGCCTCGCGGTAGATGCCAAAGAAGTCGCCCTCGTAGCCCCAGTGGTAGTGGCCGCTGCGGAAGAAGCCCTCAAGCGTAAACCAGTCCTCCTCCCACAAAAAGGTCGCGTTGTAGATCTTCAGGCGCTCGATGCCCTGCAGGTTGACGTTTTCGCCCTCGGCGTCGCGGATGGCCAAGGTGCGGCCGCGGGCCTCGTAGAAGATGTCATCGATGGGGTTGAGGGCCACGTTGCCCAGAACGTTGAGCGTCAAGTTGGCGGTCAACCCTCGCATGGGCTTGGATTCAAAGCCGACGTAGGCCGACTCCATCCGATCAAAGGTCAGCCCCTGCTTGCCGAGGTTGCGCCGGTCGCTGTTGCCGGTGGTGAAGGTCCTCATCTCCAGGCGAAGCTGAGAGACGCGCACAAGCTCGATGTCTTTAAGGCGCTTATCGACCTGATGGACGCGGTGCGGGACCGAGAGTGTGCCGATGTCGATGCGCTTGTAGTGCGCCCGGATGTCTTCAATGCTGACATTGGGAGAGGTGACGTCGAGGCGGTAGGCCTCTTTGAGGACGTAGTAGGCGGTGCGGGGATAGAGGGGTTGGACGCCGCGCTCATCGACGGGCCCTTTGGCGCAAATCCCCCACCACTCCTCGTTCATGTTGTTCTTGCCTTCAACAAAGTCGTAGGCATAACCGCCGTTGCCCCATGACGCGGTGACATCGTGGACATCGAGGTTGGTCTCCTGGCCGGTTTTCCACCAGCCATCGCTCCACTGGAAGGTGAAGCCGCCCACAGCGTTGCCCACCCTGCCCTTGCCGTAGCTCTGCTCGTCGATCTCCTGCCAGAGGCCATGGAGGTAGATGGCCTGGTTGTGGGCATCCTCGCGGTTTTCGACGACGTTGTAGGCGTCGGCGCCAAACTCGGTGTAGACGATGGGCATGTCGAGCACGTCGCGGGTCTTCTCAAAGAGATCACGTGAGGAGATGCCCCGATAGACGTTGGAGCCCATCAAGTCCATGTTCTTGCAGTACTTGGCGATGAGGTCGATGTACTGCAGGTCGCCGTTGGCGATCGTCACCGGGTGGTCGGTGTCAAAGCCCTTGACGGCGTCGATGATCTCTCCAAAAAGCGAGTACAAAAACTCTGCCTTGGCCGCATGCTGCTCGCCCTTGGGCAGGTTTTCGATCTCAAAGCTGCTCCACTCAAGACCGTAGTTGTTCTCGTTGCCCAGCAGGTACATCAGGAGGCCGGGCGTATTTTTGTAGCGCTGGAGCGAGGCCACCGCCTGCTCCTTGATCATCTTGCGGACTCTGGGATCGGCGTAGTTGGTCTGGGGGACATAGACCTCGTCAATGATCACCCCATAGCGCCCCATGGTGTTGTTGACCATGGTGTAGATCCCATAGTTCTTATAGATGTACTCCACCCAACGCGGCGGGATGTCGTCATACTGACGGATGGCATTGACGCCCATGTCTTGCATGAGCCCCATCTCGTAGTCGAGGACCTCCTTGATCAGCGCCTCGGGCTGGGTCCAGAGCGAATAAGCGTAGTTCTTCCCAATGGGGATGTAGCCCCAGTTCATGCCACGGATCATGAAGGGTTTGCCATCGACGAGGACCTGAAAACCCTTGCTGTCCTTATGGATTTTGACGGTCCCCTGAAGATCGGCACTGGGCGGCGCCGGGGCAGGAGGTGGCGGCGCAGGGACAGGGACCGGGACGGGCTTGGCCTCTTGAGGCTCGGGCGCCTCGGGCTTATCGCCTTCAGCCTCTGG